>NZ_CP046121.1:0-316586 GCF_009707485.1 Nostocoides sp. HKS02 | reverse complement strand
TAGCGTCGTGCGCGTGACTGCGACCCCCTTGGGAACCACGCCCGACACCCCCGACGCGCCCGGCACGGGTAGCACCGGCAGCCGCCCTACCGGCGCTCCTGCCCCGACCACCGAACCACCGCAGACGCCCATCGGCCGGATCCCCGTGCTGCAGGTCAGCCCCTGTGTGGACGGTGGCGCGAGGCCCGCCAAGTCGGTGGTCGACGAGCAGTTCACCGTGGGCGCCACCGTCTTCCGCGAGGGCCACGACGCCGTCAACGCGTCGGTCGTCCTCGTCGACCCGGACGGCCGCGAGCACGTCACCGCGATGACGTGCACCAACGTCGGTCTCAACACGTGGGAAGCCTCGGTGTCGGCCGACCGTGAGGGTCTGTGGACCTACCGCGTCGAGGGGTGGTCCGACCCCTACGGCACCTGGGAGCACGACGCGAGCATCAAGGTCGCCGCCGACATCGACACCGAGCTCATGCTCGAGGAGGGCGCCCGCACCCTCGAGCGCGCCGTCGACGAGGTCAGCCGGACCCCCGAGCAGGCCCAGATCCTCTCCGACGCGGTCACGGCACTGCGCGACACCCGGCGCCCCCCGATCGCGCGCCTCCACGCGGGGACCGACCCCACCGTGCGGGCCGAGCTGGCCGCACGGCCGTTGCGCGACTTCGTCAGTCCCTCGACCGCGTTCCCGCTGCTCGTCGAGCGGCAGCGGGCGTTGTACGGCGCGTGGTACGAGCTGTTCCCGCGGTCCGAGGGAGCGGTGCAGGACCCCGTGACGGGGCACTGGACGTCCGGCACGCTGCGCACAGCTGCCAAGCGCCTGCCCGCGGTCGCCCGGATGGGCTTCGACGTCGTCTACCTCACGCCCATCCACCCGATCGGGACGACGGCGCGCAAGGGACCCAACAACACCCTCGGCGCCGGTCCCGAGGATCCGGGCAGTCCGTATGCCATCGGCTCCCCCGACGGCGGCCACGACGCGATCGACCCCAACCTGGGCACCTTCGAGGACTTCGACTTCTTCGTCGCCGAGGCCCACCGCGAGGGGCTCGAGGTGGCGATGGACCTTGCCCTGCAGTGCTCACCCGACCACCCGTACGTCACGACCCACCCCGAGTGGTTCACCACCCGCGCCGACGGTTCCATCGCGTATGCCGAGAACCCGCCGAAGAAGTACCAGGACATCTACCCGCTCAACTTCGACAACGACCCCGCGGGTGCGTATGCCGAGATGCGCCGCGTCATCCAGGTGTGGATCGACCACGGGGTGAAGATCTTCCGGGTCGACAACCCGCACACCAAGCCGGTCGAGTTCTGGCAGTGGCTGATCCAGGACGTCGCCAAGGACCACCCCGACGTCATCTGGCTCGCCGAGGCGTTCACCAAGCCGGCCATGATGCACGCCCTGGCCAAGACCGGCTTCCAGCAGTCGTACACCTACTACACGTGGCGCCACGCGAAGTGGGAGCTCGAGGAGTACGTGAGCGAGCTCGCCGGGGACGCCGCGGCCTACATGCGGCCGTCGTTCTGGCCGACCACCCACGACATCCTCACGCCGTACATGCAGTTCGGCGGCCCCGCCGCCTGGAAGCTGCGCGCCGCCCTCGCCGCGACCCTGGTCCCCACGTACGGCATCTACTCCGGCTACGAGCTCATCGAGCACGTCGCGCGGCCGGGCGCCGAGGAGCAGATCGACAACGAGAAGTACCAGTACAAGAACCGCCGTTGGGAGGACTACGAGCCGGGCGGGGTGAAGGAGGGGCAGTCGCTGGCCGGGTACCTCACCAGGCTGAACGAGATCCGGCGCGAGCACCCCTCGCTGCACTGGCTGCGGAACATCACGTTCCACCACGTCGACGACGAGAACATCATCGCGTTCTCCAAGCGCCGGGTCGAGACGGCGCCCGACGGCGCGGTGCTCTCCGAGGACATCGTCGTCGTCGTCGCCAACCTCGACCCCCACAGCACGCGCGAGTCGACGGTGCACCTCACGATGCCCGCACTGGGGCTCGACTACCACGACGGCATGGCCGCCCAGGACCTGATCACCGGAGCCTCGTGGCACTGGGGCGAACATGTCTACGTCCGCCTCGGGCCCGAGACCGAGCCCGTCCACATCGTCGCGATCAGGAGGTTCTGATGCAGGGGCTCAACCTGTCCCAGCCGGGACTCAAGCACGACCCCGAGTGGTTCAAGACCTCGGTGTTCTACGAAGTGCTCGTCCGCGGGTTCGGCGACTCGAAGGGGTCCGGCGCAGGCGACTTCACGGGCCTGATCAACCGGCTGGACTACCTCCAGTGGCTCGGGGTGGACTGCCTGTGGCTGCCGCCGTTCTACGCCTCACCCCTGCGTGACGGTGGCTACGACATCGCCGACTACACCGCGGTGCTGCCGGAGTTCGGGACCCTGCCCGACTTCCAGGAGCTCGTCTCGCAGGCCCACGCGCGCGGCATCCGGATCATCACCGACTTCGTCATGAACCACACCAGCGACCAGCATCCGTGGTTCCAGGCCTCGCGATCCGACCCCGAGGGGCCGTTCGGGGACTTCTACGTCTGGTCCGACACCGACGAGCCGTACTCGGACGCGCGGATCATCTTCATCGACACCGAGGTGTCCAACTGGACCTTCGACCCGATCCGGCGCCAGTTCTTCTGGCACCGGTTCTTCTCCCACCAGCCGGACCTCAACTTCGAGAACCCCGCGGTGCACGAGGCGATGTTCGACGTCGTGCGGTTCTGGATGGACATGGGCATCGACGGGTTCCGGCTCGACGCGGTCCCCTACCTCTACGAGGAGGAGGGCCACAACTGCGAGAACCACCCCAAGACCCACGACTTCCTGGCCAAGCTGCGCGCCATGGTCGACAAGGAGTACCCCGGGCGCATCCTGCTCGCCGAGGCCAACCAGCCCCCGGCGGACGTCGTGGACTACTTCGGCACGACCGAGTCCCCCGAGTGCCAGATGTGCTTCCACTTCCCGGTCATGCCGATGCTCTACTACTCGCTGCGCGAGGAGAAGGCCGCACCGATCATCGACGTGATGGCGGACACCCCGCCGATCCCGCCCGGCACGCAGTGGGGCACGTTCCTGCGCAACCACGACGAGCTCACCCTCGAGATGGTCACGCCGGAGCAACGTGCGGCGATGTACGGCTGGTACGCCCCCGACCCGCGCATGCGGGCCAACGTCGGCATCCGCCGTCGGCTGGCGCCCCTGCTCGACAACAACCGTGCCGAGATCGAGCTGATCCACGCGCTCGTGCTCTCCCTGCCGGGGTCACCGTGCCTCTACTACGGCGACGAGATCGGCATGGGCGACAACATCTGGCTCAACGACCGCGACTCGGTGCGCACGCCGATGCAGTGGACCCCCGACCGCAACGCAGGGTTCTCGGGCGCCGACCCGGGCAAGCTCTACCTGCCCGTCGTGTCGTCGCTGGTCTACCACTACAACAACGTCAACGTGGAGGCCCAGATGGCCAGCAGCTCCTCGCTGCTGCACTGGGTGCGGGCGATGCTCGAGATCCGCAAGCGGCACCCCGTGTTCGGTCGCGGCGACTTCGAGGTCTGCCCCTCCGACAACGAGGCGGTGCTGTCGTACCTGCGCGCCGAGCGGGCGCCTGAGGCGGCCGGGTCGGTAGCCGAGGCCGTGCTGTGCGTCAACAACCTCGCCTCGCGACCGCAGGCCGCGACGGTGCGGGTCCCCGAGGAGTTCGCCGGCGCCCAGCTCGAGGACCTCTTCGGCGGGCAGGGGTTCCCGAAGATCTCCGATGACGGCACGATCACGCTGACCCTCGGCTCGCGCGACTTCTTCTGGCTGCGGCTCGTTCCGGGTGCTGCACATGGCTGAGATCCACCAGACCGCGTCGCTCTCACCGACCAAGCTCGAGCTCCTCCCCGTCTGGATGTCCACCCAGCGGTGGTATGCCGCCAAGGGCCGGGTGCCGCGCCTGCGACGGCTCTGGTCGTGGCGGCTCGACGACCCCGCCGGTGAGGTCGGGATCGAGACCCTGCTCGTCGTCGATGAGGGCGGGGTCGAGCCAGTGGTCTACCAGGTCCCGCTCACCTACCGCGACGCACCGCTCGAGGGAGCCCGGCACGCGCTGGTCGGCACCATGGAGCACAGCGTGCTCGGGCGCCGTTGGGTCTACGACGGAGCCCATGACCCGGTCTACGCCGCCCAGCTGTTGGCCCTCATCCTCGAACAGGCGACACCCCAGGCGGGCACCGAGTCCGACACCCCTGAGCCCGCAGTCGTCCCCGCCCGACACCCCTCGTGGACGGCAGAGACGCACCTGCGGGGCTCCAAGGTCCTCTCGGGCGAGCAGTCCAACACGTCCGTCGTCTTCGACTGCGTCGACAGCAACGGGGCGCCAAAGCCGTTGATCTGCAAGCTCTTCCGTACGCTCCAGACCGGCGAGAACCCCGACGTGACCCTCCAGGGAGCGTTGTCCGAAGCCGGCTCCACGAGGGTGCCCACCATGGTGGGCACCGTCAGCGCGACCTGGCCCGGCATCCGCGAGGACGACCCACCGGCATACGGCCACCTCGCGTTCGCGCAGGAGTTCTTCCCGGGCACCGAGGACGCGTGGCGCGTGGCGTTGCGCTCGGTCGCCGCGGGTGAGGACTTCACTGGGCAGGCGAAGGCGCTCGGAGCAGCCACGGCCGAGGTCCACACCCTGTTGGCGCAGGTGCTGCCAACGGTGCCGGTGAGCGCCGAGGCCATCGCCGCCACGGTGGCGAGCATGCGTGGTCGCTACGTCTCTGCCGCCTCCGAGGTCCCGGCGCTGGCCGCCTACGAGCGCCAGATCGCCGCGATCTTCGACCAGGCGGTCAACGCACCGTGGCCGGTCCTCCAGCGAGTCCACGGCGACTACCACCTCGGTCAGGTGCTCCACGTGCCTGAGCGCGGGTGGGTCCTCCTCGACTTCGAGGGCGAGCCGTTGCGGCCGCTCGCGGAGCGCAGCCAGCCCGACCTGGCCGTGCGCGACGTCGCCGGCATGCTCCGGTCGTTCGACTACGCCGGCGGGTCGTGGGAGCAGTCCCACCCCGGCCAGAGTGCGCGCGCCTGGGTCGCCGCCGCCCAGCACGCCTTCCTCGACGGGTATGCCGCGGCCTACGGACGCGACCCACGCCAGGACGCCGCGCTGCTCATCGCGTTCCAGCTCGACAAGGCCCTCTACGAAGTGGTCTACGAAGCGCGCAACCGACCCACCTGGCTGACCATCCCCACCGACGCGGTGGCCCGCCTGCTCGACGACGCGAGGAAGGACCTCCTGTGAGTCCGAAGTTCGGCAAGAAGTCCAAGCAGAACACCCCCGAGCCCACCGCTGACACCCCGGCTCCGCCCACCGCTGACACCCCAGCTCCGCCCAGCACCGACGCCCCCGGCAGCTCCTGGTTCGGGCTCCCCGACCCTGAGCCCACCCCTGAGCCCACCTCTGGGCCCACCCGCGAGGCGGCCCAGGTGCTGCCTCCGCTCGGCGCCGAGCCGGACCAGATCAGCGAGCCCGCCGAGCCGGCCCAGGTCACCGAGCCACCGGTGTCCCGCGAACCCGAGCCGGTACCCGTGCCCACGACCCCCGCCGAGGCGGTCCGGGCCCTCGCCGACGGCCGCCACCAGCAGCCGCACGACCTGCTCGGGCACCACCTCGAGCCCGCTGGCCTCATGGTCCGCGCCTACCGGCCGTTCGCCTCCTCCGTCGCGGTCGTGTTCCAGGACGGCGAGCGGATCGACCTCCAGCACGAGGCCGACGGGGTCTGGGGCGGGCTGCGGGCCGGCGCCACGCAGACCCAGGACTACCGTCTCCGGGTCGCGTACGCCGACGGGATCGAGCACGAGCAGGACGACCCCTACCGGTTCGCGCCCACGCTCGGCCCGATCGACCTGCACCTCATCGGCGAGGGTCGCCACGAGCAGCTCTGGACCGTTCTGGGCGCGCACGTCCGCGAGTACCCCGGCCCGATGGGCACCGTGGTCGGCACCTCCTTCGCGGTGTGGGCCCCCCGGGCCCAGGCCGTCCACGTCTCCGGTGACTTCAACACGTGGGACACCCGCAGCCACGCCATGCGGCTGCTCGGCGAGTCCGGCGTCTGGGAGCTCTTCGTCCCTGGAGTCGGCGACGGCACCCTCTACAAGTTCCTCGTGCGCGGTGCCGACGGCAAGGTCCGCGAGAAGGCCGACCCGATGGCCCGGGCCACCGAGCTGCCGCCCGGCCGGGCCTCCTCCGTCGTCGCGTCCGGCCACGACTGGAACGACGGCGAGTGGATGCAGCGCCGCGCCGAGACCAACCCGCACACCGGGCCGATGAGCGTCTACGAGGTGCACCTCGGCTCATGGCGCCAGCACCACAGCTACCGCGACCTGGCCGAGCACCTCGTCAACTACGTCCAGGACCTCGGGTTCACCCACGTCGAGTTCATGCCTGTCATGGAACACCCGTACCCGCCGTCGTGGGGTTACCACGTCACGAGCTACTACGCGCCGAGCGCGCGGTTCGGCCGGCCCGACGACTTCCGGTACCTCGTCGACCGGCTGCACCAGGCCGGCATCGGCGTCATCCTCGACTGGGTCCCGGGGCACTTCGCCACCGACCCGTGGGCCCTGGCCCGGTTCGACGGACTGCCGCTCTACGAGCATGCCGACCCGCGCAAGGGCTGGCACCCCGAATGGGGTTCGTACATCTTCGACTTCGGGCGCTCGCAGGTGCGCAACTTCCTCGTCGCCAACGCCATCTACTGGCTCGAGGAGTTCCACGTCGACGGGCTGCGGGTCGATGGCGTCGCGTCGATGCTCTACCTCGACTACGCCCGCAAGGACGGCGAGTGGATCCCCAACATCCACGGCGGCCACGAGAACCTCGAGGCGGTGGGCCTGATCCAGGAGGCCAACGCCACGGCATACAAGCGGGTCCCCGGCATCGTCACCATCGCCGAGGAGTCCACCTCCTGGCCGGGGGTCACCAAGCCGACCTCGACCGGCGGTCTCGGGTTCGGGCTGAAGTGGAACATGGGCTGGATGAACGACTCCCTCAGGTACCTGAAGGAAGACCCGATCCACCGGCAGTACCACCACAACCTGCTCACGTTCTCGCTGATGTACGCCTTCAGCGAGAACTACCTGCTGCCGATCAGCCACGACGAGGTCGTCCACGGCAAGGGCTCCCTGCTGCGCAAGGCACCCGGCAGCCGCTACGACCAGCTCGCAACCGTGCGGGCGTTCCTTGCCTACATCTGGAGCCACCCCGGCAAGCAGCTCATCTTCATGGGCACGGAGTTCGCCCAGGAGGCCGAGTGGGCCGACGGCAGGGGCCTCGACTGGTGGCTGCTCGACCATGCCGCGCACTACCGCGTGCACAACCTCGTCAAGGAGCTGAACCGCGTCTACCGCGAGAACCCCGCGATGTGGGCGCTCGACTCCGAGGCGGCCGGGTTCGAGTGGCTCAACGCCAACGACAACGCCTGGAACACCTACTCCTACCTGCGGTTCGGCACCCAGGACCGCCAAGGGTCGGTGGTCGCCGTCGCGGTGAACTTCGGTGGTCTGGCGCGCGACCCGCTGCGTCTGGGCGTTCCCCACCCCGGTCAGTGGCGGGTGCTGCTCGACACGAGCGGCTTCGACGAGTTCGGGACGCCCAGCCAGGCGGGCGTGGTGCTCGAGGCCCACGACCACCCGGCCGACGGGCAGCCCTACTCGGTCGAGGTGCGGGTCGCGGCGCTGTCGACCGTCTACCTCGTCCCCGTCGGGCAGGAGACCATCGGGCAGGAGACCATCCAGCAGGACACCGGCGCGCGGGGCAGGGAGCTGTCGTCGTGAGCGACCCACGCGCCGGGCAGCCGGCCCAGCCGTCCGACCTGGTCGACGTCGCGCACCTGGTGACGGCGTACTACACCCTGCAGCCCGACCCGCACGACCTCGACCAGCAGGTGGCGTTCGGTACCTCGGGTCACCGCGGCTCGAGCCTGCGCACCGCCTTCAACGAGGCGCACATCCTGGCCACCACCCAGGCGATCTGCGACTACCGCGCCTCCCAGGGCTTCGACGGGCCGCTGTTCATCGGACGGGACACCCACGGGCTGAGCGAGCCCGCGTGGGCCTCGGCCCTGGAGGTGCTCGCGGCCAACGACGTGACCGTGCTCGTCGACGACCGCGACGGCTACACCCCCACCCCGGCGGTGTCGCACGCCATCATCCGAGCCAACCAGGGCCGCACGACCGGCCCTGGCCTGGCCGATGGCATCGTCGTCACCCCGTCACACAACCCGCCCGCCGATGGCGGGTTCAAGTACAACCCGCCCCACGGCGGGCCGGCCGACAGCGACGCGACCAAGGTCATCGCCGCCCGCGCCAACGAGCTCATCGCCGCCGGGCTCGGCGACGTACGGCGGGTGCCCTTCAGCCGCGCCCGCGCCCACGCCGAGCCCTACGACTTCCTGGGCACGTACGTCGACGACCTCCCGCACGTGCTCGACCTCCAGCGCATCAAGGACGCCGGTGTCCGCATCGGCGCCGACCCGTTGGGTGGGGCCAGCGTGGCCTACTGGGGCGAGATCGCCGACCGGCACGGCCTCGACCTGACCGTGGTCAACCCGCTCGTCGACCCCACCTGGCGGTTCATGACCCTCGACTGGGACGGCAAGATCCGGATGGACTGCTCGTCACCCGCGGCGATGGCCTCGCTCATCGCGCGCAAGGACGACTACGACATCGCCACCGGCAACGACGCCGACTCGGACCGGCACGGGATCGTCACGCCCGACGCCGGCCTGATGAACCCCAACCACTTCCTCGCCGTGGCGATCCGGTACCTCTTCGGCGGCGCCCGCCCCGACTGGCCGCAGGGCGCGGCTATCGGCAAGACCCTGGTGTCGTCGTCGATGATCGACCGGGTCGCGGCCGAGGTCGGCGGGCGGCTGGTCGAGGTGCCCGTCGGGTTCAAGTGGTTCGTCCCGGGCCTGATCGACGGCAGCTTCGGCTTCGGTGGTGAGGAGTCCGCGGGTGCGTCGTTCCTGCGTCGCGACGGCCACGCGTGGACCACCGACAAGGACGGCATCATCCTCGCCCTGCTCGCCTCCGAGATCCTCGCCGCGACCGGCAAGACACCGAGCCAGCACTACGCCGAGCTCACCGCCGTCCACGGCGACCCGGCATACGCGCGCATCGACGCTCCCGCCAATCGCGACCAGAAGGCCAAGCTGGCCGCGCTCTCCCCCGAGGACGTGGCGGCCGACTCCCTCGCCGGTGAGCCGATCACCGCCAAGCTCACCCAGGCGCCCGGCAACGGGGCGGCCATCGGCGGCCTCAAGGTCACCACCGAGAGTGCGTGGTTCGCCGCGCGGCCGTCCGGCACCGAGGACGTCTACAAGATCTATGCCGAGTCCTTCCGTGGCGCCGAGCACCTCGCGCAGGTGCAGGCGGAGGCCAGGGAGGTCGTGGGCGCGGCGCTGGGGTCCTAGCGGCGCTGGGGTCCTAGCGGCGCTGGGGTCCTAGCCCAGAGCCTGCTCAGCCGCCTTGGCGAGCTCCAGCCAGCGCTGCTCGTGCGCGGGTGGCACCTGCACCCAAGCCTTCATCGGACGGCCGGCCATCGGCTCGAACAGGTGGGCCCCCTCGAGGCTGAGCGCCTCGGCGTGCGCGGGGCCGTCCAGCTTGAACACCATGTCGTCGCCGTAGAGCCCGGCGAACGCCTTGCCGCCGCGGCGCTTGATCGAAGGCATCCCGAACATCGACGCGCGCTGCACGTCGAGCTCGGCGCTGAGCTCCTCGACGAGCACGTCGAACTTCGCGCGTCCGTCGTCGGTCGGCTTGGTCATCTCGGGGGCAGCCATGAAGGTGAGGGTAGCCGGAGATGTTCGGGACCGACCTCGGTCGGTGCGGAACATCTCCCGCTTGGATGGCGTTGTCCACCACATGAGCGCGCCGAACCACCACCACGAAGACACGCCCAGCACCTTCCCCCGATCCAGCAAGCGCGGCCCCAACCTGGCCACGCTCGACCGCGTCCGTGGGCTGCGCCGGCCCCGGCTCATGCAGCCCGAGGCGCGTCGTCACCAGCTGCCCGCCGAGTGCCGCGCCTGCTGATCCAGCTACTGCGCGACTGCGGGCGCCGGGCCCCCGACCACTCCTTCGTCGGCATGGGACGCACCCGACCCGAGTCGTGAGCGCTCGTCGGTGACCCAGAGCCGGGTCAGCCCGCCGAAGTGCCCCTCGAACCGGTCCCACTCCTGCCGCGGGTAGGTCGACTGGATCGTCTCCGTGAGCAGTCGGCGGAAGTCGTCCGAGTCGACCCAGTCCAACACCATCTCGTCGAGGTCCGGCAGCGCCGTCGCGCAGAACTCGCGGTAGCGGTCGGTCTCGAAGTAGTCGTCCGCCAGCTTCTGGTATGCGGCGAGCTTGCCGTGGTAGTCCAGCGCCGGATCGTCAGCCACCGCGAACCAGGGCCCGGTGTCGACCTGGGTGCGCGGGGCGCGGCCGGTGGCCACGCAGTACAGCGACCACTTCAACAGGGCCTTCATCGCCCACGGGAAGTAGTAGTGCAACGAGGTCACGGCGACGTCGGGGCAGGCGTTGGCGTAGTCGATCGGGTAGACGACCCCGTCCTTCACGAGCATCTCGCAGGAGTTGAACTCCCAGCGGAAGAACGCGTTGACGGTCTGGGCGATGGTGATCGCCTCGGTGCCCACGGCGTCCGAGAGGAAGCCGTGCTCCACGGCATACCGCTGGTGCATGGGCTCGTCGGGCTGGAACTTCATCACCATCGTCTCCGGACCGATGGTCAGCGCGCGGGCGAACACCTCGAAGCCGTCGACGGCCTTCTGGAGGTGCATGAGCATCTCTCCGGAGTCGTCGTAGGCCGCGTGCAGGTCGGCCTGGTTCTTGATCTGGGACACCCCGCGCCAGGCCCCGCCGTCGAACGGCTTCATGAACATGGGGTAGCCCAGCTCGTCGGCGATGCGGTCGAGGTCGAAGGTCTTGTTGTACCGCGCCGAGGTGAAGGCCCAGCGCGCGTTGTCGAGCGGGTTCTTGTAGGGCACGAGCACCGTCTCGGGGACGTTCATGCCCATCCGCAGCAAAGCGCAGTAGGCGGAGTGCTTCTCCATGGACTGGAACGTGAACGGGCTGTTGAGCAGGTAGACGTCGTCCATGAGCGCGACCTTCTTGAGCCACTCGCGCGGGTGGTAGTACCAGTGCGCGAGGCGGTCGATCACCAGGTCGTGGCGAGGCTTGTCGCGCAGGTTGAACGGCTCGATGGTGACCCGTTCGGTGGAGACCCGGTGGCTGCTGCCGTCGGGCGCCGTGATCACTCCGAGGCGGCCGGCGAGCGTCTCGAACGCAGCCGGCCAGTCTCCCTCGGCTCCCAGCAACAGACCGATGAGGTGTTCCCGTGTTGACGCCATGAGGTCATCCTGTCGCCTCCGGTGGCACCCCGAAAGTCGAACCTGTCAGAAGAGCGCGCTCATCAGCGCCGTGCGTGCCTTGCGGACGCGGTCGTCGTGCGACCCCACCACCGCGAACAGCTGCAGCAGGTGCCCCCGCGCCTGCTCGCGCTCGTCCCCCGTGGTCGCCTTGACCAGGTCGATGAGGCGCAGGAAGGCGTCCTCGACGTGTCCGCCGAGTACGTCGAGGTCGGCGACCAGGGTCTGGGCGGCCACGTCGGTGGGGTGGTCGGCGGCAGCCGCGCGGGCGGTCTGCAGGTCGGCGCCGTGGGTGCGCTGCATGAGGCCGACCTGGGCGAGACCCAGCTCGGCGTCGCTGTCGGCGGGGTTCTGCTTCAAGGCCTGCTCGTATGCCGCGGCGGCGGCCTCGAGGTCGCCGCGCTCGATGGCGTCGTAGGCCTGCTGGTGCAGCGGCGGCAGCTCAGGCTCCTGCTCACCGTCGTCGCCGGCGTCCACGGTCGCGTCCTCGACGTCGACCCGGCCGGTGACGCCATGCTGGACCGCGAGTGTGAGCAGCTCGTCGAGCACGGCTCGCACCTGGTCGGCGGGCTGGGGGCCGGCGAACAGGGGCACGGGCTGCTGCTGCACCAGTCCCATGGTCACGGGGACCGTCTGCACCTGGAAGGCGCGCAGGAGCCCGGGGTTGGCCTCGACGTCGACGCTGACGACCTGGACCCGGCCACCGAGGCCAGCAGCCACGGCGACGACCGTGTCGAGGAAGTCGCGGGACTCGGGGAACTGGGCGGCCCAGAGCACGAGAACGGCGGGCACCGTGACGGAGGCGTTGACGATCTCGGAGAAGTTCGCGTCGCTGCCCTCGACCACGAGCCCAGACCGGCCGGGGACGCCGGCTGGCGCATCCGTCCGTGGTGCGGCTCCGCCGGCGCGTGGCGCGCCGGAGGACGGACGGGAACTCGGGCCGGTGGGCGCGCCGAGTCCGGTGAGGTCGACGGCGCCACGCAGGCCGGGCGTGGTCGGCTGATCAGTCATGGGGGAATTCTCCCTCACGGTCCTCGGCGGCGCTCAGGCGCCCTTGGCGGAGAAGAGGGTCTCGTCGACGGCGACCACGGTGGCCTGGCCCTGAGCAGGGATGGTGAACACCACCGTCTCGTAGGACTTGAGCTCGGCGCTGGAGCTGAGCGTCTTCTTGTGCACCAGCTTCTGGAAAGCCGGGCTCGGGGTGAGCGACTTGCCACCAGGCTTGAGGGTGATCGCGTCGGTGCGCTCGAGGAGCGCAAAGACCAAGGCCCCGCCGCCTCGCAGTCCGATCGCCACGGTCCGGTCCGGTTGCGGGTGGTGGGTCTGGGTCAGGGATGCCAGTCCACCGAACGCCTTGAGCTGGGCCGCGGCGTTCGCGCGAACCCCGGTGGAGAAGGGGTCGGTGGTGTCGATCTGCGCGGCCGGGGTCTTCTTGGGGAACGCGAGGCTCGCGGCATACTCGCTGACCAGGTCCTGGGGATCGACGGCGAGCCCGGAGCCCGGGCCCACCAGCGGTGATCCGACGCTGAGCGGGTCCAGTGCGGGCACGGTGGCACCGGCGTGCATGGTTGCGCTCGCCGACAGCTTGAACGGCGTCTTGGCGTCCGGCGAGGTCAGCAGGTTGAGTACCGAGGCTCCCGTGTCGTCGGTGGTCTGCACGACGATCACGCGTGGCCACCCGGTGCCGCGCGAGATCGCGAGCACCCGGGGCTGCGGGGTCCGGGTGACGGGTTGGGGTGCCGCGGCGGTGGTCGTGCCGAGCTGGTCTGCCGCAGTGGCGACGGCGAGCGCCGAGCCGGTCATCGCCGCGGCGCGCAGCGCCTTGGCCTGAGCGGGCTTGGCCGTGCGGGCCGTGGCCGCCGCGGTCATGACGCGGGCCGCGATCTGCTCGGCCCGCTCGGGGCTGAGCGGGGCGCTGGTCGCGGCGGCCGCCGGAACGGCATGGACTCCGGCGACCGTGGCGCAGGCGGTCACCCCGGACAGGGAGATGGACACGGCGACGCCGAGGGGCACCACGGCCCGCAGGTGGGAACGAACCCTCATGAGGTCACCTCCTCGTCAGCCTCGCGGTCCGATGGCGAGGGCCCGCGCATCCGCCACAGGCCGACCCCGCCGGCCGCGGCGGCCAGCAGACCGAGCAGCGCGGCGAGCAGCGACTGGACGAACCACGTCGGGCGCTGCACGGTGAGGGTGAGCGACGACAGGTCTGCGGGCGTGCCCTGCGCGGTGGCGACGACCAGCGACTCGGGGGCGTCCGCCTGGTCGACCTGGAGGCGCACCGTGCCGCGGCCCTGCTGCACGTGGTGCCAGATGTCGGCCTGGGCAAGGGCGGGCGCCGGTCCGGCACCCGCGCGCGAGCTGACCAGGGACCAGTCTCGGACGTGGGCGCCGTTGACCGTGGTGCGGTCGGCGCCACCGACGATGGCCTCAGCGTCGCCCGGGCTGGCCAGCCCCAGGAAGACCGGGCCGCCGTTCTTCGCCGTGGCGGTCACCGTGACTGGACCGTCCACCCGGTTGAGCACCGAGGGGGTCAGGACGACGACGCTGCCCGACGCGGGGGTCGCGCTCAGGGTGGCGCTGCCGGAGGTGCCGAGGTTGACCATGAACCAGGCCCCTACAGCCAGCAGCACGATCCCGAGCACGGTCAGCACCGTGAGGAGGGCGCGTTTGGCCAAGCTGGACACAGGACGATTCCTTACGTGAGCGGGCCGGCGCGGGAGGGTTCTCCGCAGCCGGCATCCATCCACCATGACCCAGAGGCACCCGCGAGGACAAATCTGGAACACGCCCGACGTGGTCAATGGCATGATCGCCGGTGATGACCCTACGACCCAAGTCCGCACGAAGCCGTCGGCCGGGCCGCCCCCGTGAGGAGGCGACCGAGCAGGCGATCACGCAGGCGGCCCGCCAGGTGCTCGCCGACAAGGGCGTGGCGCGGATGTCGATGGAGACCGTGGCCCACAAGGCCGGGGTGGCGAAGAGCACGCTGTACCGCCGGTGGCCCTCCAAGGTCGAGCTCGCGATCCATGCGGTGGCGGTGACCTTCGACCAGGTCGACGTCGAGGACCAGGGGTCGCTGGCCGCCGACATGCGCGCGGGGATCACCGAGGCGGCGCGGGTGCTGCGCGACCCGTCCACCGGCGCCGCGTATGCCGCGCTGCTGGCGGAGTCCGCCCGCGACCCCGCGGGCGTCGGCCGGCAGGTCCGCGAGTCACTGTCCACGCGGCTGCACGCGCTGGTCGCCACGTCCGTCGAACGCGCCATCGCGCGCGGCGAGATCATGCCCGAGATGGTCGATGTCGACCTGCTCGCCGATGTCGTCGTCGGATCGGTGATGCACCGGGCGCTGGCGACGGGCGAGCCCGACGAGGCCTTCATCGACGGCCTGATCGGACTGCTCGCCGACGTGGCCTACGCCCGGCTGCGCCGCGCCCAGCGCGAGGGGTGAGGCCGCCGCGCCCGGCGCGGACGCGGCATACCGGGAACGGCGGGATACCTAGAAGCGGGCCGGCTCGCGGTAGACGCCCCACTCGTCGCGCAGGGCGTCGCAGATCTCGCCCAGGGTCGCCTCGGCGCGGACGGCGTCCAGCATCGCTGGCAGCATGTTGGCGTCCGTGCGCGCGACCTCGACCATGTGCTGCACCGCGGCTCGGACGGCGTCCTCGTCGCGGGCACTCTTGCGGGCCTTGAGGGCGGCGACCTGCTCGCGCTCGACCTCGTGGCTGACCCGAAGGATCTCGAGCTCGTGGGTGACTGACGCGGTGTGGCAGTTGACGCCGACGACCTTCTTGTCGCCCTTCTCCAACGCCACCTGGTACTGGAACGCGGCCTCGGCGATCTCGGACATGAACCAGCCGTCCTCGATGCCGCGCAGGATGCCCGAGGTCATCGGCCCGACGGGGTGGTCCACCTCGCCCTGGGCGTTGCGCGGCTTGCCGAGCTCGCCCTGGGCCTTGATGGTCGCGAAGATCTTCTCGGCCTCGGCCTCGAGCTTGTCGGTGAGGGCCTCGACGTACCAGCTGCCGCCGAGCGGGTCGGCGACGTTGACGACTCCGGTCTCCTCCATGATGACCTGCTGGGTGCGCAGCGCGATCTCGGCGGCCTGCTCGCTGGGCAGGGCCAGGGTCTCGTCGAGGGCGTTGGTGTGCAGCGAGTTGGTGCCACCGAGGACCGCGGCGAGCGCTTCGACGGCGGTGCGGACGACGTTGTTGTAGGGCTGTTGGGCGGTAAGGCTGACCCCGGCGGTCTGGGTGTGGAAGCGCAACCACTGGGCCTTGTCGGTCTTGGCGCCGTAGACGTCGCGCAGCCACCGCGCCCAGATGCGACGAGCGGCACGGAACTTGGCGATCTCCTCGAAGAAGTCGAGGTGGCTGTCGAAGAAGAACGACAGGCCGGGGGCGAAGGTCTCGATGTCCAGGCCCCGGGACAGGCCCAGCTCGACGTAGCCGAAGCCGTCGGCGAGGGTGAACGCGAGCTCCTGCGCAGCCGTGGAGCCGGCCTCGCGGATGTGGTAGCCGGAGACCGACAGCGGCTTGTACGCCGGGATGTTCTCGTTGCAGTACTCCATCAGGTCGCCGATCAGGCGCAGGTGCGGCTCGGGTTCGAACAGCCACTCCTTCTGGGCGATGTACTCCTTGAAGATGTCGGTCTGGAGCGTCCCGTTGAGCACTCCGAGGTCGACGCCCTGCCGCTCCGCGGCGACGAGGTACATGCAGAAGACGGGCACTGCCGGACCGCTGATCGTCATCGAGGTGGTGATGTCCTCGAGCGGGAGGTCGCGGAACAGCACCTCCATGTCGGCGGCCGAGTCGATCGCCACCCCGCAGTGCCCGACCTCGCCCAGGCTCATCGGGTCGTCGGAGTCGCGGCCCATCAGGGTCGGCATGTCGAACGCCACCGACAGCCCGCCGCCGCCGCGCTCGAGGATCATCTTGTAGCGCTCGTTGGTCTGGACGGCGTTGCCGAACCCGGCGAACTGGCGGATCGTCCAGGTGCGACCCCGGTAGCCCGTCGGGTAGAGGCCGCGGGTGAAGGGGTACTCCCCCGGCCAGCCGATCCGGTCAGGCACCTCGGAGCCGTCGGCCGGGCCGTAGACCGGTTCGACCTCCATCTGCGAGAGCGTGGTGAAGTCGGCGTCACGGACCTGCCCCTTGGCCTGGGCGGCGTCGTAGCGGGCCTGCCAACGGGCCGCGCCGGTCATCTCGGGCTGGGGGGTCTGGGTCATGGGGTCAATTTACTAGGACGTCCTACTAAATTCCAAGCCCAACCTCCGCCCCAGCTCAGGCGTCGAAGTCGGCAGCCCCGATACGGACCTTGCGCAGGAGCTCGAACAGCTGCTCGTGCTCGGCGGCGGTGAGCATGCCGAGGCCGAACCGGGACTGCACGAGGTCGGCGGTCGCCGCCTCCATGGCCTCCCGGCCCGCGTCGGTGATGACGGCCAGGGTGCCGCGACCGTCATCGGGGTTCGGCACCCGTCGGACGAACCCCTGGGCGTCGAGCCGCTGGATGATGTTCGTGGCGCTGGTGGGGTGGACCATGAGGCGCTGGCCGATCTTGCTCATGCCGAGGCGACCCTCGCGGCTGAAGGCGAGGAGCACCAGGGCCTCGTAGCGCGCGAAGGTGAGCCCGTGGCGACCCACGATCGCGTCGTAGTCGGTGATGAGCAGCTGCTGGACCCGCATGATCGAGGTGGCACTGGCCATGGCGAGCGGCTGTGACCCGCGTCCCCACCTGCGGATCCACAACTGCGCCGCCCGGGTGATCGGGTCGAACGGCAGGCGGATGGGCTTGGGCACGAGGGCAGGCTAGTGGTCGGCCCGGGCACGCCGTGGGACCGTCTCGGAGCGCCGTCTCAGAGCACCGTCTCGGAGCACCGTCTCGGAGCGCCAGTGGGCGGCGCCGCTAGCTGCGTTCGTCGAGCGCCGCCTCGAGGCGCGCGACCTTGGCCGTCAGCTCACCGGCATACCCGGGTCGGATGTCCGCCTTGAGCACGAGGCTCACGCGCGGGCCGAACGCGGCCACCGCGTCGACGGCGCCCTTGACCACGGTCATGCACTCCTCCCACTCCCCCTCGATGGTGGTGAACATCGCGTCGGTGCGGTTGGGCAGCCCGGAGGCGCGGACGACCTCGACCGCCGCCGCGACGGCCTGGCTCACCGAGCCGGTGTCGTCAGCGGCGTCGGCGACGAGGGAGGGTGCGACGGAGAAGGCAACAAGCATGAGGACACCGTATGCCGTGCCGTTGCCGGCCCCTCAGGCGGTGCGCCGCCCCGGCGCGACCCGCAGCAGGAAGGCTGGAGCGACCTCGACCTTGCGGAACCCCAGGCGCTCGTTGATCCCCACCATGTGCGCGTTCTGCTCGGCGTTGCACGTGTGCACGCGGGTGCGTTCCGGTGCGATGCGCCGCTGCAGCTCCTGCAGGGCGCGAGCCTTGACGGCCAGGCCCAACCGATGGCCTCGGTGCTCGCGGCGAACGAGGGTACCCCACTGGTAGACCCACGGCAGGTCGCCGGCCGGAATGACGAGGTCGCTGTAGGCCGCGACGTCGCCGGCCTGCGTGAGGGCCAGGGTCGAGAGCATCGTCCTGCCCTGACGACGCAGCGAGTCCTCGCGGTAGCGCAGCAGCTCGGGGGTGATGGCCTCCTCCTCGAACGTCAGGAGCCCCGACGGAGCGTCCACGGCGAGCTGGTTGCGCGCTGCGCACAGGCTCTCGACCAGGGGGCTCGGGGACCGCACCGACGAAGCTCTCGATGCGATACCCAACGTGGTGGGCGCGCGCCTCGAGGACGAGCTCCTCGAGCAGGGCATCGGGCACGGGCAGGTCGAGCACCCGGACGATGTCACGGTTGGCCATCACGAACCCGTGCTTCTCGGCGAAACGGCGGTAGGGGTGGTCGTGCTCCCGCTCGAACGGGTATGCCGTCTCCATGACCAGGTCGGTGCGGCCGTCCTTGCGGCACAAGGCAACCAGCTCCGCCAGCACGGCAGACCCGATGCCCCTGCGGCGCAGGTCCGGGTGCACCCACGGGCTGACGAAGCTCACGTGCAGGTTGTCGGTGACACCCGAGAAGGCAGCACCCGCGCCGACGACCTCGTCGCCGTCCACCGCGACGACCGCGTCGATCCGCTCACCCGGGTCGGTGTCGGTGAAGACGATGCGAGCCTCCTCCAGCGACCAGACCGCGGCGAAGGGACGCTCGAAGCGCTCGGCGGCCTCCATGATCGCGTGGAAGCGGTCGAACTCACCCCGATCGTGGGCGTCCAGCCTGCGGATCTCCATACTTCGACGGTAGACACCTGACGCCCGTGGCCACCAATGGTTTTGCGTCAGGTGCGCGTCGGGGTCAGGTAGGCGTGCACCAGCGCCACAGTCGCTGCACCCTCCCCGCTCGCGGACGCGACCCGCTTCATGGACCCCGCCCGGATGTCGCCTGCGGCGAAGATGCCCGGCACCGTCGTCTCCAGCGATGCGGGCGGCCGGCCGTCGGTCCAGCGCTCCTTGGGCACCTCGCGCCCGGTGAACACGAAGCCGCGGTCGTCGCGCGCGATGTCGTCGGGCAGCCAGTCGCCACAGGGGTCGGCACCCAGCAAGAGGAACAAGCCGTCCGCCGCCACGCGCTGTGCACCATCGGGCCCCGTGAGCTCCAGCCAGTCCAGGTGCCCCGCGCCACCGCCATCGGTGACCCGAGTGGCCGTGCGGACCGCGATCCGATCCGTGGCCGCGATCTGGCGCACGAGGTAGTCGGACATCGTCGCCGACAGATCGGGCCGCCGCACGAGCAAGGTGACCGATCGCGCATAACGCGCGAGGTGGACCGCGGCCTGGCCCGCCGAGTTGCCGCCGCCGACGACGAAGACGTCGCGCCCCTGCATCTCGCGCGATGCACTGGTGGCGGCGCCGTAGAAGACTCCCAGGCCCACGAGCGCCTCGAGCGCCTCGATCCCCAGCCGCCGGTAGGCCACCCCGGTCGCCACGACGACGGCGCGGGCGCGCAGTCGGCCGCCCTCCGTACGGACCGTGTGGGGCTCGCCCGGCGCGGCGCCCGGGTCGATCGCCTCGGCACCCACCCCGGTGTAGATGGCCGCGCCGAAGCGGGTGGCCTGGAACCGCGCCCGCTGGGCGAGGCGCATACCCGAGATGCCGCGGGGGAAGCCCAGGTAGTTGCGGATCATCGAGCTCGTGCCCGCCTGGCCGCCCACGGCCTCGGACTCGATGACGATCGTGCTCAGGCCCTCTGAGGCGCCGTAGACCGCGGCGGCCAGCCCCGCTGGTCCCGAACCGATGACGACGAGGTCAGCCACCTCGTCGGAGTCGAGGCTGGCCGGCGAGCCGTAGAACCGCCGCGCCACCTCGCGGGCCGTGGCGCCCTCCATCGGGCCGCCCACGATGCCGGCTGACACCACCGGGAACGCCGGAGCCGCACCGCCGAGGACGGACGGCAGCTGGCCGATGATCTGTCGGCCCACGTCGCTGTCCGGGGTGTACACGCGGTGTGGGATGCCCATGCGGTCGAGGAAGTCGCGGATGCGCGCCACCTCTGACGAGCCGCTCCCGTCGACGATCTGCACGCCCTCGACCTCGGGGGTGGACGCGGCCCAGCCCCAGTCCGAGAGGTACTCGACGATCGCCGTGTGGAACTCCTCGTCCCGCGGACCCTGCGGGATGAGCAGGTAGGTGTCGATGCGGCCCTGACCGAGCGCCCCACGCAGCGCGGTCAGGGACAGCCCGAAGTCGTGGCGTCCGGTGAGGCAGATCCGCCGGGCCGTCGCCACCTGGTTGTGCAGCTCGTCCATCAGCTCGAGGCCGTGCTCGACGCCGGGGACCTGCCACCCGATGCCGAGCAGCGCGACCGGCACCTGCGCACTCGTCAGGCGGGCGACCAGGGCGCGTCCGGCGTCAGCACTGTCGGCGCACAGGACCTCGTAATCCCTTGCGTAGCGCGAGAACTCGCTCTCGATCGTGGGCAGGTGCTCGGGCCCGACCACGAAGACGAGAGCTGGACGCACCCTCGTCATGGCCGTCCTCAGACCATCGTGTCGCTGGTGATGAGGTATGGCTGGCCGCCGTTGACCACGCCCAGCCGGTGGGTCTCGTCACTGGTGCCCCCGTCGACCTTGTGGAAGGTCAGCTGGGCGGTGACGACCCCGGTAGCGGGGTCGGCCGTGACGCTGTGGACGTCGACCTTGGAGATCGTGCTCCAGAACGCCTCGTACCCGGCCCGACCGTGAGCCTGGGCCTGCATGGCGGGGGTGAGCTCGGCGAAGGTCTGGTCGCGTTTCGCGGCGTCCGTGACGTCCTCGTAGTACGTCTTGACGAACTTCTCCATCCGGGCCGGGTTCAGGGCGGGCGCGGTCGTCGTGGTCGTGGTCGTGGGGGAGCCGAGGTGCTCGACGACGAGCTGGACGAGGAGCTCGTGGAGGACGAGGGGGGCCGCGATGGCGAGACCGTCTTGGTGTTGGTGGAGGTGACCGTCGTGGTCGTGCCGGGGGTCGGCGTGTTCGAGCCGAAGCCGCTGGTCAGGGCGTAGGCGAGGGCCAGCCCGAGCAGCAGCAGGACCAGGGCGGCGATGATCCACCCGCGACCACCGGGCCGGCGCGGCTCGTCGTCGGGCCCAGCGGGCGGGACGTATGCCGGCGGCTCGTCCACGGGGGCGGCGCCCAGGCGCTGGGTGCTCTCCATGGGTTCGGGCAGCAGCTCGGTGGCGCCGGCGCCGAAGGCCGCGCCGACGGGCAGGGGCATGGTCATGTCGCCGCGGGCGATGCGGTCCAGGTGATCGGCCGCGGTGGTCATGTCCCACCGGTCGCTCGCCTCGGGGGCCATCATCGCGGCGATGGCTCCGCCGAGCGGTCCGGCCAGCTCCATGGGCCGCGGGGACCCGGAGGCGATCATCTGCAGGGTCGCCAGGGGGTTGGCCTGCGCCTCGTAGGCGGGAGCGCCCTCGACGGCGGAGTACAGCGTGGCGCCGAGGGCCCACACGTCGGAGGCGGAGGTCGGGTCACCACCACGGGCCAGCTCCGGCGAGAGGTAGCTCGGCGTGCCGGTCATGAACCCGGTCTGGGTCAGCTGGTCGTCGGCGTGCGCCCGGGCGATGCCGAAGTCGCTGATCTTGGGGTTGCCCGACTTGGTGATGAGGATGTTGCCCGGCTTGATGTCACGGTGCACGATGCCGCGCTGGTGCGCCTTGGCCAGGGCCCGGGCCACCAGGGCGCCGATCCCGGCCACGCGAGCGACGGGCAACGGCCCCTCGTCGCGGATCTGCTCGGCCAGGCTCTGGCCGTCGACGTACTCCATCACGAGCCAGTGCGCGTCGTCCTCGTCCACGATGTCGTAGACGCCGACGACGTGCGCGTCGTTGAGCGAGGCGGCGATCCGTGCCTCGCGCATCGCCCGCGCGGCAGCCGCAGGCTCCCCTGGCAGCGCCCCCACCCGCTTGATGGCCACCTCGCGGCCGAGCACGGTGTCACGAGCGAGCCACACGGTGCCCATGCCGCCGCTACCGATGGCACGGGTCACCTCGTAGCGTCCGGCGATCACCTGGGGCTGCACGAAGTAGTTCCTCTCGTCGGGTCGGGCTTCACCCTACGACCCTCGCGCCCGCCTGCCCACTCACCCGAGGGCGGCGACGATCTTGTCGGCCGCGGCATACGGGTCGGTCGTGCCGTCCACGACGGCGGCCGCGAGCTCGTCGACGCCGTTGCCGTGGCGCAGGTCGCCCATCTTGGCGCGGAGCTGCTGCAGGGCGATGGACTCGATCTCGTCGCCGGCGCGGCGCACCCGCCGCTCGCGCAAGGTGCCGGACTCGTCCATCCAGGACGTGTGCTTCTCGATGGCCTCGATCACCTCGTCGATGCCTTGACCCTGCGCGGCAACCGTTTTCACCACGGGGGGCCGCCACAGGCCCGGCTCGGTGCGGTCGCCCAGGGAGATCATGTGCCTGATGTCGCGCACGGTGGCGTCGGCGCCGTCGCGGTCGGCCTTGTTGACGACGAAGACGTCGCCGATCTCGAGGATGCCTGCCTTGGCCGCCTGGATGCCGTCGCCCATCCCGGGAGCGAGCAGCACGAGCGTGGTGTCGGCGAGCCCCGCGATCTCGACCTCCGACTGGCCCACTCCCACGGTCTCGATGAGGATCACCTCACACCCGGCCGCGTCGAGCACGCGCAGCGCCTGCGGGGTGGTCCACGAGAGGCCGCCGAGGTGGCCGCGGCTGGCCATCGAGCGAATGTAGACCTCGGGGTCGAGCGCGTGGTCCTGCATGCGGACGCGGTCGCCGAGCAGGGCGCCGCCGGAGAACGGTGAGGACGGGTCGACGGCCAGCACCCCGACGCGTTTGCCCTGGGCGCGGTATGCCGCGACGAAGGCGTTCGTGGACGTGGACTTGCCGACGCCCGGGCTGCCCGTGATGCCGATGATATGCGCCTGGCCGGTGTGCGGCGCCAGGGCCGCCATCACCTCGCGCAGGGCGGGGTGCGCGTCCTCGACCAGCGAGATGAGGCGGGCGACGGCCCGAGGCGAGCCTGCCCTGGCCGACTCGACCAGGGCAGGCACGTCGACGGTGCGGGGGGCCAAACGTCAGCCGTTCTCGGAGCGGGGGACACGCACGATCAGGGCGTCGCCCTGGCCGCCGCCACCACACAGCGCCGCCGCGCCGACGCCGCCGCCGCGGCGCTTGAGCTCGAGGGCGAGGTGCAGGGCGATGCGGGCGCCGGACATGCCGATCGGGTGACCCATGGCGATGGCGCCGCCGTTGACGTTGACCTTGTCGAGGTCGATGCCGAGCTCCTTGGCCGAGGCCAGGCCGACCGCCGCGAACGCCTCGTTGATCTCGACGAGGTCGAGGTCGGCCGGGGTGATGCCCTCGCGCTCGCAGGCCTGGGCGATGGCGCGCGCGGGCTGCTGCTGGAGCGTCGAGTCGGGGCCGGCGACCATGCCGTGGGCGCCGATCTCGGCGAGCCAGGTCAGGCCGAGCTCCTGCGCCTTGGCCTTGCTCATGACGACGACCGCAGCGGCGCCGTCGCTGATCTGGGAGGCGGAGCCGGCGGTGATGGTGCCGTCCTTGGAGAACGCGGGGCGCAGCTTGCCGAGCGTTTCGGTGGTCGTGTCGGCGCGGACGCCCTCGTCGGTCTTGAACTCGACCGGGTCACCCTTGCGCTGCGGGATGGAGACTGCGACGACCTCGTCGTCGAACAGGCCGTCCTTCCACGCGCGGGCAGCGAGCTGGTGGCTGCGCGCCGAGAACTCGTCCTGCTGCTCGCGGGTGAACTGCTGGTCACCGGTGTTGGCCTGCTCGGTGAGCAGCCCCATGGCCTGGTCGGTGAAGGCGTCCCACAGGCCGTCGAAGGCCATGTGGTCGCGCAGCGGCACATCGCCGTACTTGTAGCCCTCACGGGACTTGGTCAGCAGGTGGGGGGCGTTGGTCATCGACTCCTGGCCGCCCGCCACGACGACGTCGAACTCGCCGGCGCGGATCAGCTGGTCGGCCATGGCGATGGCGTTGATGCCCGAGAGGCAGACCTTGTTGATCGTCAGCGCGGGGACGGTCATGGGGATGCCGGCCTTGGCGGCGGCCTGGCGGGCGGGGATCTGGCCCGCGCCGGCCTGGAGCACCTGGCCCATGATCACGTAGTCGACCTGGTCGGGCGCGACGCCGGCCTTGTCGAGGGCGCCCTTGATGGCGAAGCCGCCGAGGTCGGCGCCGGAGAAGTCCTTGAGCGAGCCGAGCAGCCGGCCCATGGGCGTGCGTGCGCCCGCGACGATCACAGAAACAGGTCGGTCAGGCTGAGTAGTCATGGGTGCAGAGGCCTCCAGCGCCGTTGGGGATTACCTGCACCTCACTCTAATGCGGCGCCCCTCCCCCGCGGCCGGCCGGGCAGGTGGCGCTGGCCACACCGCCCGTATGCCGCGTGGCGAGTCCTCAGCGCTCCTGCCTGGGCTTGGTGCCTGCCCAGGCGAGCGCTCCCGCGCCGACGACGAGCACGACCACCACCAGGAGGCTGACCCAGTCGAGGGGACGGCTTACAGCCCCCGCCACGAGGATGAGCAGCAGGAGGGTGAGGGTCGCCGCCCAGAGAGCTACGACGAGTCGCTTGAGGGTCATGTCAGTTCCTTTCACGGTGGATCGGCGCGGGTTTCGCGGGCGGAGTGCGGCTAGAGCCTCACCACAAGGACCTGCCCGTTGGAGTGCGTCGTGACGCCAACATTCACCTGCAGCGCAGGTCTAGCGCGCTGCCATGCCAGGGCATCAGCCAAGCGTCCGATGGGGGGGCGTAGGTCGTACACATCCCGTCTTCCGTGGATGACACTCCCCCCAGACTTCGAGTCTGACCTCATCGGCTTCGGCCTCGTGAGCGCTGTCGCGCGGGTCGATGACCGCTCCAAGGCCAAGCCCAGTGAGGGCGCCTGCCATCAGGAGTCACCGGGGTCGGTCAACGACATGGTCACGATCGTGAAGGCGGAATCGCCGCTCAGAGCGAACTCTGATTCGACGGGAGCGGACTCCGGGTGCGCCGGATCGCCGACCGCGACCGTGAAGAACCCCATTCCGGGCGCAAAAAGGTCGACCGTCCCCGCGCGAGCGGTAGTTCCCGACGCCACCAGCTCGGAGCCGCGCCGCAAGTCGACGCGAGATCCCTCCACAGGGCTGCTGGAGCAGGAGTGCTCTCGTGGATGACAGGTCGCCCGGGTCACCTCAACTCGCACCCTCCACGACGGTGCGGGGTCGGCCGATGTGCACGCTCCGGCCGCTCCACTGGCGCACAGCGCAGCCAAAGCCACCGCCACCGCGCGGCTCCACGTGGAGCCGCCTGCGCCGGGACGAGGAGTCAGCGGCCCAAGCGGCCGAGTCCTGAAGCCCGCTGCCAGCCTGGGAGGTCGTTGGTCCTCGCGGTGCCGATGTGGATGCACGCCGTCGACCCTCTCGTGAAGGACATGAAAGGGACCCGCATCGAGCCCGGTGGCGGATCCGGCTCGGCGATCCGAGGCACGCCGCGCGGCGCCCGCAAGGACACCGCGCGGCATACCCCTGGGATTTCGCGAACTTCTGAGGTGCTTGGTGGAGCCCGTCAGCTCGGCTGGCGCCGCTTCGTTCGCGCCCCCGTGAATACTCCTGCGCCGATGACGAGCACGACCATCAGAAGAAGACTGATCTCGTCAACGGGGCGATTCATCGCCGTCACCGCGAGCAGGAGCCCAATTGCCGTGACGAGAGACGCCAATAACGCCATGAGCACTCGCTTAAGCGCCATGTCATTGCCTCTGCACGATGTGGTAAGTGCCGTCGAAATACACCCCGAACTGGGTAAAGGGATTCCCTGACGCCACACAGCCCCACTTGATGATGCATTGTTCCCAGGTCGCCTGCATCGTCACGGTGTAGGCGTACGGCCCAGGAAGGTTGGCGTATGCCGTGTTGTTCGTAAACCCTCGGTCGTAAATTCCCGGAGCCGAAGTGCGCAGGTAGTGCCCCCGCTGTGGTTGGGCCGTCACCGTGGAACCGTTGTAGGTCCAGTAGATCGTGAAGTGGTAATCAAGGACGGTTGCCCCGGTGATCGACGAATACTGGATGTAGCGGTCGGCCGAACTCGAACGCGTTGCGTACGCGGGCGCCACGAGCCGCGGCTGACCCGCGGGCGATGCCCCGGCCGGCTCCTGCTTGAGGACGCCGGATGACGGGTCGACGATCTGTGCGGCGACCTCTGGTCGAGTCAGCAGCGCGGCGCGGTCCGCTCGGCTGACGTGTCCGGTGGCATTGATGCGCGCCATGATCGAGCGGACCTCGCCGTCCGTGATGGCGCCTTTGGCATGAGCAGGCATCGAGGACCACATGATGCACGAAACAACGGCCGCAACCGCGAGCCATCCTCGGCCCCATTTCTGTGCCCGCCTTGACGGGCCGCCGCGACCCAATCCCCCCTGAACCCCATCGATGCCAATCGAGTGAAATCGATCCATGCTTTCCTCCCTTGATAAGCCCGAGCAAGGGAAACCCGCGACAATGACGCCCCCCTCGTGAATCGCCTCTGCCGCAAAGAAGCCGACGTACGCACCAGTACGACACATTCCGGTGACGCGCCCGCCGGGCCGCTTCCCCGAGATGCAACGTGCCATGCGCGTCCGCAAAAGGGGAGGGGGTATTCAAGATTGGAATACCTACTGGCGCCCGCCCAACGTCCTGTGCTATTGAGTTCAAGTTGAGGAGGCACAACCGACTGATGGGTGTTCAGTAATCGCCCACGCCGCGCCCGGACGCAGGGAAAGCGACCGCTTCACGCCGACTCGTCCCGCCGGCATGCGCGTGGTCCTTCCATCTGTGTCTGTAGGCAACGGCGATGGCCCGAAGGACGACGTCGCCGGGGTCGTCGTCAATCTCCGAGAAGAGGAGCACCGCAGCGATGCCCTCGGCGTTTTCGCCAAGTTGGAGCACAGTGCCGCCTAGCCAAGCGGCGCCCGGGCGCGCGACTCCACGGTGATGGTGAGGGACCCGCCCAGTCCGTCGAGCAGGCCTCCCACGAGTGGAAGGTCTGCCTCGGCGGTCAGTCGGACCACCGCGGTCTGGCCGTCGGGACTTCCGGTGCCCGGGGCAAGGCCCCACGCGCGGATGCTCGCTGGCCTGGGCTGGCGGTCCAGGTATGCCGTGGCGGTCCGTCGAACGGTGGATCCACTCAGCCCCACGGCCCCGCCAAGGCCGCGCTGGTAGGCACTGGCATCCAGCGAGTCCGCCGCGTCGAGCGCCGCCCCGTCGGCGGCATCGAGGAGCCGCATGCGAGACAGCTGCACCGAGGTCACCGCAACCGTCCCGACAATGAGGACGATGGCGATCACGCTGAACCCCAGGACCAGCAGAGTGATCTGACCGGATTCCCGCCGGTGTCGGGCGCGCACCAGGGAGCATCGGTCGAGATCCCCCAAGCGCCCTCGCCGCCCTCTCACGGCGCACCTCGGAACCGGTCCACCACGGCCACGTGGGTCGCGCCGACCGCCACCTCGAGGGGAACGACGGCGCGCGCGAAG
Organism: Nostocoides sp. HKS02; assembly: GCF_009707485.1. Lineage (NCBI taxonomy): Bacteria > Bacillati > Actinomycetota > Actinomycetes > Micrococcales > Intrasporangiaceae > Nostocoides > Nostocoides sp. HKS02. The sequence continues at coordinate 289,172 of NZ_CP046121.1, read as the reverse complement.
GAGGGCACCAGCGGGAGCGCAACCCTGACCGTCGCCGACACCTCGATGCGACCGTCCGGACGCAGGCACGGATCGCCGTCGCACGCCATCCTCAGGCCTGTCTCTCCAGGATCAAACCCCTGATCGGCAAAGGCGATTCGCGCCGCAGCGCGCGCTCGGACGTCGGCGTCCCCCTGCGAGGACGCGGTCACGTACGCCCGTCCGGCTTCGCGCGCTGCGGTCGACGCGGCATACGCCCCAGCCTGGACCCGCGCCAGGGTCATGACCAAGTAGAACAACGGCACCATGACGAGGACCGCGAGAAAGACGAACTCCACCACCGCAGTGCCGCACTCATCGCGGAAGGACCCCATGGCCAGCCGAGGTGGCCCGGGCCGCATCACTGGCGCTCCAGGAAGGCTCGGCCGACCACGTCGAAGCCGCGGTCGGGTCCGAGCGGACCGATGACCGGCAGGGGCGCCAGCACCCGGACCGAGAGGACCTGGACACCGTCGACTTCGGTCACCTGTGCGGTGACATCGCGGGAGTACCGGGCCGACAGGGAACTGGCGATGAGCTCACGCGTGCGAGCCACCCCCTGAGTCGGATCACCATCGGCGCGAGCGCCGAGACGTGCACCCTCGGCCGCACACGCGATGAGAGTGTTGCGCACGTAGAGGGCCAACCCGACCTGGAGGACGGCCACGAACAGCACGGAAACGAGCGCGGCCACCAGGACGAAGTCGGCGACCGCGGACCCCGAGTCGTGTCCGCGCGCCTTGGGGAGCGCCACCGGGTCAGCGTCGCGCGCTGTCGAGGGCCTCGGAGAACAGGGCCTTGAGCTGACCCTCGGCGACGGCCCACAGCGCCGCCACGAGCCCCGCTGTCATGAGGGTGACCAGCACCCAGCCAGGGACGTCGCCACGCTCACGACGGGCAGCGCGTGCGGCCGCGCGGTGCAAGGCGAGCTGGGTCTGGACCAGGGTGCGGTAGACGGTCGACATAGTGGTTCCTCTCATGGATTTCGGACGGGTCAGACGGTGAAGTGCAAGAAGGAGAAGCCCGGAAAGACGGCGAAAAGGACGGTCACCGGCAGCACGAGGAACACCACGGGCAGCATCATGGCGATCTCCTTGCGGCCGGCCGCCTCCATGACGGACCGACGCCCGGTCTCGCGAGCGTCCTGGGCCTGGGCTCGCAGCACCTCGGCGAGGGGCGTGCCGCGCTCGACAGCGACGACCATGCCGTCGACGAAGCGGGCGAGGCTCACCAGACCCGTGCGGTCGGCAAGACCCTGCAACGCGTCGGGCAGGCTGGCACCGGCCCGGGCATCTGCCAGGCACCGGGCCAGCTCGCCAGACAGCTCGCCGTGCGAGAGCCGGCAGATGCGTTCGAGTGCACCGACCGCGCCCTCTCCAGCGCCCACGGCCAGAGCCAGCAGCTCGGCGGTCGTCGGAAACTCAGCGAGCATGCGCCGCTCACGCTGGTTGGCCTCTCGGCTGAGCCACTGGTCGCGACCGACCACCCCGAGTGCGGCTCCGCAGCACGTCACGATCACCGGGGGATCACCGAGCCGCCGCGGCTCAGCCAGAAGGCCGCCGCAGCAACCAGCGAAGCCACCGTGCCGCCCGCGCCCCAGAGCACCTGTTCGGCGCGGAAGCGGTCGACATCGGGCGCCTTGCCAGCCCGTTGCAGGCGACGCCGCACCGACGCCGCACCACCCAGTATTCGCTCGATCCGTGCGGCCAGCTCCGCAACGACGGGCTGGCCCAGGACTGACCACGGACCCACGCCTCCGGAGCCGGTGCCGCCGGCCAACAGCCGCGACGGGCGTGGCGCGTCCCTGAGGTAGGGATGCAACCGGTCACCCAAGGTCGCGCGCCGGCGCCGTGGCGACCCGGCATACGTCGCCACGACGCCGAGCCCGAACGTCAGCCCCAGTGCGGCACCGACCCACGATCCGTCTCGCAGGGCCATCACCTGAGCACCCGCTCGTCCTCGGGCAGTCGACCGATGGAGACCATGACCCGATAGGCAGCCAGGGACACGACGGCCCCGACCACGAGGACGAGCGTGCCGGTGGCGCTGGCGTAGGCGCGGATGGACTCGGGGCGCGTGCACAGCATCGCCAGCACCACCCACGGTGCGGCGACCGCGAGCCGGGCGGCGTTGACGGTCCAGCCCTGTCGGGTCTCAAGCTCGGCGCGAGTCCGGCTGTCCTCGCGCAAGAAGGTGGCGAGGGTGCGCAGCAGTCGACCAAGGTCGCTGCCGCCGACCTCGCGGGCCATGCGCAGCGACTCGACGAGTCGGTCGCCGACCGGGTCGCTGAGCCGTTCCTTGAGCCGGTCGAGGCACTCGTGGAAACGGCCCGTGGCGCGGTAGTCCTCGGCGAACCGGAGAAAGGCCGGACGCAGCTCTTCAGGCCCGCGACGACCGAGCTGGCTCAGGGCCTCGGGCAGGGCGAGACCCGCGCGCACGCCCGAGGCGATGTTGTCGACCACGTCGGGCCACAGGTCGCGGAAGCTGGCCCGGCGACGACGCGCGCGGGCACGAACGAACGCCACCGGTGCATATCCCGCCATCACAGCGAAGGCGACCGAAATCGACGGAACCTCGGTCACCGCCATGACGATCAGTGCCACCAGGACGAACGCGATCACCGTTGCGCTGAGCAGCGCGCGCAGCCCCACTCCCGCGAGACCAGCCTGAACCAGCTGGTCTCGCAGCCGGTCCACCGGGGTGGCGCGGCTGGCGCCGGCCCGGCGCTCCTGCGGGACCCACGCCGACCACCAGATGCAGAACAACCCGCTGCCGAGCACCAGCCCAAGCATGACCCCGACCATCTCCGGCCTAGTCCTGTGCCAACAGCTCGGCGAGGTCGAATCCGGCCCGCCGAAAGCGGTCGGGATGGGGCGGGAACCCGTCGGCGCGGTGCAGCGCGCCGTCGCGCTGGACGAACAGGTCAGCCGTCTCGACGACATCGCCCTCGACTCGGCCCGGGACAGCGACGACCTCCCGCACCCGGCGGACGCCGTCGTGCTCCAGCGCGGCGTGCACCACGATGTCGACCGAACCGGCGACGGTCGGCACCACGAAACGACTCCCGACGTTCTCGCCAGCCAACAGGGGCAGGGTGCACATCTTGGTGATCGCCTCGCGGGCGTTGTTGGCATGGATCGTGCACATGCCCGGCAACCCGCTGTTGAGCGCGATGAGGAGGTCGAGGCTCTCGGCCTGACGCACCTCGCCGACGATGATGCGCGACGGACGCATGCGCAGCGCCTCCTTCACCAGCCGTCGCAACGGGATCTCACCGGTGCCCTCCAGACTGGGTTGGCGGCACTGCATCGAGGCGACGTCGCGCAACGGGATCTTGAGCTCGAAGACCTCCTCGCACGTCACGACCCGCTCCCGCGCCGGGATCGCCGCGCTCAGGCAGTTCAGCAGAGTCGTCTTGCCCGCCTGAGTCCCGCCGGCCACAAGGATGTTGAGCCCGGCCGCAACGGCGGCGCCGAGGAACGTCGCTGCCTGACGGGTCAGCGTGCCCAGGCCGACGAGGTCCTCGAGATGGGAGGCACGAACCACGAACTTGCGGACGTTGACGTTCCAGTGGACCCGCGTGATGTCGGGGATGACCACGTGCAAGCGCGAACCGTCAGGCAGCACTGCGTCGACGAACGGACTCGACAGGTCCACCCGGCGCCCGCTCGTCTTCAGCATCCGCTCGACCAGGTCCCTGACCTCGTCCGCCGTGAGCACGGTCGTCGTGAGCTCGGCGACTCCGCCGCGAGCGACGAAGACCTTGGCGGGCTCGTTGATCCAGATCTCTTCGACGGACGGGTCGTCGAAGTACTGCTGCAGCGGGCCGAAGCCTCCGACTGCGTCCATCACCGACTTCACCGCGTGCTCCAGGTCAGGCAGCACCGGCAGGCCGCCGTGGAGCGATCTCTCGTCGTAGTCGTTCACCGCCTCGCGCACCAGGGCCTCGAGCTCGCGTTCGTCCCGGGCCGGGTCGATCCCGCTGCGGCGGATGAGCTCCCTGACCTCGCCCTCGACGGCGGCGACCGAATCGCCGACAGAACCCATCCTGATCCCCCCCAACTGTGCGGTCCGGAACGGACCGCGCCCCAACGCCGGCAAGTCCCACCCAGCCGACGCAACGGCATACTAGGGCGAATCAACGGGACGTGCTTGAGTCGTCCCCAGGTGGGGACAACCGTGCCGGGTCGTCGGTGGTCAGTCGTAGCGTCCGGCCATGCGACTGCGTCTGACAGTGAGCGTCCGGGAAGACACCCGCAACAACGAGGAACCGGGCGCTCCCCTGCTCCACGAGATCGAGGTGGACGCGCCGGAGTCCACTACGGTCACGGAGCTGGCGCGGGCCCTCGGCGACCACCTCGGGGTGGCAGCACCCCGAACCATGTCTGCCCACGGCGCCGTCCTCCCCGATGACGCCGTCCTTGGACGACCGCCGCTCGTGGACGGGGCAGCCCTCACTTTCGGACCCCACCCGACGGGGCACCCGCCACCCGGGCTCGCGTCGCGGGGCAGCCCCGTGGTCCTGGCGGTGACCCACGGTCCTGACGCCGGGCGCACCATCGACGTGGTGCCGGGCCGGGTCACCCTCGGCCGCTCGCCCGACGCCGACGTGACGATCGCTGACCCCCTACTCTCTCGCATCCACCTCGAGCTCCGCGCCGATGAGACCGGCGTGCACGTGCGCGACCTCGGGTCGACCAACGGCACCCGCCTCGATGGCGCCCCGATCGACCGCGTCGACACGGCGCTGTCCCCGGGGGCCCTCCTCCGCCTCGGTGACACCGCACTGGTCCTCCGCACAGCCACTGCGTTGCCAGCGGCATCGACACCCCAGCCGGACGGCACCCAGCTGGTCAACCGCGGTCCCCGCGTGCGCGAGCCGGCGCGACACCCCACGATCACCATGCCCACCCGACCCGATCCGCCAAGACCAGCCCGCGTGCCTTGGGCCGCCGCCCTGCTGCCGGCGCTGGGCGCCGTCGTCATGGCGACCCTCCTGGGGCCGACGATGCTCGCCTTCGCCGTCATGGGTCCGCTCGTGGTGATCGGCACCGTCGTGACCGATCGGGTCGGCGGACGTCGCAGGTATGCCGAGCAGCTCGCCGCCTACGGACGCCTCCACACAGCGGCTCGCGCCTCCGTCGAGGCGGCCTGCGTGGCCGAAGGTGAGGCGCGGCGCGCCGCGTTGCCCGACCCAGCGGCGGTGCTCTCCACCGCCACCGGCTCAGCAGCGCGGCTCTGGGAGCGGCGTCGCGGCGACGAGGACGCGCTCACGGTGAGCATCGGGGAATGCACCGCTCCGGCCCACCTGAGGGTGGTCGAGGCCCACCCGGACCGGCCTTCCGAGCCCACTCTGCTGACTGGAGTGCCGTGCGCGATCCCACTCGGCGCCCTGGGAGTGATGGGCCTGTGCGGGCCGCGTGATGCGGTCCTCGGGGCTGCCAGGTCGGTGGTCGGGCAGCTCCTCACCCATCACTCACCTCACGACCTCTCCCTCGTCGTCCTCGCACTCGACGAACGCGGCGACGATTGGCTGTGGCTGGGCCGCGTGCCCCATCTACGCCAACCTGACGGCGCGGTGCGTCCACACAGGGTTGCCGTGCTGTCGCGTGCGCCGGCGCTCGCCACCGCGACCGTGGACGAGCTCATCCGAGTCATGACCGAGCGACGGTCCAAGCGCAGTCCCGGGTCGGCCTGGGCCGGCCCATACACCGTCGTGCTCATCGATGGCGCAGCCGCCCTTCGTGGGCTGCCCCAGCTGGCCACGGTGCTCGAGTCCGGTGTCGATGTCGGCATCGTCTGCCTCGCACTGGACACCGAGGCCGCCGCGCTGCCGAGCGAGACCGGCGTAGTCGTCGACCTCTCGGACCCAGATCGACCATCAGCGGCCGCCCCCGGTCAGGTCATCCGCGACCTCGTCGTGGACCGCGTCGGCGCGTGGTGGGCTGATCGCCTCAGTCGGGGCCTGGCGCCGTTACGGGACGCCACTCCGGTCGATGGCGAAGACGCGCTCCCGGCCCAGGTGCGCCTTGGCGACCTGGTCGAGACGCCGGGCGCGGACGCCGTGGTCGAGCTGTGGCGCGGGGCGTCGGAGCGGACCGCGGTGCCCGTCGGCGTCGGCAGGAGTGGGCCCTGGCTGCTCGACCTCGCGACCGACGGGCCGCACGTGGTGGTGGCGGGCACGACCGGCTCGGGGAAGTCCGAGTTCCTCCGGACGCTGGTGAGCTCACTGGCCCTTCACCACCGCCCGGAGCACCTGTCGCTCGTGCTGATCGACTACAAGGGCGGAGCGGCCTTCCGGGAGTGCGCCGACCTGCCCCACACGGCTGGAGTCGTCACCGATCTCGACGAGCACCTCTCCCGGCGCGCGCTCGTGTCCCTGAGAGCGGAGCTCAAGCGACGCGAAAGCCTCTTCCGCTCGTACGGTGTCGCAGATTTTGCTGCGTACCAAGGTGATTCGCGCGATCGACCGCCGCTGCCCCGCCTCGTCATCGTCGTCGACGAGTTCCGTGCGCTGGCCGAGGAGCTCCCTGAGTTCGTCGACGGGATGGTCCGGATCGCAGCCCTCGGGCGCTCTCTCGGCGTCCACCTCGTGCTCGCCACCCAACGGCCCGCCGGGGTCATCACGGCGGACATCAAGGCCAACGTCAACCTCCGCATCGCCCTGCGAGTGCGCGACCGTGCCGACTCCGTCGACGTGCTCGATGCCCCCGATGCGGCTGGCATCGACCCGACGACGCCAGGCAGGGGGTGCGCGCGAGCCGGCGGCGGTGCGCTCGTCCCGTTCCAGTCCGCCATGGTCGGGGCGTCGGCGCGCGCGTGGGGGCCCCGCGGCATACGCGTGCGGAGCTTGGGTTGGGGCGAGCCCGAGGGGTTGTCGGCCACCTCCTCAGAGCTGGCCGACAGTGCCGAGCTGCAGCGCATCGCCGCGGCCATCACGGCGGCTGCGCGGGCTGTGGGCGCGGCCTGTCCGCCTCCCGCCTGGCTGCCGCCGCTTCCCGAGCGAGTAGCAATCGGCGACCTCGTGACGCCGTCCACTACCGAGTGTGCGATCGGGCTCCTCGACCGGCCCGAGCGGCAGGAGCAGGTGCCGCTGAACGTCGACCTGACGGCTTCTGGCCACTGGGCGTTTGTCGGCACCTCCGGAAGTGGACGCACGACGGCCCTGATGACCATGGCCGCCGCGTCCGCGGCCTGCCACCCACCGACCGAGCTGCACCTGTATGCCGTGTCAGGCGGCAGCCTGTCCGGCCTCACCGCGCTGCCGCACTGCGGGGCCCACGTCGACCTCGACGACCTGGCCCGGCTCGACCGCCTCGTCGAACGGCTCGGCGAGGCCCTGCTCGAGCGGCGACGCCACCCGACCCGAGTGCACCCACACCTGCTTCTGCTGATTGACGATTGGGACCTGCTCGCGCCGCAGGCCGGCTCGGTCGACCAAGCCATCGCCCAGGAGGCCCTGCTGGGGCTGCTTCGCGAGGGAGCCGGGCTAGGACTCACCGCTGCCCTCGCCGGTGATCGCGCCCTGCTCGTCGGCCGCGCCGCGTCACTCACCCCGCACCGGCTCCTGCTGCGCCTCGCCGACCGCACCGACGCCGCACTGGCAGGTCTGCCCACCGCTGCGCTCCCGGTCAGGCCATCACCTGGGCGCGGCGTCCTGCCCGACGGCACCGAGGTGCCGCTCGCGGCGGGCAACGCACCACCGCCCTGCGTGGCCGGGTCGGGCGGCGGGTCCCTTCCGGTCCGCCTCGAGCCGTTGCCGACTCAGCTCTGTCTGGACGACCTGCCCAGGGCAGCGCGAGGCGATGAGGTGACCCTCGGACTCGGTGGCGACGCGCTCGAGCCCGTCGCTCTGAGCGAGGCCGCCGACGGTCGTCGATGGCTGGTGGCCGGACCACCCGGGAGCGGGGTCTCGACGGGCCTGCTCGTGATCACCTCCTGGGCGCTCGCCCTGAAGCGGCCAGTTGCCGTCGTCTCCGACTGCGCTGGTCCGCTCGAGCAGGTGCGGGACCACCCCGGCGTGGTGGCGTGGTGTGACCGCACTTCCGCCGCCGCGCTGGATGGGGCCCGCGCGCGTTTTCCTCGGCTCGTCGTGGTGGTGGACGACGCGGACGGGCTGGTCGACTCCCCGATCGATGCGCTGCTGCGGGACCTCGCCCGCACCCTCGACCGCACGGGTGGCCTGGTCGTCGTCGGGGCGAACTCCACGGTGCTCGCTTCGCAGTACCGCGGCGTCGCGGTCGAGGTCGCCCGCCACCGCACGGGCCTGCTCCTGCGGCCTGGCTCCGCCCTCGATGCAGAGCTCCTCGGCGTGCGGGTGCGGCGAGACCCCCGGGCTCCGGTGGGGCGCGGGCACCTCGTGAGGCGGGGCGTCGCCACGCCCGTCCAGGTGGCCATACCCCGGTTGCATGCGCCGTGAAGCGTCAGGCTCGGGTGTGGTCGGGGTCCTCGCCGTCGGGCTCGACGATCCGGGCGCGGATGGCGGCGAGGATCGCTGTCAGGGCGACGACCGCGACGACGAGGCCGATCAGCGTGTGGTCGCTCTGCACCAGGCTCAGCGCGACCGGCAGGAGCAGGACGTTCCAGACCACCGTGGGCGTGTTGGGCCAGCCGGCGCCACGCCACCACGCGCGCGCCATGACCCCGAGTCCGACGCCGACGAGCGCGATGAGCAGCGCCGACACGGCGGCCCGACCGGCGTCGGCGCTCGCCCCTCGGGTCAGCTCATAGAGATAGAACGCGCAGAACCCCACGAGCGTCAGGGCCTCGGCCGCGCACACGAGAGCCGCGAGCGTGCGCATCAGGTCCCGGCTGCTCCCGTGGGGCTGGGCAGGGAGACGGCCGGGCGGCGGGGTGGGAGTGGCCTGCGAATCGCTCACGCTCGTGAGGGTAGCGACCGGCAGGCGTCGGCTGGCCGGCATACCCCGTCCGATGCGCACCAGGCCGACAACCCCGGATTCCGCGAACTGGGCACCGTCTCGTATTGTGACCAATACCTCAGGGTTACACCGGGGTAACCTGCGCGTAGCCCTTCCCGTTCCGGCGCTCATCTGTGAGGCTGGAACAGAAACGCCCGGCAACCCGTTGGCACAAGTGCGCTCGGACCATGACAATGGTGACCGCACCGGCCTGCGGCTGTGTGGAAAACGGCTCGGTCACGACCGGGCGCGACCCACCGGCGGCACGACAGCACGACCCGCACGTCCGCAATGAAGCGCCGTGTGCCGCAGGTCCGCACCCCCAGACCCGGTGGCGCACTGATGCGAAACCCCCCGCACTTACAAGGAGCACGATCTTCATGGACTGGCGCGACCGCGCTGCCTGCCTCGACGAGGACCCTGAGCTGTTCTTCCCCATCGGGAACACCGGCCCGGCGATCCTCCAGATCGAGGAGGCCAAGGCTGTGTGCCGCCGATGTGAAGTCGTCGACACCTGCCTCAAGTGGGCCATCGAGTCCGGCCAGGACGCTGGCGTGTGGGGCGGCATGTCCGAGGACGAGCGCCGCGCCCTCAAGCGTCGCAACGCTCGCGCGCGCCGCGCCGGCTGACCCTGCTCTCGGCTGACCCGCGCTAGGCGCCGTCGCGGCCCAACGGGCGCAACCGCGCGCCGAACCGCACCTGCGTCCCCCTCGGCTCCGCCGCCTGCCAGACGATCTTCCCCCGCAGGTCCTGGACCAGCGACTGCACGATCTGGGTCCCCAGCCCTGACGTGCCCGGCCGGAACCCGTCCGGCAGCCCCGCACCGTCGTCGGTGATCGACACCGTCAGCAGCTCCTCGCCGGAGTCGTCGCTGGTGCGCTCCGCGTGCACCCGGATCGACCCGCCGGTCTCGGCCAGCCCGTGCTCCACGGCGTTCTGAACCAATTCGGACATGATCATCGCCATCGCTGTGGCGTCCTCGGCGCGCAGCATGCCGAACGACCCGTCGACACTGCTCGTGATCGGGTGCTCGACCTTGGCCACCTCGGTGATCGCCTGCAACCCGCGCACCGCGATGTCGTCGAAGTTCACCGTCTCGTCGAACCCCTGGCTGAGCGTCTCGTGCACGAGCGCGATGACCCCCACCCGACGCACCGCCTCCTCCAGCGCGACCCGGCCCGCCTCCCCCGCCGGGAGCCGGCGCGCCTGGAGCCGCAGCAGCGCCGCGACGGTCTGCAGGTTGTTCTTCACTCGGTGGTGGATCTCGCGAATCGTCGCGTCCTTGGTGATCAGCTCCTGCTCGCGCCGCCGCAGCTCGGACACGTCGCGCAGCAGCAGCAGCGCCCCCACCCGCTGGCCGCCCTCGGTCAGCGGGATGGCGCGCATCGAGACACTCGCACCGCGGCTCGACACCTCGGTGCGCCACGGCGCGCGACCGGTCACGACCACTGCGAGCGACTCGTCCACCGGCGACTCGTCGCGCAGGAGGTCGGCGACGACCTGGGCGAGCAGCTCGTCGATGACGTCACCGACGTGCCCGAGCCGGTGGATCGCCGAGAGCGCGTTCGGGCTGGCGTACGACACGACCCCGTTGACGTCGAGCCGGATCACGCCGTCCCCGACCCGCGGGGCGCCACGGCGCTGACCGGTCGGCGCAGACACGTTGGGGAACTCGCCCGCCGCGATCATCCGCGCGAGCGCGTCGGCCAGCGACTGGTAGGTCAGCTCCAACCGGCTCGGCGTGCGCATCGCCGCGAGGTTCGTATGCCGCGTGAGCACCGCGAGCGGCCGGCCGGCCCGCACGACGGGGATGGCCTCCTCGCGCACCGGCATGTCGTCGCGGAAGATGGGGTCCTTCTGACGGACGATCCGCCGGTCGAGGTAGGCCTGGTCGAGCAGGGACTGCCGGCCCCGATGAGTGCGACGCCCGACCACGTCCTCGAAGAAGACCATCTGGCCCGTGGTGGGCCGCACGTGCGCGACGGCGAGCCACCCCTCCATGCCGGCCGGGACCCACAGGACCAGGTCGGCGAAGGACAGGTCCGCGATGAGCTGCCAGTCGCCCACCAGCAGGTGGAGCCACTCGGCCTCGGCGGGCTCGAGGTCCGTGGCGGCGTGGAGCACCTCCTGCAGCGTGGGCACGCCGTCAGCCTAGATGGACCAGGTCCCCCACCCTGATCTGGCCGGGTCTGACGACCTCGGCATAGACGCCCGCCAGGAGCCGATGGTGGTCGGCGATGGTCTGCAACAAGCCGGGGCCGAGGTGACAACCCCACTTGGGCGACGCCGACCATCCGGCAGCGTTCGATCGGCTCGACCACCCGCAGCACCGTCGAGCCGATGGTGAGCTCGCGACCGGCCCACGCGTCCTCGGCATACGGCTCGGTGGTCTCGATGACGAGGTTCGTCCGCAGGTGGCCCGGCGCCACCGGCCCTCCGGCATCGATGCGACCGAGCTCGGCCAGCGTCGCGGTGCCGACGAGGCTGACCTCGGCGGCGTCCTGGTGCGCAACGGCGGTCTTGGTGCGCAGCCAGACCGGCTCGCCGAAGTGCGCGCTCAGCGCCGAGTCCGCCTCCGGCGAGCCGGCCACGACCTCACTGCCGTCGGGCAAGTGCACCACGGTGTGCCCGTCCCCGCCCTGCGCCGTCAGGGCGAAGACGGGGTCCATCCGGCGGAACCGGCGGCTGTGCTTGCCGCTCGCCAGCTTGCCGGCGCCGTCGTACACGGCCCACGCGCGGTCGCCCATCAGTCCTGAGGCGCCCACCTCGGTCAGGTCGAGAGACTCACCACCCATCGACTTGACGGGGTAGCGCGTCACCGACACGACGGGGAACCGGCCCAGCCCCGGGTCGACGCCGGCCGTCACGACGTCGCTGCTCCCGACCGGATCACGGAGCGCAGGGTGCGCAGCGCGACGGACAAGGCCGCGATGTTCGGCTTGTCGAGTCGCTCGATCCCCGACAATGCCGTGCGCGCCCGGGTCAGCGACTCGGCGTTGGCCTTGGCCCACTCCTCGTAGCGGCGCATCGGCTCGGCCCCGCGGGTGGACGCGTCCATGACCGAGCGCACCAGGCTCTCGAGCACGGCATACAGGTCGTCGCGCAGGGCGCCACGGGCCAGCGCATCCCACCGGTCGTCGCGGGGCAGGTTGGTGACCCGGGTGAGCATGCCGTCGATGCCGAACCGCTCGGACAGCAGGAAGTACAGCGGCGCGACGTCGGCCGGCGGCTCGCCCGTGTCGGTCGCGATGTCGACGATGTCGAGCAGCGAGAACTGGTCGAGCAGGCTGGCGGAGCGCAGGGCGAGCTCCTCGGGGACGCCCGCCTTGTCGAGCAGGGAGACGTTGCGCTGCAACCGCTTCAGCTCGGCACCCTTGAGCAGCGAGGAGATCTGCGGAGCGAACTCACGCACCACCGCACCGAACCGCGCCACCTCGCCGGCCACGTCGAGCCGCGACGGTCGCGAGGTGAGGAACCAGCGGATCGACCGGTCGATGAGCCGCCGGAACTCGAGGTACAGCTGGCTCTGCACATCGGTGGAGATGACGTTGTCGAGCACCTCGACCTCGTGGACGAAGCTCGGCAGGTCGAAGATCTCGCGGCACACCACGAACGCCCGGGCGATCTGCTCGGGGGTCGCGCCAGTCTCCTCCATCGCCCGGAAGGCGAACGTGATGCCGCCGCGGTTGACCATCGAGTTGACCACCGAGTTGGTGATGATCTCGCGGCGCAGCGGGTGCTCGGCCAGCTGCTCGGTGTACTGCTCGCGCAGCGCCGAGGGGAAGTAGTCGGTGAGGGTCTGCTGGAACCACGGGTCGTCGGGCAGCTCCGAGGGCAGCAGGTCCTCCTTGAGGGCGAGCTTGGCATAGGCCACGAGCACCGAGAACTCGGGCGACTTCAGGCCCAGACCGGCCTGCGCGCGGCGCTCCAGCTCGGCGTCGGAGGGCAGGAACTCCAGCGCGCGGTCGAGGTCACCACGCTCCTCGAGCCAGTGGATGAGCCGCTGGTGGACGGGCAGCATCGGGTGCTCCTGGGCGCGGGCATTGCCCAGCAGGACGTTCTGCTCGTAGTTGTCGCGCAGGACCTGGTGGGCGACCTCGTCGGTCATCGACGCGAGCAGGGCGTTGCGCTGCTTGAGGGTCATGTCGCCGCCGCGGACCAGGGCGGTCAGCGGGATCTTGATGTTGACCTCGTGGTCGGAGGTGTCGACCCCCGCCGAGTTGTCGATGGCATCGGTGTTGACCCGGACACCGTGCAGCGAGGCCTCGATGCGACCGAGCTGCGACAGGCCGAGGTTGCCGCCCTCACCGACGACCTTGCACCGCAGCTGTATGCCGTCGACGCGGATCGCGTCGTTGGCCCGGTCACCGACGTCGGAGCTCGACTCGGACGTCGCCTTGACGTAGGTGCCGATGCCACCGTTCCAGAGCAGGTCGACCGGCGCCTGGAGGATCGCCTTCATGAGCTCCGCCGGCGTCATGGACGTCGCGCCGGACGGCAGGCCGAGGGCCTCACGCATCTCGGGCGTGACGGCGATCGCCTTGAGCGACCGGTCGAAGACGCCACCGCCGGGGCTGATCAGCGAGGTGTCGTAGTCGGCCCAGGACGAGCGCGGCAGGTCGAAGAGGCGCTTGCGCTCGGCGAAGCTGGTCTGCGCGACCGGAGCGGGATCGATGAAGATGTGGCGGTGGTCGAAGGCCGCGAGCAGCCGGATGTGCTCGGACAGCAGCATGCCGTTGCCGAAGACGTCGCCGGACATGTCGCCGACGCCGACCGCGGTGAAGTCCTCGGTCTGGGTGTCGACGCCCATCTCGCGGAAGTGCCGCTTCACCGACTCCCAGGCACCGCGGGCGGTGATGCCCATCGCCTTGTGGTCGTAGCCGGCCGAACCGCCCGAGGCGAAGGCGTCGTCGAGCCAGAAGCCGTAGGACTGCGCGACGCCGTTGGCGATGTCCGAGAACGTCGCCGTCCCCTTGTCGGCGGCCACCACGAGGTAGGGGTCGTCGACGTCGTGGCGCACCACCGAAGCCGGGGCCACGATCTCGGCCCCGCTGCGGTTGTCCGTGATGTCGAGCAGCCCGGAGATGAACACCTTGTAGGACGCGATGCCCTCGGCCAGCCACGCGTCGCGGTCGACCGCCGGGTTGGGCAGCTGCTTGGCGTAGAAGCCGCCCTTGGAGCCGGTGGGCACGATGACGGCGTTCTTGACCATCTGGGCCTTGACCAGCCCGAGCACCTCGGTGCGGAAGTCCTCGCGCCGGTCGGACCAGCGCAGTCCGCCGCGGGCGACCGGGCCGAACCGCAGGTGCACGCCCTCGACCCGCGGTGAGTAGACGAAGATCTCGAACTGCGGCCGCGGCGCGGGCAGGTCGGGGACCTTGGTGGGGTCCAGCTTCAGCGACACGTAGGACTTCGGCTCGCCGGTCTCGTCGCCCTGGTAGTAGTTCGTCCGCAGCGCCGCGGTGATCACGCCGAGGAAGGCCCGGATGATCCGGTCGTGGTCGAGGCTCTTGACCTCGTCGAGGCCCTTGGTGATCTCCTGGCACACCGCCGACTCGGCAGCGGCACGGCCGGGACCGGTGTCACCGGCATACCGGATGGGGTCGAACCGGGCCTCGAACAGGGCCACGAGCTTGCCCGCGAGCGGGAGGTTCGAGGCGAGCGCGGACTCGACGTACTCCTGGGAGAAGGTCGAGCCCGTCTGGCGGAGGTACTTGGCGACCGTGCGCAGGATGACGACCTGGCGCCAGGTGAGCCCCGCGCCGAGCACCAGGGCGTTGAAGCCGTCGCTCTCGGCCCGACCGGTCCAGACGGCACCGACCGCGTCCTGGAACAGCTCACGGAGCCGGTCGCGGCTGCCGTCGCCGGTCCAGACCTTGTCGCCCTTGACGCGCAGGCCGAAGTCGTAGACCCACAGGCGCACCCCGTCGCTGCGCTCGATCTCGTAGGGCCGCTCGTCGACGACCTCGACCCCCATGTGCGTGAACATCGGCAGGACCTGGGTCAGCGACAGCGGGCTGCGCCGGTAGAGCTTGAACCGGCGCTCGTTGGCCGGAGCCCCGGGCTCCTGGTACATGTTGAGGCCGGTCGCGTCGTCGGTCTCGAGGGCGTCCATGTGCCGAATGTCGGCGACGCCCACGCGGGGGCTGAAGTCCTCCTTGTATGCCTCGGGGAAGGCCCGCGCGTAGAGCCCGGACAGGCGGGCCGCGGCCTCCTCGCCGTGCTCGGCCCGAGCCGCCTCGCCGAGGTCCTCCTCCCACGTGCGCGTCGCGTCGACCAGCTGGCGCTCGAGCGCTGCCTCGTCGACCTCGGGGATCGACTCACCCGCGGGAACGCGCACGACGAAGTGGAGGCGCGCCAGCACCGACTCGGACACCCGGGTCGTGAAGTCGACGGTCGCACCCGGAAACGCTTGTCGCAGAATGGATTCCATCTTGAGCCGGACTGCCGTGTTGTAGCGGTCGCGAGGGATGTAGACCAGGCAGGAGACGAACCGGCCGAACCGGTCACGCCGCAGGAACAGCTTGGTCTTGCGCCGCTCCTGGAGGTAGAGCACTGCCGTCGCGTTGTCGTAGAGCTCCTCCTCGCCAGCCTGGAAGAGCTCGTCGCGTGGGTAGTTCTCGAGGACCTCGAGCAGGTCCTTGCCCGAGTGCGAGTCGGGCAGGAACCCGCTGCGCTCGAAGATGGCGGCGACCTTGTCTCGAACCACCGGGATCCGGGTCACCGACTCGGTGTAGGCGCTGGAGGTGAACAGTCCGAGGAACCGCTTCTCGCCGGTGACCTCGCCGGCGTCGTCGAACTGCTTGACGCTGACATAGTCGAGGTAGGTGTTGCGGTGCACCGTTGCCCGCGAGTTGGCCTTGGTGATGATGACCAGCTCAGGAGCGCGCGCCACCGAGCGCGCCTGCTCGGACAGCCAGACCCCCTCGCCCGTCGGGTCGTAGCGCAGCAGGCCGAGACCAGTGCCGTGGACCGCCTCGAGCCGGTCGCGCTCCACGCCTCGGTGCAGGGCGTACTCGCGGTAGCCCAGGAAGGTGAAGTGGTTGTCCGCCAACCACTCGAGCAGCCCGCGCGCCTGCTCGACCTCGGCGTCGGGGATCCCGTCGGACGGCTTGTCGCCGAGCTCGAGCGCGAGCTGGGCGCAGGTCGCCTTCATCTTGGGCCAGTCCTCGACCGCCTCGCGCACGTTGCCCAACACCCGGCGCAGACCCTCGGTGACCTCGGCGCGCGCGGCCGGGTCACTGTCGCGGTCGATCTCGAGGTGCATCCACGACTCGCGGACCTCGCCGAACCCACTCTCGGCAGTCCCGTCCGGAGTCTCGTCGCCGAGCAGGATCTCCTGGAGCTCGCCAGCGGCGTCGCGACGCACGCGGATCGTCGGGTGGACGACGAGGTGCACGGCGCGCTCCATGCGCAGGAGCTCGGCCGTGACCGAGTCGACGAGGAAGGGCATGTCGTCGGTGACCACCTGCACGACGGTGTGGCCGCTCGCCCAGCCGTGTTCCTCGACACCGGGGTTGAACACGTCGACCTTCGCCGTGCCGACCGGACGACTCTGCGCGAGCTCGCGGTGGGACAGGGCCGCACCGAGGAGGTCCTCGGGCCCGCGAGCCAGCAGGTCCTCGGTGGCCACGTGGCGGTAGTAGCTGCGGAGGAACTGCTCGAGCTCCCCGGCGGGATGGTCCGCCTGGTCCGCGAGATCCGCGGCCGATCGCAACAGTTGCTGACGGGACTGCTCCAGCGACGCAGACATGACTGTCGAGTTCATCCTCACGTGTCGTCACGCCCCCCTGCGGGCTTGGGAGGACATGTGGCGCACTGCGCTGTGTGCCAACCCGAGACTAGCGCTCGCGGCGACGGCGGCGCGTCGGCCCCCGAACACCGCCGGCAGTGCTCCCGGCATACCGCAGCTTGGCCTTGTTCGCAACCGACGTTCGCGCAGGTCAGACTAGGTTTTCCGGCCATTTTGTGGTTCGGTGTGAAGACCCTCACCGGAAGAAGGAGCGCAACTGTGATCATCCTCGGACTGATCCTGCTGATCATCGGCCTGGTGGCAAGCATCGCCATCTTGAAGACGATCGGCATCATCTTGCTCGTGATCGGCCTCATCCTCGCGCTCATCGGCGCGCTCGGAAACGGCATTGGTGGCAGGAAGCACTGGTACTGACCGGTGTGAGACGGATTCGAACGGCCCCCGCCGATCCCCATGTGGGTATCGACGGGGGCCGTTCGTCTGCGCTCACTACAGTGTCGGTATGCCGTCCGCCCCGGCCGACACCGGCCGCCCCCTCCCCGGCGCGGCGCTGGCGCAGCTGCGCGAGTGCGCCCGGGTCGGTGCCGAGGACGTCCTGGCGCTCTACCCCGAGGTGGGCGACCGCGAGACCCAGCGCGCCCTCGACAGCTGCCTCGACCAGGTGGCTGACCTGCTGCGCGAGATCGATGCCACCGCAGCTGACCTGGCCGTGGCCCTCGCCGCCGATGCGCCCGCTTCGGGTGTCCGGCGATGACCCGGCCCGTGCCGGGCGATCCCGCGTCGTGCTCCCAGTCCGGTGGCGCGCTGCGGCTGCTCGCCGCGCGGCAGTGGGTCGCGGGGCGCCGGGCGCATGACGCGTTCGACTCCATCGGTGCCCGCGACGAACGGGTGGATCGTCTCGACGCGGCCGCCGCCGCGGTGACCGCCGAGCTCGACCGGTTGGGCCGCGCGATGCAGACCCATGCGACCGACCTCGCCGACGCCCAGGCTGCGGCCCGCCGCATGTCCCCCACCGCCGAGACGGCCGGGGTCCTGGTCCGTCAGCACCGTCAGCGGCTCCTGGCCACGGCCCGTGCCGCCGAGTCCGCGCTCAGCGTCCACGCCGACGCGCTGCGCCGATGAGGACCATCGACCTCAACGCCGATCTCGGCGAGTCCTTCGGGCGGTGGACCCTGGGCGACGACGCGGCGATGCTGCGCATCGTCACGAGTGCCAACGTCGCGTGCGGCTTCCACGCGGGCGACCCCACCACGCTGCTCTCGGTGTGCCGCAGCGCCGCAGCCGAGGGCGTCACCATCGGCGCGCAGGTCGGATACCGCGACCTCGCCGGCTTCGGACGACGCTTCATCGACGTCGCCCCCGCGGACCTCACGGCCGACGTCATCTACCAGGTCGGGGCCCTCGACGCGCTCGCCCGGGTGGCGGGCACCCGCGTGGCCTACGTCAAGCCGCATGGCGCCCTCTACACCGCCATGACTTCGCACGAGGGCCAAGCCAGGGCCGTGGTCGAGGCGGTCCGCGCGCTCGACCCTTCGCTACCGCTCGTCGGACTGCCGGGCTCCCTCCTCCTGCGCATGGCCGCGGAGGCCGGTCTGGCCACAGTCGGCGAGGCGTTCGCCGACCGCGCCTACCGTGCCGATGGCACCCTCGTCCCGCGCTCCGAACCCGACGCGGTGATCGACGATCCCGAGGTCGTCGCGGCGCGCGTCGTCCGGCTCGTGACCGACGGCGGCATGGTCGCCGTGGACGGGACCTGGGTGCCCGTCCTGGCCGACTCGGTCTGCGTGCACGGGGACTCGCCCGGGGCCGTGGGCCTGGCCAGCGTGGTCCGGGCCGGCCTTGCCGCGGCCGGGGTCCGGGTGGCTCCGTTCGTGGGTGCCGGCGCCGCCCGGTGACCGATCGCGTGCCGCCTCGAGCGCTGCGCGCGGGCGAGCGTGCCGTGCTCGTCGAGTGCGGCTCGCTGTCCGAAGCCCTGGCGCTGCAGGCTCGCCTCACAGCTGCCCTGGACCCAGCCGTCGACCCAGCCGTCGACCCAACCGTCGCCTCGTCCTCGGCCATGGTGGACGACGTCGTCCTGGGCGCCCGCACCGTGCTGGTCATCGCGCAGTCGGCCCGACACCTCCCCCGGGTCCGCGACGCGGTCGTGAGGGCCATCTCGTCGGACGCGTATGCCGATCCTGAGTCAGGCGCTGCTGCGACAGCGGACGCGGAGACCATCGAGATCGAGGTCGACTACTCGGGGGCGGACCTGGACGACGTCGCCCGGCTGACCGGCCTCACCGTGGCGGGCGTGGTCGCCGCACACACCGGCACCCCCTGGCGGGTGGGGTTCGCCGGCTTCGCTCCGGGGTTCGCCTACCTCGTCGGCGGCGACCCGCGGCTCCGGGTGCCACGCCGGGCATCGGCGCGAGTCAGTGTGCCGGCGGGGTCCGTGGCTCTCGCCGACGAGTTCAGCGGCATCTACCCTCGCTCGAGCCCCGGCGGCTGGCAGCTGCTCGGCCGCACGGATGCGAACCTCTGGGACCTCACCCGCGACCCTCCTGCCCTGCTCGCACCCGGTCGGCTGGTCCGGTTCGTGTCCCGGGACGTGGCCGACCACGCGCCGACGACCGACCTGGCCACACCGCCGAGTGCGCGGATCGCCGCCTCGGCCCGCGCGCCGTATGCGCTGCTCGAGGTGCTCACCAGCGCCCGTCCGGCGTTGGTGCAGGACGGCGGCCGACCCGGCCTCGCCGGGCTGGGAGTGGGACCCTCCGGGGCAGCCGACCAGGCGGCATACCGGCTCGGTGCGCGGTTGCTTGGTCAGGGTCCGGAATGCGCCGCCCTCGAGGTCGTGCTCGGCGAGCTGTCGATCCGGGCGCGCGGCAGCGTCACCGTCGCGCTCACCGGCGCCGAGGTGGCGGCTGACGTGGACGGGCATCCGCAGGGGCACGCGGCGCCGTTCCTTCTCGGCGACGGGCAGGTGCTGCGGCTCGGGAGGCCCGCACTGGGGCTGCGCACGTACCTCTCGGTGCGCGGCGGCCTCGCCGTCGACCCGGTGCTGGGATCGCGGTCTCGCGACACCCTTTCCGGGATCGGCCCGGAGCCCGTGGTCGCAGGTACGGTCCTGCCCGTCGACTGGGCGTCCGGCCAGCCCAGCGTGGACGTGGCTCCGGTGGCACCACTGCCTCGCGATCTCCTGCGGCTGCGCGGCACCTGGGGACCGCGCCAGGACCGGCTCGTGGACGCGGCGGTCCTGCAGTCCACAACCTGGCGCGTGTCACACGACAGCGACAGGGTGGGGATACGACTCGAACCAGTGGAGGCGGACCCGACCGCCCTGCTCGAGCTCGCCATGGAAGCCGAGCTGCCACCGGAGGGACTCGTGCGCGGGGCGATCCAGGTCCCTCCGAGCGGGCGACCGGTGGTCTTCCTCAGCGACCATCCGGTCACCGGGGGCTACCCGGTCGTCGCCGTGCTCGATGAGGCCTCCGTGGATCTCGCCGCCCAGGCCGTTCCGGGCCAGCAGGTCCGGCTCGTGCTGTCCTGACCTGCGCCGGCGACCAGGTCAGCGACGGCGGACTGCGCCCCGGGCGATGATCGGCCCCGCCCGTTACGCTGACGCAGCCACCCCTTCGCGCCCCGAGGAGAGATGCATGAAGATCGCCACCACGGTCGAGTACGCCGCCACGCCTGACGAGGTCTTCGCGGTGTTGTCGGACGCGAAGTTCCAAGAGGCCAAGTGCGCCGCCACGGCCGCAGTCAGGCACTCGGCCACCGTCAAGGTCGTCGGCGACCGCACGGTGATCACCACCGAGCGCGAGCTCCCCAGCGACGGACTGCCCGACTTCGCCAAGTCCATGGTCGGAGACGCGCTCAAGGTCACCGAGACCCAGGACTGGGGCCCTGCCTCCGACGACGGCACCCGTCAGGGCACCGTCGAGATGGGGGTCGCAGGGGCGCCGATCTCCCTCAAGGGCACCCTGTCGCTCCAGCCCGGTGGGGCCGGCACCGTCGAGGCCCTGGACGCAGAGCTCAAGGCCCGCGTGCCCCTCATCGGCGGCAAGATGGAGAAGGCCGCCGCACCCCCCATCGAAGAGGCCATCGCCATCGAGCACCAGACCGCCGTGGAGTGGCTCAACCGCTGACGGCAGCGGTCAGCTGGGTCAGCCCTCCGCGGCCATGTGGGCGTAGGCGTGGGACGTCGGCGGGTTGAAGGTCTCCTTGATGGAGCGCGCACTCGTCCATCGCAGGAGGTTCTGGGCCGCTCCAGCCTTGTCGTTGGTCCCTGAGGCGCGTCCACCGCCGAAGGGCTGTTGGCCCACCACCGCACCTGTCGGCTTGTCGTTGACGTAGAAGTTGCCCGCGGCGAACCGCAGGCGTGCGGTCGCATCGGCGATGGCGACGCGGTCCTGGGCGATGATCGAGCCGGTCAGCCCGTATGGCGCGAACGACTCCATCTGGTCGAGCACCTTGTCGTACTGACGGTCCGGGTACACGTGCACCGACAGGATGGGCCCGAAGTACTCCGTCCGGAACGACTCGTCCGTCGGGTCGTCGATCTCGAGCACCGTCGGACGCACGAACCAGCCCTCGCTGTCGTCATAGGTGCCACCCGCGACGACGGCGACGCCGGTGGTCGCATGGGCACGGTCGATGGCGGCGGAGTGCTTGGCGAAGGCGCGCTCGTCGATCACCGCACCCATGAAGTTCGACAGGTCGGTGACGTCGCCCTGGGTCAGACCGTTGGTGATCGACACCAGGTCTGCCTTGATCTTCTTCCACAGGGAGCGCGGCACGTAGGCGCGAGAGGCGGCCGAGCACTTCTGGCCCTGGTACTCGAACGCGCCACGGATCATGGCCGTGCGCAACACATCCGGGTCGGCCGACGGGTGCGCGAGGATGAAGTCCTTGCCGCCGGTCTCACCCACGAGCCTCGGGTAGCTGCGGTAGCGCGGCAGGTTGGCGCCCACCTCCTGCCACACGTGCTGGAAGGTCGGGGTCGAGCCCGTGAAGTGGATGCCGGCGAGGTCGGGGTCGGCCAACGCGACCTTCGAGACGTTGATGCCGTCGCCGGTCACGAGGTTGATGACGCCCGGCGGCAGCCCGGCAGCCTCGAGCAGGGACATCGTCAGGTGGGCCGCGAACTGCTGGGTCGGGCTCGGCTTCCAGACAACCGTGTTGCCCATGAGGGCAGGCGCCGTCGGGAGGTTGCCCGCGATGGCCGTGAAGTTGAACGGGGTGATCGCGTAGACGAAGCCCTCGAGCGGGCGGTGGTCCGTGCGGTTCCAGATCCCCTTGGCGTTGAGCGGCGGCTGCTCGGCGAGGATCTGGCGTGCGAAGTGCACGTTGATCCGCCAGAAGTCGATGAGCTCGCACGCGGCGTCGATCTCGGCCTGGTAGGCCGTCTTCGACTGCCCCAGCATGGTGGCGGCGTTCAGGTGGGCGCGCCACGGGCCGGAGAGCAGCTCGGCCGCCTTGAGGAGGATCGCCGCCCGGTCGTCGAACGACAGCGCCCGCCAACCCGGGGCGGCGGCCTTCGCCGCGTCGACCGCAGCCTGCGCATCGGTCACCGTGGCGTTGCGCATGGTGCCGAGCAGCTTGCGCTTGGCGTGCGGCTGGCGCACCTCGATCTTCTTCCCCGTGCCCATCACGCGCTTGCCGGCGATGGTGTGCGGGAGGTCGATGCTGGTGCTCCCGAGCTCGGCCAGCGCCACCACCAGAGCAGCGCGCTCGGGGCTGCCGGGCGCGTACTCCAGGACGGGTTCGTTGACGGGGACAGGCACCTGGGTGACGGCATCCATGGTGTGCGGGCTCCTCGGGGTTGCTTCGGTAGCGATCGCTGGGTTGGGCGCACCTATGGTGTCACGTATGCCGAACACGCTCGACGGGGCCGACCTCACCTTCCGTTGGGCCGGGTCGTCGGACCCTGAGGCACCGACGCTGGTCCTGCTGCACGGCCTGGGCGACTCCGGGGACTGCTGGCCCGACGCTGTACGACGCTGGTCGCCCGACTACCGCGTGGTGGGTGTCGACCTGCTCGGTCACGGGCGCTCGCCACGCTTCACACCCAGCGAGCTGGCCTCCCCCGACCCCCTCGAGGTGATGTATGCCGCGGCCGAGGCGACCGTCGCCCGACTGACCACCTCACCGCGTGGTGTGGTTCTCGTGGCGCACTCGATGGGTGGAGGCGTGGCGACCGCCCTGGCAGCACGGCGCCCCGACCTCGTGCGGGCCGCGGTGCTGGAGGAACCCGCGTGGCGCGACCCGCACCTGCGCGTGCAGGCCGATGACGTCATCGCCGAGCGCATCGCGGACTGTCGCCGGTTCGCCGAGGACCCCAGCGGGGCTCTGGCCGACGGACGCCAGGACAACCCCGGCTGGCCGGACAGCGAGTTCGCGCCGTGGGCGCAGGCCAAGACTCTGGTGGACGAGGCATTCCTCGGGATCGGGGTGGCCTCGTTCGCCCATCCGTGGGAAGAGCTCGTCAGCGCGCTCCGGGTGCCCACCCTCGTCGTGATCGGCGCGCGCTCGACGCTGCTGGGCGACACCGTTCGGGCGCGGGCGCAACGGCTGGCCAACCCCTGTCTCGAGATCCACACCGTGGAGGCCGGTCACTGCGTGCGCCGCGACGTGCCGGACACCTACCACGCGCTCGTCGACCCGTGGCTAGCCAACCACGCCTGACGTTATCGCGCTGGGTCTCCGGGTGGGTCTCGGCGCTGCGAACCGGACGTCAGCGCTCGAGGCTGTCCAGGCTGATGACCAGGTCGGCGCGATCCCGGGTGCGTTCGACGAGGTCGGCGTTCGGCTGGTCCACCCCGCCCGCCCAGGCCCGTGCCGCGGACGGCTGCTTGCCGAACTGGACGTGTCGGGCGACGAGGCGCTCGAGCCGGACTTCCGGCTCCACCTCGCAGTACCAGACCTCGTCGAGCGCGGAACGGACTGCCGCCCACGCAGGGTCGTCCAGCAGGAGGTAGTTGCCCTCGGTGATCACCAGCCTGGCCTGCGGCGACACGGCGATCGCGGCGGCGATCGGCTGTTCGAGCTCACGCTCGAACCCTGGTGCGTAGATGGTGTTCTCGGTGTCCGAGCGCAGTCGGTTCAACAAGGCCGCAAAGCCGGCAGCGTCGAAGGTCTCGGGCGCCCCCTTGCGGTCACGAAGGCCGAGCCGGTCGAGCTGGACATCCGCGAGGTGGAACCCGTCCATGGGAACGTGGGCGACCCAGTCCGGACCGGTCGTCCCGCCGGGAGGGTGCCGGGCCAGCTCACCCTTGAGGTGTTCGACGAGGGTCGACTTGCCGGCCCCCGGGGCTCCGGTGATCCCCAGGACCGCCCGGCCCGAGCCCGGGACCAGGGCGCGTGCCCGCTCAGCGAGCCCTTCGATGAGCACCGAGCTCACCCGGCGTGAGCGGTCTGGACCTGGTGTGCTCATTGGCCTACCTTCTCTTCTCGCTACCGGTGATGGGCGCTACGCCATTCGGGGGAACCGGATGGGGCAACCCGGCGGGACCCTCGAAGCAAAGCAGGTCAACCGCAGGCATCATCACCGAATTGCGCCGATGACGGAAGAATCATGCACGCACCCTTGGTTCTGGTCGCAGCAAGCACCACCGCAGTTGTTCTCCTGGTCCCGAGCGGCCCCGTCTCGAGCGACCCAGTGGGGCCGCCGGCGCGGCATACCCACCTCGAACGCGCGTCGCCATGCTCCCCGAGGATGTCCGCGGCGGTGTGCGCATTCCTCACCACCCGCCATCGCGCGCGTGCGCTCGAGCGCGATCCCCTGCGCTGAGCAAGCCCATGTCAGGAAAAGAATTCGCACGGTATCGGTCCGAAATGCGTACAGACCCACCCAACCAAGGCTCACCGACTGATCCTGCGTTTGCAGGGTGACGCCGATGGTCAGAAGATCGATCGCAGGGGACGCTCCAGCGGAGGCGAGAGCTCGACCCCTCCGGAGCGGGAGGTACACCGTGCAAGAGGCCCGTCCACCTGAACCCGTCCCCCGCCTTCGCGTCGAGGTGCTCCACCACTTCCGGGTCCTGCGCGACGGGCGCCACATCGTGCTGCCGACGGGCAGTGAGCAGCTCATCGCCCGCCTCGTCGTCGAGGACCGCCCGTTCGCGCGGTCGGCGGTCGCGGCGGCCCTGTGGCCCGAACGCAGCGATCACGACGCCGGCACACTGCTGCGTCGCGCCTTGTGGCGGCTCAACCACGACGTGCCGGGCCTCGTCGAGTGCTACAGCCGCCAGATCATCCTGTCCCGGTCGATCGAGGTCGACCTGGCCGAGGTCAACCGCATCGTCGAGGCCACCCACCAGGGGACGCCACCCGTGAGCGCCCACGCGGTCCGGCTGCTCGAGGGGGACCTGCTGCCCCAGTGGTCCGAACCCTGGCTCGATGCTCCCCGGGAGTCGCTGCGGCAGGTTCGGCTGCACACCCTCGAGACGTTGGCCCGCAACGACCTCGACGCGGGGCGGCCCGGGAGCGCCCTCGTGGCTGCCCTTGCTGCCGCGGGCCTGGAGCCGCTCCGGGAGAGCGCGCACCGGATCGTCATCGCGGCACACCTCGCCGAGGGGAACGCGTCCGAGGCATTGCGGCACTACACCCACTTCCGCGACCTGTTGTGGGCGGAGATGCGCCTGCGGCCGAGCGCCCGGCTCGAGTCGATGCTGACCGAGAGCGGGCACGTCGTCTCGCTCAGCGCGCGACGCGGCGCCCTCAACGCCTGAGGCGCCGCTTGGTGGACGGAGTGGACGTTGCGGCGACGCTTGGTGGACGAAGCCGAGATGCGCTGGAGACGCGCCACGAACAAGCCCGGGAACGCCCAGCCCGGAGACTTCCTCGTAGCGGCACGCCCCGTGCCGCAGCATCCGGGGAGGCTCTCGTGCCCGTACAAACCACCTATCCCGGCGTCTACATCGTCGAGCAGAAGTCGGGTTCCCACGTCATCACCGGGGTGTCGACGTCGGTGACCGCGTTCGTCGGTGCGGCGCGCAAAGGCCCCGGCGACACCCCGGTGGCCCTGACCAGCTTCGCCAGCTACATCCGCACCTTCGGCGACGTCATGGACACGACCCATCCCATGGGCCATTCCGTGGGCCTGTTCTTCGCCAACGGTGGCACCCGGGCCATCATCGTCCGCGCCCTCGGCGGAGGAGCAGCCCAGGCGCTCTTGGCCCTGCCCGCGGCGAACGGCCTCGTCGTGACGCTCACCGCCCGCTCCCGGGGCGGGTGGGCCAACGGCACCGGTGGTGGCTCTGGAGCGCAGACCGGGCTCTTCGTCGAGGTCAGGGGCGCAGCCCAGTTCCCCGACGACCGGTTCACCCTCGTCCTCACCGAGTGGGCTCCCGGAGTCGGAGGAGGTCCGGCCAGCGTCATCAGCCAGGAGACCTGGTCCGAGCTGTCCATGTCGCCGGGCAGCCTGCGCTACGTCGAGACGGTCCTGGCGGCGAGCACCCTGGTGACAGCCGCCGTCAGCGGCGCGCCGGCGCCCGCCCCTGCGGCGGGAACCTCGACCGGCACGGTCGCCGTGACCGGGGCAACGAACGTCAACGTCAGCGGCAAGGCCATCCGCCTCTCGGTCGACCAGGGCCCTGCCACCGACTACGTCCTCTTCCCGACGGAGAACCCGCCCGTCGCGCACACCGTCAACGACGTCAAGGCCGAGATCAACGCACCCACCTCGATCTGGCCGGTGAGCGCCAACATCTCGGGCGGCAGCTTCGTCCTCACGAGCAAGACCACCGGGCTGGACAGTGCGGTCGTCGTCGGCCTGATCGGTCTGAACGACGCGTCGGAGGACTTCGGCCTCGGCGTCGCCCGCGGCGGTACTGAGGTGGCCGGTTCGGCGCCCTACCGCCCGGCGGTTGCGGCGCCCGCCGGACTCGCTGGTGGTGGCGACGGTTCGACTCCCACCGCCTCCGACATCGTCTCGGCGAGTGCCGGCCAGGGGATGCTCGCCCTCGACGTCCTCGACTTCCCGCGGTTCAACCTGCTCTGCCTGCCCGGCGTGACGACGAGCGATGCCGCCCCGGTCAACACCGCGCTCGACTACTGCCGTCGGCAGAACGCGTTCCTCGTGGTCGACCCGGCAGCCGCGCTCACGCCCGCCCAGCTCAAGACGGCAGCCAACGTCCTGCGTGCCCAAGGCGCCCACGGCGCGGTGTACTGGCCGCGGTTGGTCACCGCCGACTCGACACCCGACGGGTTCGGCGCGAGCGGAGCGGTCGCCGGCATCATGGCGCGCACCGACTCCTCGCGGGGTGTCTGGAAGGCCCCGGCCGGCCTCGATGCGGGCGTCGCGGGCGCGCTGGGTGTCACCGCCCCCACCAACGACGACGTCTCGGGCGACCTCAACCCGCTCGGGCTCAACGTCCTGCGAACCTTCCCCGGCGCGGGACTGGTCGTCTGGGGTGCGCGGACCCTCGCCGGCAGCGACGTCCTGCAGAGCGACTTCAAGTACGTGCCGATCCGGCGGCTCACCGACTACCTGTCCGCGAGCCTCTACCTCGGCACGCAGTTCGCGGTGTTCGAACCGAACGACCCGGACCTGTGGGCCCAACTGCGGCTCGCGGTGGGCGGCTTCATGCGCGGGCTGTTCCAGCAGGGCGCGTTCCAGCAGTCCGAGAAGCGGGCGGAGTCCGACAGCTTCTTCGTCATCTGTGACTCGAGCGTCAACCCGCAGACCGAGATCGATGCGGGGCGGGTGAACGTCGTCGTCGGCTTCGCACCGCTCAAGCCGGCCGAGTTCGTCGTCATCACGATCACCCAGATCAGCCAGGCGGGAGAGTGACATGGCCGAGTTCACGGTGAACCCCACCCGGTTCGACCCGTACAAGACCCACATGTTCCGGGTGAAGTGGGACGGCGTCTACGTCGCCGGCCTGTCGAAGATGTCGCCACTCAAGCGGAGCACGGCGCCGGTCACGCACCGGGTCGGGGGCGACCCGGGCCGGGCGCGCAAGAGCCCCGGGCTGACGACCTACGACGCGGTCACCCTCGAGCGGGGCGTCACCCACGACCCGGCCTTCGAGGCGTGGGCCAACAAGGTGAGCACCCTCGAGCAGCCGGGCATCTCGCTCAAGGACTTCCGCAAGGACCTCATCGTCGACGTGTTCAACGAGGCCGGCCAGAAGGTCATCAGCTACAAGCTGTTCCGGTGCTGGGTCTCGGAGTACCAGGCGCTGCCGGCCCTCGACGCCGCGACAGCAGCGGTGGCCATCCAGAGCATCAAGCTCGAGCTCGAGGGCTGGGAACGCGACCCCGACGTCACCGAACCGGCCGAGCAAGCCGTGTGAGATGGACACCGGGCGCACGGCCTCACCGCTGGCCCTGCTGGCGGCGGCCTTCGAGGACGGCACCGACCTGCTGAGCCAGGCGGTGGCCGTCCTGCGCGCCCGACCCGACCCCTTCGAGCTCGCGTTCTACGGGGTCGACGACCCGGCCGACCTGCCGGTCGGGGCAGCGGACCGGCGTCTGCTCGCGGCATACGAGGACCTGCGTGGTGCGCCCCTCGACGTGACTGTCCGGTGCGATGCGTGCGGCGCGCTCACGACGCTGTTGCTCACCTCGTCCTCGGTGGGCCGGCACGTCTGGGCGTCGACGCTGACGGGCGACGGGGGCGGGCTTCGCGAGCCGTCGTATGCCGACCTGCTGGCGGCCGCGCGCGAGCCCGCCGCGATCCTGGACCGGTGCCGTCTGGGCGCTGCGCAGGTGTCCGACGAGACGGGCGCGAGCTGGGCCGACCTCGACCGCGCTGAGCAGTCCCTCGCTGGGCCGCTGCGCTCGGCGTGCGCAGAGTGCGGTGAACCGGTCGTGGCCGATGTGGACGTCGTCCCGCTCGTGCTCCGCGGGCTGGCGGTCGCGTGCGCCGAGCTCGACCGTGAGGTGCACCTGCTCGCCTCGACCTACGGATGGGACCTGCCGACCATCGAGTCCCTGCCCGACCAGCGCCGTCAGCGGCTCGCCGCGCTCGTCTCCGGAGTGGCCTGATGAGCGCGCCGCCCACCGCCGGGCGTGCGACCGGACCTGCAACCGGGCGACCCCCGGGTGGACTGGCCCGGGTCCTTTCGCGCGCGGCCCTGCCGCCGGTGCCCGTACCGAGCACGCTCACCGAGCCCAGCGAGCCCAGGTCCGTCCCGCTTGCGCCGCTGACCGTGCCGAGCGATGCCCTGCCGGACGGCAGCGGGGGCCGGCCGAGCCAGTGGGGGCCGTCGATCCGGCCGGCAGCGCGCCGGGCTGTGCAGACCGAGCCGGCATGGCCCGCCGTCGCCGCGTCAGACGAGGCTGCGGCCCTCGATGGGCCGTGGTCCCGCGCACCATGGACGGCGACGATGCCAGGCGGTGGCGCGCCGGCCCGGGTCGACGACGGTTCGCGGCTCGCCCGGGCGCAGGTTCGACCGGCACCGACGCTGGCCGCGCCGTGGACCTCCCCGAGCCTGCCCCCGGGCGGCCTGTGGTGGCGCGTCCTGGCGGCACCGCGCCGGCCGGTGCGGGCATCGGGTCGGGCATCGGGTCAGGCATCGAGTCGGGCATCGAGTCGGGCGTCCCGTCGGTGCGACCGTGGTCCGCGACAGCGCACCCGCCGCTGGACCCGACGTCGGGCCGGTTCCGGCCCGACTCGGTGGCCACCCAGGATCCGACCCCGACGACCGTCGCGCCACCCGAGTCCCTCGGTCCTCGGACCAGCCCACCAGCGGCGGAACGGCGCGATGGAACCAGTCCCCCGGCACCGCCCGCCCCGGCACCACAGGTCGTCATCGGCCGGATCGAAGTGCAGGTGGATTCGCCTGCGGCTCAACAGGATCCATTCGCCGGATGCCGGCTCGTCGCCGCCGGGATCACGGCTCGACGAGGAGGTGCCTGGTGACCCTGTTCACGCCAGGTCCACCCGTCATCGCCGGGGTCGACGAGGTGCTCCGCACCCTCACGACCGAGGCCCTCAAGGGCCTCGCGAACCCGGTCGGCGTCAGCGTGGGTCCGCTCGACCGGCCGGTCGACGGCGCGCGGCTCAACTGGTTCCTCTACCGGATCGAGCCGTCCACGGCATACGTGAACATGGAGTACCCGGTGAGCGGCTGGCGAACCCGCCGAGGGCACCCTCCGCTGGCCCTCACGTTGCGGTACCTGCTCTCCGCCGACCCCGGTGAGCTCGCCGCCCAGGGCAGCGAGGACGACGTCGTCCACGCCGGCCTGTCCGCGGTCATGTCGGCGTTGCACGACAACGGGATCTTCGGAATCGACACCCCCCGTCGCGACCGGGCCCGACCGGTCGGTGGGTGACGTCGCCACGGCGCTGGTCGGGATGCTCGAGCCGTTGCGCATCACGTCCGACCCGGTGGCCATCGAGACCGTGGCGGCCCTGTGGAACACCGGCTCCCACGCCCTTCGGCTCTCGGTGGGTTATGCCGTGAGCCTCGTGACCGTGCCCCCGCAGACCGGGTTCGTGGCGGGGCCGCCGGTCCAGGTGCGGCGCGTCGGCGTCGCTCCCGCGCTCGTGCCCGTCATCGCCGCGGTCGTCCCGTCGACGGTCTCCTTCGACGAGCCCCTCGCCCTGCGGGTGCGCGGCCTCACCGACGAGCGTCGGGTCACGCTCGGGCGGCTGGCCGGCGACCCCGACGACCCCACCGATGGCCGGCCGGACCCCGTGCACACCCACAGCACCGGGCCGTGGACCCTGCCTGCGACGACCACCGACAACGGCCTGCTCGTCCACCTCCCGAACGACACCGTCGTCGCGGGACAGCGTCCGCTCGTCGTCACCAACCTCGCCGACGGTCTGCCCGCCGGCAGCGGGCACGCGATGGTCACCGTCGTGCCGGTCGTCGTGTCCGCCTCGGCTCCGCTCCAGGCCGGGGTCGACGTCACCCTCACCGTGCGCCACGCGACCGCCGATGGCGAGGTGTTCTTCGGCGGCGCGTCGGCCCCGTATGCCGTGCTCACCCCGACCACTGTCCGGGCGACGGTGCCCGCGTTGCCGGCGACGGGCACCGTGCCCGTGAGCCTTCGGGCCGGCACCATCAGCGGCCCGACCACGGACCTGGCGGTGGCGCCGTGAGCGCGGCCGCCGCAGGGACCCCGGTCGAACCAGCCGTCGACCGGCTGCCTGCCGGACGGGGGCGGGAGGACCCGCGGCTGGCCGCCTGGCGGGACATCCTCGCGGGCGCGGCGACCGCGGCCCTGCGCGCCTACCGTGCCGCCTGGTCGACGGACGACCTCGACGACGCGTCCCGAGCCACCGCCGGCGTGGGAGTGCTCGATCGGCAGCTGGCAGCGCGGAGCGTGCGGGGCCGGACGTTCCACGACGCACTGCCGTCCGAGGGCACCCTCGCCGCGATCGCGGCCGCAGCCGGGCTCTGCGCCGGGGACGAGGCCCTGCTCGCGGCCGCGTGGTGGACTGCCGTCGACCCCCAGCTCGCCGTCGCGTTCGGCTGCCTCCACGACGATGCGCGCCGCAGGTGGGCCACCCCAGCCAGCGTCCGGCTCAGCCTGGCCCCGCTTGGCGTCGACGTGCCCGTCGTCGTCGGCGAGGCCTCACCGCTGGTCCGGTACGGGCTGCTCGACCCCGCCCCGGGACCCGCGCATCCCCTGACCCTCACCGCCGCCTCGGCCGACCTGCTCGTCCGTCCCGTCCGGGTCGATGTGACGACCAGACCCGTTGCCCCTCGCCTGAGCACGGTCGCCACCCGGCTCGCCGACCTCGTCGCGGCGGGGGGTCGCGTCCTGGCACGCTGTGCCGCCGACGACGACCGTGAAGCCCTGCGTGACGCGGTGGCGGGTCGGCTCGGTATGCCGGTCGCGACGAGCCCCCGGTCCCCCGGCCTGAGCTCGCTGCTCCTCACCCTCGGGCGCGAGCTTCCCGCCATGCTGCTCGGCGTCGGCGAGAGCCCGCCGGACGGCTGCGTCCTCGCCCTCGGGCCGGCGGACGCGATATCGCCGCCCGGCTGGCACCTGGTCGACGTGCCGGCCCCGGCCCTCACGGCAGCGGAGCACGAGTGGCGGACTGCGTTGCGAACAGCCGGGATCCGCGTCGCTCAAGCCGACCTCACGGCATACGCGAGCCGGCTCCCGTTGGGCGAGCGCGGGATCGCCGAGGTCGTGGCCCGAGCGGTCGCCGCCGCCCGGGCCCGCGGTGGCCAGCCCGACGGCGACGACATCGCGGCTGCGCTGCGCGGCCAACCCCGACACGATCCGGCCGGGCTGGCCCGACAGGTGCCGGCCACGACGCGGCTGGCCGACCTCGTCCTGTCGGCTGGCACCCGCGAGGGGCTCGACGAGGTCGTCGCCCATGCGCGCTGGTCGGCCGCCGCCCACGAGGCGCTGCACCTCGAGGGGGTTCGGGGGCGCGCCGTGGTCGCGCTGTTCCACGGACCGTCCGGGAGCGGCAAGACGGCCGCGGCCGAGGCCGTCGCGGCAGCGGTCGACCGCGACCTGTGGGTCGTCGACCTCGCCAAGGTCGTCAGCAAGTGGCTCGGTGACACCCAGCGCAACCTCGACGCCGTGCTCGGCGCGGCCGCTACCGCAGGCGTCGTGCTCCTGTTCGACGAGGCCGATGGCCTGTTCGGCAAGCGTGGCGAGGTCACCGACGCCCGCGACCGGTACGCCAACCTCGAGATCGACCACCTGCTCCAGCGGATCGAGCTGCACACGGGGGTCGTCGTCCTCACCAGCAACCGGCCCGCCGCGCTGGACGAGGCCTTCGCCCGGCGGATCCGGCTCAGCGTCCGGTTCGACCTGCCCGACCACCGTGACCGCGAGGAGCTGTGGCGTCGGATCCTGCCCGGGCGACTGCTGGCGGCCGACACGGACACCGCGTGGGCCGCGCGTGAGGAGCTGTCCGGGGCGGCGATCCGGGCCGCCGCACTGTCCGCGACGGTACTCGCGACAGCCGACGGGTCGGCGGTCACCGCAGCCCACCTGGAGACCGCTGTCCGGCGCGAGCTCGAGAAGACCCGGCGCCACCTCACGGCGAGGACGGTGCCTCGTGGCCAGTGACCTGCACGTGCGCGTCGAGGCCGAACCCGTGCCCGGCCTGCTCCGGCCGGCCATCGAGGCCGCGCTCGCGGGCCTGCCGTGGCCGGCCGGACCCGAGGCCCAGGTCGCTGCCGCCGTCGCGGCGGCGGTGCGTGACTCGTCGTGGGGTGGCGCTCCCTCCGGGCGTGGCGCGTCCTCCGGCGAGGCCAGAAGGGCAGGGACGAACCCATGACGGTCCGCGGCATGCTCCTGTCGTTCTCCGACCCGGTGGCCGGCATGGTGCCGACCCTCGTGCCCTTCCAGTACAACCCGTCCGAGGTGAGCCGGGTCCTGCGCGTCGCACCCGGCGCGACCGGCGGGTCGGGACTTCGGGTCGGGGCTCCTCCGACCGAGACCTACACGTTCAAGCTCGAGCTGGACGCCCTCGACGCGCTCGACAAGCCAGTCACCGGGACCCTCGGCGTCGGCCCGCTGCTCGCCGCGCTCGAAGGCATGCTGGAGCCCGGCGGCGGCGGCCTGGCCGCGCTCGTCGGTGCGGTCGCCTCGGTGCTCGGTGGCGGTGGCGGTGCACCACCGGTGCCCGCTCCGTCCCTCCCGCTGGTCATCCTCGCGTGGAGCCCGGAGCGGATCGCGCCGGTGCGGATCGACTCCTACACAGCGCGCGAGACCGGTTTCGACAGCGCGCTTCAGCCGGTCCAGGCCACCGTCGACCTGTCGGTCACCGTGTTGCGCGACCGCGACCTCAACGCCGACCAGACCCTGGCCAACGTCATGGCCACGGCATACCAGGCGGTGCGGACCGGCCTCGCCCTCGTCGGGGTCGCCCAGGGCGTGGAGCTGATGACATGAGCGGCCGCTATGCCGGGCAGGCCCAGCTGGCCGTCCCGCAGGACGACGGGACGACCCGCCCGCTCTCGACCCCGCGGGTCAGCGTCCAGCCTGCTGCCGACGTCGTCTACCCGGTTCGGGACGGCGACCGGCTCGACCTCCTTGCCGGTGCAGCGCTCGGCGACTCGACCAGGTGGTGGGTCATCGCGGACGCCAACCCGCGCGCCAACGCACTCGACCTCGAACGCACCGGAACCCCCCTGGCGGTGCCGCATGCCTGAGACCCGCACCTCGATCACCGTCAACGGTTCCCCCCTCGGGCCGCATGACCTCGACCTCGTCCAGACGCTCAGCCTCGAGGAGACTCTCGGGGCGCAGGACAAGGTGAGCATCACCGTCCAGCTGGTCACGAGCGACCGCAGCGCGTGGACCTCGTCCCTCGACCCGCTCGTCGCGCCGGCCACGCCGTTCCACGTCACCCTGACCCGGGGCAGTGACGTCGTCGAGGTGGAGGCCCGCAGCGTGAGCGCCAGCTGGCAGATCGCTCCGGGCGGGACCTCGACCCTCACGGTCGAGGGCATGGACCGCAGCGTCGAGCTGGACCGCCAGGACGTCCAACGGCTCTGGCAGGACACCAACGACGCGGCGATCGCCGAGACGATCTTCACCGAGCACGGCCTTGCCCCCCAGGTCGACAGCACGCCGAGCGGCGCCGACTCCGACACCTACTCCCCGCAGCAGAGCGCGACGGACTGGGCCTTCCTCAAGGGGCTGGCCGGTCGCAACGGCTTCGACCTGCACGTCGAGTCGGTGGGTGGCGTGGTGACCGGGGTCTTCCGCAAGGTGGACGTCACGGCAACCGCCCAGGCCACGCTCGCCCTGGGCTACGGACCGCTCGGGGGCGGCGCGACCGCCTCGGTCCAGCTGCTCGCCGGCCAGGAGGTGCACGTGACGAGGACCGTGCCCGGAACCAGCGACACGGACGTCGCCAGTGACAACGGGCAAGGACATGCGATGGGGACGCGCTCCCTCGGCGGCGTCACCCTGGTCCGCACCAACACCGCCGGAGCGGTCAGCGTGCTGGACGCGCAGTCGACGGCCACCGCCATGGCCGAGCGGAGCGCGTTCGGGGCGACCCTCAACGTGACCCTCACCTCGGCCGACTCCCCGCTCATCCGGGCCCGACGGACGGTGACGGTCGCCGGGCTGGGCGAGGCGCTCGACGGGTTGTGGCTGGTCCGGTCGGTGCGGCATACGGTCACCCCGGGTGGGCACAGCCAGGCCCTCGGCCTCATCCGCAACGCCCTGGGCAACCCCGCCGAGGCGGGCGCTGGCGGCGGTCTCGCTGGCGCCGTCGGCGCGGTCGGCGCAGCAGTTGGGGTGTCGCTGTGAGCCCCGTCGAGATCTCCGACCTCAACCTCAGCGCAGGCGCGAACGACCACACCCGCTACTACGGGCTGTTCGCGGGCGTCGTCACCGACAACAACGACCCCGACTCCAAGTGCCGGATCCAGGCGTCCGTGCCGGAGGTCCTCACCAACGGCAACACCGGCTGGTGCCTCCCGGCGCTCCCCTACACCGGCGACGGCGCCGGGCTGGCCGCCGTGCCCCCGATCGGGACCCAGGTGTGGGTCCAGTGGCCGCGCGGCGACCTGTCTGCTCCCCCGGTCTGGTCTGGCGGGACGTACAGCGCGGGCGGCGCGGTCCAGGGCGCGGGGCCCAACACGGTCATCCTGCTCACCCCCGGTGGGCACCGGCTCGAGCTCGACGACGACGGGACGGCGCTCACCATCACCTGCTCGCAGGGACCCGTCATCACGCTGGACTCGTCGGGCGTCAGCATCGACAACGGCCAGGGCGCCACGATCGTCATGCAGGGCCCCAAGGTCGACGTCAACGACGGTGCGCTGGTGGTGCAGTGATGCCCGGCTACCTGCTCACCTCGGCCACCCAAGCGACCTGCCCGCACGGGGCGCCGGTCAGCTTCGTCCCCAGCCAGTCCAGCGTGCTGGCCGACAGCGCCCCCGTCCTGCTCGTCTCCGACCAGGCCACCATCGCCGGCTGCTCGTTCGTCGTCGGCACCGTCGCGAGCCCGTGCCTCACGATCCAGTGGCTGGCCCCGGCGACCCGCGTCATGGTCACCCAGACACCGGTCCTGCTCAGCACGAGTGTCGGTCTGTGCCTCAACCCCGCCGCGGCGCCGCAGGGCCCGGCCCAGCTCTCGTCCTACCAGCAGCGGGTGCAGGGCACATGACGACGATGCGGTTCCCGGTCCAGCCGTGGCAGCTCGGTGGCAGCCGCCGGCTGGCGACGCGTATGCCGCTCGAGCACCTCGACGACCTGGTGCGGCTCGTCCTGCTGACCGGTCCGAACGAACGGCTCCACCGCCCCGGCTTCGGCGCCGGGCTCGGGGCATCGACCCTCTTCCAGCCGCTGTCGACCGACCTTGCCGGCACCGTGCGCGCTCGGGCCCGCGGCAGTCTGACCTCCGCCCTGGGCGACCGGCTCGACGTGCTGGACGTCATCGTCAGCGTCGCGGACTCCACCCTGTCGGCGGAGGTCGTCTACCGGCCCAAGCCGGCAGGCGAGACCCGGCGCGTCACCCTCACCCTGCCGGCGGCGGCACTGTGACCAGGGGGACGCGGTGACGACGACGGCATACGACCCCTGGACCCAGCCGGAGGAGCCCGAGGCCAGCCCCGTCCTGCGTCCCAAGGCCCTCTTCGCGGGTGGTCCGGTGATCGGGCTTCGGGCGGCCGGGTGCACCGCAGCCGGGGTCGTGCGGACCGTCTCGGTCTGGCTGTACGCCGACCCGCAGCCCGGGCTCGTGGCCGCGGCCTTGTGGACCCTCGACGGCGGCCCGGCCCAGGTGGCCGTGACCGTGGTCGGCGCCGGCACGGTCGTTCCCGCCGGCCTCGACGTCGACGGCAACCCGGTTCCGGCCCATCTCGACCTGCCGGTCCAGGCCAGCGGTGCGGCCCTGCCGGGCCAGGCGCCGTACCGGCTCGGCATCGACCCGGCCGGCCTCGCCGGGCTGGGGCTCGACCTCGACCCGCTCCGTCGCTACCTGCCGGTGCGGCTGCGCCCCGAGTGCGGTGAGGTGCCCGACTGCATCACGATCCCGCCGAGCCCGCCGCCGCTCACCCCGCCCGACTACGACACCCTGGCCCGCGACTACACCGGCCTGCGCGCGATGCTCGTCGAGCGGCTCGGTGCGCTCCAACCGGCATACGACCCGTCGCCCGCGGACCACACGATCACCCTGCTCGAGCTGATGGCGCACCTCGGCGACCTGCTCGCCTACCGACAGGACCGGGTCGCCACCGAGGCCTGGTTGGGAACCGCACGACGGCGCGCCTCGGTGATGCGGCACGCTCGGCTCGTCGACTTCGCGGTGCCTCCGCCGATCAGTGCGTCGGCCTTCGTCCAGGTGCAGGTCGCGCATCCCGACCTCACCGCGACCGATGCCAGTTTCGTTGTCCTGCAAGGCGATCTGGCGACTGACGCCGCAGCCGACCCCGACAAGGAGAGCGGTGCCGCCTGCTTCACCGTCGAGGTCGACGGGCCGCAGACCGTCTTCGCGTCCCACGGCGAGGTCGCCCTGCACGACTGGGGCGAGGTCGACGCCGTGCTCCCCGCCGGGGCGACGAGCGCCGTACTCGTCCGGCCGCCGGCCTCGGACGGCACACCCCTCGCGACGTGGCTCGCGCCCGGGGCGCTGCTCGGGTTCGAGGTCGTCGACCCGGGGCCGGCCGGGGCCCAGGCGACGTGGGCGACCAGGGGCCAGAACTGGCCTCCGGACGACGGCAGCGGCGCACAGACGAGGATGCCGCTCGCCAGCCACCCCGCGCAGGTCGTCACGCTGACGCACGTCGTCGCGATGACCGACCCGCTCGCACCGGCCCTGCCCCTCGTCCGGGTGTTCTGGGATGCCGCCGAGGCGCTGACCGCCGCCGTGCCCGTCTCGGTGGCGACCGACGCCGGCAGCCCTCGGGTCGGGGTCGCCCGGCTGGGTCTGGTCGCCGCCCACCACGGACTCCCGGTCGACGGTCCCGACGCGCTCGCCGCGTTCGACCCGCTCACCGGCGACACCCCCGACCCCGCCGTCACGGAGGTCGGCGACTACTGGCTCACCCGCGCGGCCACCGCGGGCCTCTCCTGCGCACCGGGAGGGCGGCCCTGGCAGGTGCGCACGCGCATCGGCCTGCCGAGCGGGGTCCCGGTCGAGGCGACGCGGGTGACCAGCCTGCTGCGTGCGCCCTCAGACGGCTTCGCGGTCGTCGTCGACCTCGACGACGACGACCCGCCGCGGCTGCGCTTCCGGACGGGGGCGCTCGGGCTCGTCCCCCCTGCCGACAGCGACGTCACCGTCCGCTACGAGGTCGGGGCCGGCGCCGCCGGAGCCATCGCCGCGAACACGCTCACCCGACTGGTGCGCACGACCACGCCGCTCGGGCAGCCGATCCTCTGGCTCGACGCGGGGGCCGGCGTCACCGCCCGGAACCTCACGCCCGGGGTCGGCGGCGACGAGGCGATGGGCCTGGACGTGGTGCGGCGCGATGCGCCCCAGGCGTATGCCGCGGTGCCGCGTCGTGCGGTCCTCGTGAGCGACCTTCCGCCGTTCGCCCGCACGGTCC
This sequence comes from Nostocoides sp. HKS02, assembly GCF_009707485.1. Taxonomy (NCBI): domain Bacteria; kingdom Bacillati; phylum Actinomycetota; class Actinomycetes; order Micrococcales; family Intrasporangiaceae; genus Nostocoides; species Nostocoides sp. HKS02. The sequence goes on along the minus strand of NZ_CP046121.1, from coordinate 251,064 downwards.
CGGGCGTCGCACGGGCCGCTGCGCACCGCGACTGGTCCGGGTCGTGGCCGGTCGGGGTCGTCGCCGTCGAGACGACGACCGACCGGGCCGACCCCGACCTCGACACGGCCGTGGGCCAGGTCATGGAGGCCGTCCGCATGGCCGGCACCGAGGTCGTCACCCTGCCCGCCACGCCGGTGGGCCTGCTCATCGCCCTCACCGTGTGCCTCACCCCGTCCACCGAGTCGGCGACCGCACGGCTGCGGATCCTCGCGGCGCTGCGGCCAGGGCAGCCCGGGGCGGTGTTCTCAGCCGAGGCACACACGCTCGGCTCGGCCGTCTACACCTCCGCCGTCGTCGCTGCGGTGGCGGCGGTGCCCGGTGTCGATGCGGTGCGGGTCACCGAGGCCCGCCGGCTCTCCGACCCACCCGGGCAGAACGACAGCGTCCTGCTCATGGCCCCCGACGAGATCGCCGTGTGCGACGACGACGCGGCGGCGCCCGAGCGGGGCCGGATCGAGCTCACCATCGAGGGCGGCCGGTGACCCGCCCCCAGCCCCGCGACCTCGTCCCCCGCCCTGACCCGGCACCGGGCCAGCGCTGGCTGCGCCGTCGGCTCGCGGACCGGGTCGACTTCCGGGACGCCCTGCTCGCCTCGCTCGCCGAGGTGACCGAGCCCGGGGGCGGCCCCCTCGGTGAGCGGCTGGACGTCGCCGGCGACCCGACCGTGGTCCTCGTCGCCGAGCTGTGGGCCCGCGTCGCCGACTCGGTCGCGGCATACACCGAGCTCACCGCAGGCGAGCGCTACCTGGGGACGGCCCAGGACTGGACCGACCTGCGGCGCACGACGGACCTCCTCGGCCACCGGCCCAGCCAGCGCGTCGCTGCACACGGCTGGATCCGCTGCACCACCGACACCGGCGCCAGCCCACTCGTCCCCGCGGGCACCCGGGTCCAGGCGCCGGGCACGCCCACCCGGCCCGCGCAGGCGTTCGAGGTGGTCAGGGACACCCAGCTGCGTGCCGACTGGGCCGCGCTCACGGTCACGGCAGTTCCCCAGCCCACCAGCCCTCCCGGGGCGTCGCTGCGGCTGCTCAACGACCCCCGCTGGCGTCCTTCCGACCGGTTGCTCCTGGTCGCCGAGAAGCCCAGCGCGTTCGTGCCCGAGCCCACCGACTGGTGGGACTGGCTCGCCTGGTTCTACCTCTACTACTACGGCGTCGCCGCCACCCGGTCGGTCGTCGGGACGGTCAGCGTGACCAAGCGTGCCGACGACCTGGGCGCCTTCCTCTTCACGATGGACCGACCCCTGTCGGGCCTGCTCGCGCCGGCCGCCGGGACGACGTATGCCGCGTACCGGGTCCGCGCGAACCTCCAGCTCGCGCGACGCCTGGAGAAGCTCTCGTTCGTGAGCGGGACGACCGCCTCGACCGCGGACGTGACGTACTCGGGTGAGGTCGCGGCGATCCAGGCCAGCCAGCTGCTCGTCGTCGACGCGTCCGCGGCGACGCCCGGGCTGGGCATCGTCGTGTGGAACGGTTCGGGCGCCCTGGTCACGACGGTCGCGTCCGTCGGGTCGCTCGACTGGTCGGTCGCGCCAGGGACCAAGCACCGGGTCGGCGTGGTGACCCTCACCGACGCCCTGCCGCTCGCCCTCCAGAGCAGCGACATCGACGTCGCCCTCGTCGACGACCGGGTCCTCGCCCAGCACTACGAGCTGCCGCCGCTGGTCCACGGGGCGACGCGGCTGCGGGTCCACCCCAGGCCCCAGCTGGTGCCGGAGCGGATCGCGGTCCTCACCTCGACCACGTGGGAGCTGGCCAGCTGTTCGCTCGACGGGAGCGACACCCCCACCGACGTCGGGGGGATGCTTCTCGCGCTCACCTCCGGGTTCACCGGCGACGCAGTAGCCGCGCCCGCGACCTCGAACCTCGTGGCCATCCAGCACGGCACGACGAAGTCGGCCCCCCTGGCCGTGGCCGCTGGGTCAGCCATCGTGCCCGGCCCGGTCACCGGTGACGTCGACGCGGCTGGGACGGTCACCGACAGCCTCGTGGTCCGCGTCGCGGGCGTGCGGTTCGACGAGGTCCCGACCCTCTACGGCCGGGGATCATCGGAGCCGGTGTACAGCACGAAGATCGCCGCCGACGGCACCCTCGTCCTCGCGTTCGGCGACGGCGAGCACGGCGCGCTCCCTCGGGGCGACATCACCGCGCAGTGGCGAGTCGGTGGCGGCCTCGCCGGAGAGGTCGACGGACCGCTGATCGACACCCTCCTCGGCAGCGTCCGAGGCGTCCGCAAGATCGCCGGGGTCGGCGCCACGACCGGCGCAGCCGACCAGGAGGACCAGCTGCGGATGCGCCGGGCGGCCGCTGCGCGGATCCGCGCCCTCGACCGGGCGGTCTCGCTGGGCGACCTCGCCGACCTCGCGCTCACCGTCCCCGGCACGAGCCACAGTGCGGCCTGGCGTGGTGCCGGACCGCCCGGGTGCCCGTGCGGTGGCCTCGGTCTCCACCTCGCCTTCCTGCGTACGACGGAGACCGGTGCTCGCGCCCCGCTGGCCGCTGAGCTGCACTCGATGGCCGGTTATCTCGACGCGCGGCGGGATACCACCGTCGGCCTGTGCGTGTGCGCGGGAGTGGCGAGCGCCCTGCCCGTCACGGCGACGATCGCGACCGACCCCCGGCGAGAGCCAGCAGCCGTCGTGGCGGCCGTGACCGCGGCCCTCACCGACCCCACTGGTCCGCTTGCGGCCGCCCCGCGCGAGCTGGGCGTGCCGCTCGACGACAGTGACGTCGTCGCCGTCGTGCAGCCGGTCACGGGGGTCGTCGGCGTGGTCTCGCTGGCGGTCACGCCCGGCATACGGACCCCCTCAGCGGGCCAGGCCGGCATCGGTCGGACCCCTGCCGAGCGCTACGAGCTGCTCAGTGTCGGCGCCGTTTCGGTGGTGGCGACATGACGGCCGCGCCCCGCCGCGAGTTCCTCCGGATGCTGCCCCCGGCCGTGGTCGCCGGCTGGCCGCCCGGTGACGACACGCCACCGTCTCTCGCCCTCCTCGCAGCACTCCAGGAGCAGTGGTTCGGGCTCGCCGCCGATGTCGACACGATCCTCGACGACGCGTTCCCCGACAGTGCCGCGCAGTGGGCGCTCCCCTACCTCGCCGCGCTCCTCGGGCTGCCGCCGGACGCCGGTCGGCGGGAGATCGCGTATGCCACGGCGTTGCGCAGGCGCAAGGGGACCCCGGCCGCAGTCGAGGACTTCGGCGAGGTGGTCACCGGCTGGCCGACCCGGGTCATCGAGGGCTGGCGAACGACGTTGTGGTGCCAACAGCTGCGCCACCCCGTCCTGCGCACCGCGTCACTCGACCTGCGCCACGGCGAGAACCTCCTCGTCGGCACCGGGCTGGACCCAGCCCGCCGATCGGTGACCCCGGGCGGTCCGTACCACCCGGCCGCCGTGTCGGCCGAGGTCTTCCCGTGGCAGCTCGTGACCTACGACGCCGTCGAGGCAGCACCGCTCGGCGCAGGCAGGTTCGCGATGCACCCCCTCGGCGTCTCCGCGCCCCTGTACCTCGCGCCTCGACCCCTGGAGATCGCGAGCGACGCCGAGGACGAGCGACCGCCCGGTGTGCCGCCAGCGGCGAGGGCACCGCGGGGGGCTGCCGAGCTTCCGGTCCGGGCGAGCTGGCGGCTCATCGACGCGCTCGGCGCGGTGTCCTACGGTCCGGTGTGGACCCTCGCAGCTGACCACCCCCTGACTGCCGACGGTCCTTCCGGCCCGGCGCTCCTCGAGGTCACCGTCGACGGAGTTCCCTTGCCATGGAACAAGATCGGGCTCACCGCGCTGCCGCCCGTCGGCGCACCCACGCCCGCGGCCGACCAGGTGCTCGTCGACCCGGCGCGCGGCGTGCTCGTGCCCGGATCCGCGGTGACCGGCGTCCTGCGGACCACCTTCTACCGCGCGACACCCGGTGGGCTCGGCCCGGCCGCCAGCACCGCCGAACCCCGCGACGACGTCGGCGTCGTCATCGTCGTCGACCCCGCCCTCGGCACCCATCCGCCCGGCCAGACCGTCGTCGCCGACCTGGCTGGTGCCTTCACGGCTGCGGTCGCGGCGACGACCAGCCCGAGCGGACCCGACGTGCCGCAGGTCGAGATCCGGCTCGAGACGAGCGACCGGCTCGCCGCACCCGGTCCGGTGACCGGGTCGCCGACCCTGACCCGGTGGCGCATCGTCGCGCCGGTCGGCATGACCCCGGCCATCGTCGGTGACCTCGACCTCGCCCTGACCGGGGTGGCGGTCGAGCTGTCGGGGTTCTTCGTCACGGGGGACATCCTGATCGGACCGGACATGGCCGCCGTCGAGCTGATCGGCCTGGCGACCGATGCCACGGCAGGCAACGGTGTGCGGGTCGACCCCACCGCCTGGACCACCAAGGTCTTCGCCACGCACTGCCTGCTCGGGCCGGTCCGGGCCGACCTCGCGGCATACCCGGTCGAGCTGCACGACTGCGTCGTCGACGGCCGCGGCGCCCAGCCGATGCCGTGCGGCGGCGACCCCGGCGGCGACCTCACGCGCTCCTCCGTCGCCGCGGCCGACCGCTTCCCACCCGACCTGGTCGCCACGGGCGTGACCTTCGTGGGCCCGGTCGGGGCGGGTGAGGTGTGGGTCGCGGACTGCCTGTTCACCGTCGACCTGCGGACCACGGTCACCTCGACCGGGTGCGTCCGGTACTGCCAGCTCGGCCCCGCCGACGACCCGCAGGCGCACCCACCGGCCTACCGCTCCCTGACCAGCCCACTTCCGCCGTTCGGCGACGTCGGGCTCGACGGGTCGGGCTACTACGCGCCGCTGCTCACAGCCCCCGGCCCGCACCCCGCGGCGGCGGTCCTCATGGCGGCGAGTGACGGCGGCGAGATCGGCGCCTACCACCATGCGCGGCGCGGCCCGCTCGCCCTCCGGCTCGCCCAGCGGCTGCCGGAGATGACCCCACTGACCCTGCACACCCACCTGCTCATCGCCGAACCGGAGGACTCCTCATGACCGGTGACATGACCAGCGTCCCGCTGCGCGCCAAGGACCGCTGGACGTCCGCGCGGATGCAGCAGGGCCGAGTCCTCCTCGACACGGACTGGAACCTCGATCTCGACGGGCCCGCCCGCGACGCGCGCCAGCTCGCGGCCGACGCCATCGGCCCGGCTGGCGTGCCGATCGGCAGCACCGCCTTCCAGGTGTCGCTCGTCGGCGGCGCCCTGCAGGTCGGCGCCGGGACCATGTGGGTCGACGGCCTCCTCGCGCGCAACCCCGCGGACCTCTCGTATGCCGACCAGCCCCAGATCTCGCCGCTGCCCACCACCGGCACGTGGGTCGTCTACCTCGACGTCTTCCCCGAGGAGGTGCAGGCGGCCGAGGACCCCGCCGAGCTGCTCGACCCAGCGCTGGACGGCATCGACACGACGACCCGCACCCGAGTCGGCTGGCGGGTGCGGGTGGCCGCTGCCGAGACGCCGACCTGCGGCGGCGCAACGTTCCCGGCGGCGCTCAGCACCGGCCTGCTCGACGTCGTCCGCAACGCGGCGCCCGTCAACCCCGACCCCTGCGCCCCACCCGACGACCCGCGGACCCAGCTGCCGGACGGGCTGCTGCGGATCGAGGTCCTCGACGCGGGGACCGAGGCGACCGCCCGCTTCGGCTGGTCCTACGCGAACGGGTCGGACGCGGTCGCGGCCACCGTCGCCGGCACCGCCGTCACGCTCGCCCCCTCGCGCTCGGTGACCTTCCAGCCCGGCGACCTGGCCGAGGTGAGCACCCTCGCCCGTCGCGAGGACCGCGTCGACCACGGACCCCTGTTCACGGTCGCCACCGTGACCCCACAGGCGGGGGCGACCTCGTCACGCTCGGTGCCGCGAGCGCGCTGACCGGGAACCCACCGGGGACGTGCCTGCGCCGATGGGACGGCCAGGTCGTCGGCGCCGCCGCCCCGGTCACGCTCACCCTCGCGGGCAACGACACCGGCATCGCCTTCACGGCCGGCGCCGGCAGCTACGAGGTGGGCGACTGGTGGGGCGTGCGGGTCCGTGGAAGTGCTGCGGATGCCGTCGAGACGCTCACCGCCGCACCGCCGGACGGCATACGGCACGCCTTTGCCTCCCTCGCCGTAGTCGACCTCACCAAGGGTGTCGTGCTCACGGACTGCCGACCCACCTTCCCCCCGCTCACCGAGCTCGAGAACGACTGCACGTGCACCGTGACAGCGTTCCCGGGCGACGACCTGCAGGCCAAGCTCGACCTGCTCCCCGCGACCGGGGGCGAGCTCTGCCTCGCCGCGGGCCGGTTCCCGCTCGCGCTGCCGCTGCGGCTCGCGGGCACGCCGCGCGTGGTCATCACCGGCGTCGGCCCGGCCACGGTGCTCGCGGCCACGAACAGCGAGGCCGCGCTCGTGGCTACGGGCTGCGTCGACATCGAGGTGACCCATCTGCGGGTCGAGGCGGCCACGCCCAAAGGGATCGCGTCGCCCCCCGGCGACCCCGGGCTCATGGGTGGCCTGTCGTTCCTGGGCGGCGGCGACATCCGCGTGCATGACGTCGAGGTGTACGTGCCCGACAGCGCGGGCAAGAGCCAGTCGGCGATCTACGTCGCGTCGGACCCGAAGACCGGCGACCCCCGCCGCGTCGAGATCTGCGACAACCGGCTCGAGGTCGGCGACCAGCAGGTGGGGATCCTGGTGGCCTCGGCGTCGTCAACGAGGGTCAGCGACAACACCGTGCAGCTCGCCGCGGTGGCCGTCGAGCGCCCACCCAACCGGTTCGTGGCACGACAGCTCGGGAGGTTCGTCGCGAGCCACCTGCTCCTCGATGCAGCCACCCCGCCACCCCCACCACCCCCGCCACCCCCACCGCCACCGCCACCTCCGCCACAGGCACCCGCCGCAGACACGGAAGCGGCTGCGGCGCCCGCTGGCCCGGGGGGCCCACCAGGACCCGGAGACGCCGGCGGGACGCCCGGACGACCCAAGTCGGTGCGCCTCGCCAACGGGGTCACCGCGTCGATCACGGGGGCGAGCCAGATCCGGCGCGTCATCACGGACTTCGCCAAGAACGTCACCGTCACCAGGCTGGCCGGCGAGCGGTCCGCGGCCGTCGCCGTGGCGCGATACGTCGCGGCCAGCGCCACCGAACCGCACCAGGCGGCGATCGGGACGGCGAGCGCGAACTTCCTCGCGGCCGCCCTCCGCAACGCGCGGTCGATGGCTCAGGGGATCGTCGTCGGCGGCTCGCGCGCAGCACTCGTCCGGATCGACGGCAACCTCGTCGAGGGCGCCATCGAGGGAGTGCACGTGGGACTCCAGGCGCGTGGCAAGGTCGGGCTCTCCGTCGGCCAGGCGACCCTGGCCGGCAACACGGTCGGGCTCATCGTGCCGTTCTTCTGGACCCGGCAGCGCCACGCCTACTACGTCGGCAACGTCGCGAGCCTGACCATGACCGACAACCACGCCCGCCTCGCGCGCACCGGTAACCAGGACGGCACGCCCGTCGATGCCGTTCGGGTCTGGGGGGTTCTCGGCAGCTTTATCGAGATCCGTGGTCTGGACCTGAGCGGGCCGTTCCGGGTCGGCGTCGTCATCCGGGACACCGGCCCGGGGCCGAGCAAGGGCCGGGCACTGCAGTACCTCAGCGACGTCCTCAACCGGGACGGGTCCGTCGCGCTCGACGTACCGGCCACGTTCCAGCACGACCGTTGCCTTCCCTGAGGAGGGGGATCTAGCATGAGTGGTTCAGGCATACTTCAACCGCGCGGTCGCGGCAGCCGCAGGAGACTGTTGGCTGAGGGGTTCGAATCCTCGTATGGCTGGTTGATGACAGGTCAGGCGCCGGCTCGTCCGGCGCCTCCTGCCTGCGGGGGATCGCGATGACCTTCTCCATCGCCCAGCACGAGCAGCACGCCCACGCCGAACCACTCCCCGCCGTGGCGCCGCGCCAGGAGCGGCTGCCGAGCGGCCTGCGCGAGGAGCTCGCGCCACGGTTCGGCGCCGACTTCGACGACGTCGGGGTCGCGCCCACCGCCGTCGCCTCCGCGCTCACCCTGGGCGGTGTCGATGCCGTGACCACGGGCGACGTGATCGCCTTCGGGGAGACGGCCTACCAGCCCGGGTCCGGGTGGGGCCGCGAGCTCATCGCCCACGAGCTGGCCCACGTCGTCCAGCAGCGCGGCGGGACCGGCGGCCCACCGCTCGCCGACCGCGCGGCATACGAGCACCAGGCGGATGCCGCCGCGCAGGCTGCGCTCGCCGGCCAGCCGGTCCCCGTGCTGTCCGCCGCGCCGGTCACCGGCCAGGCGCGGGTCCGGCTGCAGGACGTGGGTCGCGGGGAGCAGTCGGGGTTCGCGCGGGTGCCCGAGCTCCTCGACCGGCTCAACGCCGTCTCCCCCGGCCTGCTGTTCACCCTGCGCGTGGACGGGCGGGTCCAGTACCTCGAGTACACCCGGATCCTGCCGCTGGAGCTGTGCAGCGAGTTCGACCGGCAGATGATCGCCTTCATCGACGACGGAGCCGACATCCCGCTGCGGCTGACCAACCGGCACGGGCTGCTCGGCTCGTTCAACATCGACCCCGTGACGGGCGCACGGACCTTCGTCGCCGAGGGCGGGGTGTTCGAGGACGCGTGGCAGTCCGGGTACGTCGACATCGACGACCTCCTCGCCAGCAGCGACCTTGGCATGCAGGACGTGCTCGTCCACTTCATCACCGAGCGCCGGGCCACGCCGAACTACGCCCACCGGATGGGCATCCCGGGCGGCCAGCCAGGCGGCCTCGACACCCGGCCCGGCTTCGACCAGGAGTTCCAACGGGCGCACGCCGCCGGCCTGCGCGCCGAGCTCGCCCTGCTGCGCGACTTCTTCGGCGATCCCGGGATCCGGGCCATCGACCTGCAGGCCCGCGTGTTCCGGAGCACCCGCGGGGACACCATCCGGGTCAAGATCACCGAGGGCCACACGGCTGCCACCTCGGGCATCCAGGCCGTCTCGTTCGAGGTCGTCCTGCACGACACCCACGCGGTCATCTCGGCCGAGGACTACCTGGCCCTGCTCGAGCGCGAGCGGGCCGCGGCAGCGGCAGCCGCTGCGGCCGCCGCCGCTGCCGCTGGTGCCGCAGCAGGCCCCGCCGGAGCCGGCGCCGTCGGAGCCGGCGTGGGCGCCGGCGTACCGTGACCGGCCACCCCGGCTGGTTGGGCCACTCTGCGTTTCCGCAGGTCAGAGGCCATTTGATGGCCTTGACGGGCCGGACAGCAGTGAATCGAACAGTTGCGCGTGACCTCATCCATTTGGTTGATCCACGTCCCGTTTCCACGGTGGATCCTCGCGTACAGGCCCGCATCCCGCGGAGGGGCCGCGGGAACACGTGCGGTTGACCACCCCGAGGAGGAACCCGTGGACGACTTCGACTCACCGTCATGGACGGCTGACCAGCTGCGCGGCACCTGTGCGATCGCACCGAGCCCCGAGCTCAAGGAACGGTGGGACAAGGAGCTCGCGGCCGCCGCCAAGCGCAAGCGGGCCGACGGTGCCGCCGAGCTCGGCCTCGCTCGCGAACCACGCAGACTGGGGTTCAACGACGGTGTCATCATCCCGCCGGAGGCCTTCCCGGCCGGCACGCCCGCGGCGACGATCCGCAACGCCGCGGCCGACCGGGCGCCACTGCGGGGGACGGTCCGGGTGGCGGTGGTCCTGGTCGACTTCTCGGACAAGGCGATGGCAGCCACCCAAGCCCACTTCGAGCAGCTGTTCTTCTCGACGGGCGTCCTGCCCCACGGCAGCGTCCGCGAGTACTACACCGAGGTGACCAACGGCCTGGTCACCCTCGACGGGGTGGTCGTGGGGCCGTACCGGATGCCGCAGACCCTGGCCTGGTACGCCAACAACGGTTCGGGCATCGGCAAGAACGGCACGGCCTTCCGCACCCCGCAGCTGGCGCTGGATGCTGCGACGGCCTCGACGGCGGACGTGAACTTCGCGCCCTATGACAACGACGGCAACGGGTACGTCGACGCGTTCATCGTCGTGCACGCGGGCCAAGGTGCGGAGGTCACCGGCAGCCTCGGCGACATCTGGTCCCACAAGTCCACCCTCGCCACCGCATTCAACACGGACGGGACGAAGATCTACGGCTACCTCACCATTCCCGAGGACGCGAAGATCGGGGTGTCCGCCCACGAGCTCGGTCACCTGCTCTTCGGGTTCCCCGACCTGTACGACACCGACTACTCCTCGGAGGGCATCGGCAACTGGTGCCTGATGTCGGGCGGCAGCTGGAACGGCGGCGGCGACATCCCGTCCCACCCCAGTGCGTGGTGCAAGGCCAACCAGGGCTGGGCCGGAGTCACCAACGTCACGGCCAACGGACCCATCACCGTGCAGGCGGTCGAGACCAGCCACTCACTCTTCCGGCTCTGGAAGAACGGCGGCAGCGGGTCGGAGTACTTCCTCCTGGAGAACCGCCAGAAGATCGGCTCCGACCAGGCCCTGCCGGGCGACGGGCTGCTGCTCTGGCACATCGACGAGGCCCAGCCGGGCAACACCGACGAGACCCACTACAAGGTCGGCCTGCTCCAGGCGGACGGCAACCGAGACCTCGAGCTGAACCACAACCGTGGCGACGCCGGCGACCCGTTCCCGGGCACGGCGGCCAAGACGTCGGTCACGACTTCGACCACGCCGAACACCAAGTCGTATGCCGGCGCGGACACCTGTGTGTCGGTCAAGTCGATCCCGGGCTCGGGCGCGACCATGACCGTCGACGTCACAGTCACCTGCAAGTCGGTGCTCAAGGACGGCAAGGAGCACTTCAAGGACCTCAAGGACCTCCACAAGGAGCACAAGGAGTTCGCCAAGGACCTCCACCCGGACAAGCACCTCCTCAAGGACGTGCACCCGGACAAGAACTTCCTCAAGGAGGCGATCAAGGACTTCAAGGAGGTCGCCAAGGAGCTCAAGGAGGGCGGCTTCGAGGGCTGGCCGCCCGACAACTGGAAGCGCGGCGGTGGCGGATGGCGGCAGGGTGGCGGCGGAGGGCTCGCCGCAGCGGGCGGCGCCTCGGTCGAGGATCGGCTGAGTGCGCTCGAGCTGGCCGTGTTCGGCGCCCCAACGGACCCTGGGTCCGGGTCCGGATCCGACCAGCCTGCGGAGATGTTCATCGACTCCACGCTGCGTCCGGACCTCATGGGTGCGAGCGGCGGCCAGCCGTACTCACCCGCCCTGGAGCAGCGGATGGCCGGCGGCGATGCCGCAGCCAAGCGCGAGTTCGACACCCAGCCGGGATGACGTGACGAAGCGAGTGCTCCTCGTCGTCGCCGATCCCGGCGACGTCGGCGGACGGGCGGCCGCGCGAGCAGCCGCCCGTCACCCGCGGGCGGCGGGGCAGGCCGCCCGCGACGTCGTGGTCGTGTCGGGCGACGAGCTGGCCTGTGCCGGGTGGAGCCACCGCGTGGACGCCGCCGGGGTCGCCCGCACGTCGGTGCGCCTGGCGGGACCCGATCCGCGAGTGCTGACCGACGACACCCTCGCCGCCGTGTGGTTCCGCTCGCAGCAGTGGCTCGTGCCGCCCGGACTCCGCACGGCCGACGCCGGCGACGTGGCCTACGCCCACGCGGAGCTCACCGCGCTCCTCGTCAGCTGGCTGTCCTCGCTCGGCCCGCGCGCCGTCAACGCCTGTGAGGGCGTCAGCCCGACCGGACCCGGCTGGTCCCCGGCCCGTTGGCGGCAGGTCGCGGCAGACTGCCTGCTGCCTGTCGCCGGCGCCAACGCGAGCACCGTCCGGACGGTGCTCGTAGCGGGCGACGAGGTCGTGGGTGCCGGGGACCCCGCCGAGGCCCGGGCGTGCACGCGGCTCGCCGCAGCCGGATCGTGCCGGGTCCTCGAGGTCGGGCTCGACGCGGGCGACCGGGTGAGCGACGTGTCGACCGTCCCACTCCTGCATGACGATGCGCGGATCCGGGCCGCCGGAGCCATGCTCGTGGGGGTGGGCGCGTGATCCTCTTCTTCGGCTACGGCGACGACCCGGCGCTGTCGCGGGCGGTTCGGGCTGCCGAGCGACTCGAGGCCGAGCACCTCGTCCTGGACCAGCAGGCGTTGGACGGCTGCGACTTCTCGGTGGTCGAGTGGGGCGGCGCCGTCGCCGGACAGCTGCGGGTGCCGTGGGCGCGCGTACCCCTCGCCGACTTCGACGCGGCATACGCCCGGCCGCTCGCGCCCGTCGCTCACGACCCGGTGGCCCACCAGCGCGAGTCCGCCATCGCCGACGCCGTGGTGTCGTGGCTCGACACGGCCGACGCGCGGGTGGTGAACCGGCCCCGCACCATGCACTCCAACTCGAGCAAGCCGTTCCAGGCCCAGCTCATCGCCGCCGCCGGGTTCGCCGTCCCCGAGTCGTTGGTCACCACCGACCCCGACGAGGTGGTCGAGTTCGCGGACCGCGTCGGCGGGGTGGTCTTCAAGTCGATCAGCGGCGTGCGCTCGATCGTGCAGCGCCTCGACGCGGGGTACCTCGGCCGACTCGAGCGCGTCCGGACGCTGCCGACCCAGTTCCAGGCGTTCGTCGAGGGCGTCGACGTGCGGGTGCACGTCGTGGGCGGCGAGGTGTTCGCCACGCGGATCGAGTGCGCCGCCACCGACTACCGGTATGCCGCGCGGGAGGGCCTCGATGCGGACCTCACCGCGACCACCCTGAGCGACGACGTGGCGCAGCGGTGCGTCGACCTTGCGGCGTCGCTGTCGTTGCCCTTCGTCGGGATCGACCTGCGCGAGACGCCGTCAGGGGACATGGTGTGCTTCGAGGTCAACCCGATGCCCGGCTACAGTTACTTCGAGTCGAACACCGGCCAGCCGATCAGCGAGGCGCTCGTGCGCCTGCTCGCCGGCAAGACCGAGCCGGTCGCGGACGTGACCGGCCAGCGGAGGTGATGTGCGTGGTCAGTCCCATCGAGAACCAGACGATCCTCACCGGCCGGGTGATCGACAGGCACCGGCACGAGACCGTCGACCGGTGGGATGTGGTCCGGCTCAAGGTCAGTGCCGCGGACGACGTCAGTGCCGCGGACGACGTCGGTGCCGCGGTCACCACCGAGGCCGATCCCAACCTCCTGCGCGAGACCGTTGGCGGAGAACTGTCCGTCGCGGTCAACCGCGACGAGCTACCCGCGGGCGACCTCACCGGCTGGCAGTTCACCGGGCGCGTGCGACTGGCTGGCCCCGAGACCGTCATCGCCGTGCCCGAGGGTGCCGGCCTCGGCCGTCCGTCGCTGACGCCACCCGCGGTGACACCACCCGAGACGGCCCCTGGATCCGGCGCCACCTGACCAGCACCGGTCAGAGCAGGCGCAGGACTTCCTCGAGCTCGGTCGCGTCGTACCAGAGCAGGTCGTCCATCCCCTCGTCGCCCGGCGACTCGTCCACGTGGAACGACACGACTCTCGACAGCGGCACCGGTGACGAGATCTGCACCGATGCCGGCGTGTCACCCTGCTCCTGCACCCAGGTCGGGTCCACGTCGGCGGCGGCGATGACGCGCCGCTCCTGCGAGCCACGCGCGGCCGTGGCCGCCTCGACCGACTCGGTCAGGGCGGCATACTCCCACTCCTCCTCGTCGCCGGTCGGGTCTGCCCGCTCCACTCGCCCGGTCACGGCGAAGGCCCGCAGGCTGCCGCTGCCGATCTGGCGGTCGGCGGCCAGTCGTCGCACTCCGGCGGCGGTCAGGGGCACGTAGATCCTGGTCTGGGTCATCCCACATCCTCGAAGTCGGACCGGTCGGGCAGTGGAGCAGGGTTGTGCAGGGAGACGGCGGACGTGCGCAGGGAGGTCTCGATGACGAGCGGTCGACGCGTCACGTCCATGAGGTTCGACCCGAACGCCTCGAGGTCCTCCTCGCCGGGCCCGAGCACGGTGACCTCGGCACCATCGTCGTGCACCCGGTGCAGCTCGCGCAGCACTCGAAGCGTCACGCGGTTGCGCCACTGGCGCTCGACCCGGGTGCGCCAGTGCTTCGGAGCGTCGCGGACGAAGCTGACCTGCGGGGCCAGGACGTAGACCTCGTCGAGGTGCTCGCCCACCATGAGGTCGAGGTTGGTGGAGGACCACGCCCCACCGTCGATGTAGCGGTGTTCCCCGATCCGGACCGGCTGGTACCAGCCCGGGATGGCACACGAGGCCATCACCGCATCGGCGAGGTCGACCTCCGGCGACGCCGGCCGCCCGAAGGCCACCCGCTCACCGCTGTCGTAGTCGAGGGCCACCACGCACACTCCCTCGCGGTCGACCCACCCCGACGGCACGACGTGTCGCACGAGGCCGCCCACGGCGTCGATGCTCCCGCGGCCCTCGGGCAGGATGGCCGAGAGGACGGCGGTCGGCGGCAGGTGCCGCAGGTTGCGGGCGTTGCGCCGCAACAGCTCTCGGGACCCGAGCCCGGGTCGTGGCAGGCCCGGGCGGTCGCCACCGGTGTCCCTCTCGTAGTCCCACGCGAACCCCGCGAGCGGCCCCAGGTCGAGCGCTCCCTCGAGCTGGTGACGCAACAGGTCGTCGACCGACACGCCGGCCCCGAGCAGGCCAGCCAGCACCGACCCCGCCGACGTCCCGACAAAGCCGTCGAAGTCGCGGGCATCGAGCCCCAGCTCCTCCTCCAACGCCTTGAGCGCCCCCACCATCCAGGCGGCACCCAGCACGCCACCACCACCGAGGACGAGTCCCCGCCGTGGCCGGCCTGCTGGGCGGGCGGCCGTCATCGCGACTTCGACCGGTGGCTCTCGAGGAGCTCGGCCAGCGAGTCGACGATGCTCTGGCCGAGCACGTCGATGTCGGGCATCGAGTCGCGGTCGGCGTTGAGTCCGTAGTAGACCCCGCCGTCGTAGGAGGTGAGGCCGATCGCCAGCGCCTGGCCCTTCGCGAGCGGCATCACGGGGTAGGTCGAGAGCATCTGGGCGTCACCGGCATACAGGGTGTGCTGGGGACCGGGCACGTTGGTGATGACGACGTTGAACAGCCGCCGCGACATCGCCGAACCCAACCGCGCGCCGAGCGAGTGCAACGTCGGTGGCGCGAACCCGGCGAGTCCCGCGAGCGACTCCGCGCCCACTGCCTGGCCGCCCTCCATCTGCTGGCGCATGGCGAACGCGATCTGGTGCAGCCTCATCGACGGTCCCGGCTCACCCACGGGCAGGTTGACGAAGCAGGCAGTGAGCCGGCTGCCGACGTGGCGGGCGTCCTCGTCGTAGACACTCACCGGCACCATGGCGCGCACCGTGGTGCCGGAGTGGACCGACTCGCCGCGGGTCAGCAGCCACGTGCGGAACGCCCCCGAGATGGTGGCGAGCACGACGTCGTTGATGGTCACGTCGTCGGCGTAGTTGCCTCGGGCCAGGCGGCTGCGGACCTTGCGGTAGTCCTCGAGGTCCGTGCCGATCATGACGTAGCGGCGGGCCTCGCCCACCGTGGCGTTGAGCGGCGAGTGCGGCGCGGGCCTTGCAGCGGTCCTGGCCAGGGTCGAGGCGACGTCGCCAGCCGCCGTGAGGGCGCGCGACCCCACGGCCTTGACGTCGATGATGCCGCCGCGGATGTTCTCGGCGATCTCGCTGGGCCGGCGGATCGCATCGACAAGCGCCCCCGTGAGCAGCTCGACGTCACTGGGCTCCCGCGACGGTCGCCAGGAGTCGGGGATGAGGCCCTCGACCGCGGGGTCACCGTCGACGATGACGTGGGCGATGTCGACGGCGTTGATCCCGTCGACGAGGGCCTGGTGGGACTTGCTGACGATGGCGAAGCGGCCCTCTGCGAGGCCCTCGACGAGGTAGATCTCCCACAGCGGGCGGTTGCGGTCCAGGGCCCGTGGCTGGATGCGCGCGACGAACTCCTGCAGCTGCTCGTCGGTGCCCGGCCGGGGAAGCGCCGAGCGTCGGACGTGGTAGGTCATGTCGAAGTGCTCGTCATCGACCCACACCGGGTTGGCCAGTCGGCCCGGGATCTGCCGGATCCGCTGGCGGTACCGCGGCACGAACGCGATCCGCGTCGAGATGAGCTGCACCAGCCGGTCGTAGTCGAAACCATCGCTCGGCGCGTCGAACACCATGACCGACCCGACATGCATCGGGGTCGTCGTCTCCTCGAGGTAGAGGAACGACGCGTCGAGGGAGTTCAGGCGGTCAGGCACCCCCACATCGTGGCAGAACACGCACTTTAGACTGCGATTCGTGACGAAGATGACGCTGCAAGCGCCAATGCCGTATGCCGTCGCGAGAGACTTCCTCACCGCCCTGCCAGCCCATGGGGTGGGCTCGCGCGAGGACCTGCCGCTCCCGTTCGGATTCGTGCTGGTGGGGGCCGCGGCGGCGCTGCTGGTCTCCTTCGTCGCGCTCGGAGCCCTGTGGCGTGAGCCGCGCCTGCGCCCGACGGACGGTCGCCTCCTGCCCATGGCCCTCGCGCTGGCGCTGGACTCCGGCCCGGTCCGTGCGGTGTTCGTCGCCCTCAGCCTGGCGGTCACCGGATGGACGCTGCTGGCGCTGCTGGCTGGGCAGGACAACGCGAACAACCCGGTGCCGATCGTGGTCTACGTGTGGCTCTGGGTCGGGCTCGCGTTCCTGTCCTTCGTCGTGGGCGGAATCTGGCGGCTGGTGAACCCGGTCCGCTGGATCCGCCGCGGGCTGCTCGCCCTGGGCCGCATCGAGGACGACTTCGCCCTCGTCGAGGAGTACCGCCTCGGGTACTGGCCGGCGGCGCTCGGCCTGCTCGCCTTCGTGTGGCTCGAGCTGATCGCGCCCGACAACGCCACGCTCCCGACCCTGCGCATCGCGATCCTGGGCTACCTGCTCGTCAGCCTGGTCCTGAGCCTGACGTTCGGGCCGGCGTACCTGCGGGCGGGCGACCCGTTCACGGCCTGGTCCACGCTCTACGGCTCGCTCAGCCCGCTGGGTCGACGCGCCGACGGGCGATGGGTGCTGCGCACGCCCATGCACGGCCCGCTGCAGGTCAGGGTGCACCCCGGCCTGCTGGCCGTGACGTCCGTGATGCTCGGGAGCACGGCATACGACGGGTTCTCGGGCGAGGCCCGGTGGTACACCTTCGTCCAGTCCTCCGCGGTCCCCGCCCGGCTGCTCCAGACTGCTGGCCTGGTGGCCATGTGCCTGGTCGTGGCGGGCTCGTTGGGCCTCGCCGCGCTCGTCTCCGCACGCCTGGCCGGGATCTCTCCACGGGGGGTGGCCACCGCGTTCGCTCCGTCGCTCATCCCCATCGCGGCGGGATACCTCGTCGCGCACTACTGGTCGCTGTGGGTCTGGGAGGGCACCCACGGGCTCGCCAAGATGTCCGACCCGCTGCAGGTCGGGGCCAACTGGCTCGGAACCGCCGCGCTGAGCCCCTCGCCGGCGCTGATCGCCCCGAGTCTGGTGGCCGGGATCCAGGTCGTGGCCATCATCACCGGGCACGTGCTCGGCGTGGTCCTGGCCCACGAACGCGCGATCTCGCTGTTTCCGCGCAGGGCTGCCGTGCTCGGTCAGGTGCCCCTGCTGGCCCTGATGGTGTTCTACACGGTGGCGGGTCTGACCCTGTTGTTCAGCTCCTGACCCGCGCGCGACGGGTGCCGCGCGACCGACGCTGGTCGAGCCGCGAGTCGACGAAGGTCGTCGCGAGGTCGGCGATGGCCCGACGTAGGGCGGACTGGGGCGCGAACTCGACCAGCGACCGTCCGGCCAGCATCGCGCCGTCGAGGGCAGCCTGGTCCCAGGGCAGGTAGGTGAGGTCGTCCATGCCGGCGAAGCGTTCGAGCGCCTCGCCGATCCGACGCTCGGGGTGCGAGCCGACCGACGACGCCCGCACCCGGTTCACCACCACCCGTGGAGCCGGAGCGGGCACCGCGCGTAGGTCCTGCACCGCCCGGACCAGCCGTTGCAACCCCACCGGGTCGGCGCTGCCGACGACCAGCAGGTCATCGGCGGCCGCCAGGGCCGAGAGGGTCGCGGCGTTCCGGCGCGGCGCGAGCGTGTCGTAGGACAGCTCCTCGTCGTCCTCGATGGAGAACCCACAGTCCACGACGACGCAGCTGGCCAGGTCACGAGCGAGGTCGAGGACGTGGCCGACCGCGGCAGCCCGCAGCTCGGTCCAGCGCTCGGCCCGCGGTATGCCGGTGAGCACCCGGAGCCCGGGCGTCACCTCGGGCGCCACGCGCGCCAGCGCGAGCAGGTCGAGGGTGCCCTGGTCGGCTGCGCGGGCGGCCGCGGCCATGCCCGGCGCCTCGTCAAGCAGGCCCAGAGCCTGGGAGAGCGACGACCCGTGCGTGTCACAGTCGACCAGGAGCGTCGGGGCAGCGAGCGCCAGCTCGGCGGCCAGGTTGAGCGCCAGCATGCTGCGACCCGGCGCTCCGGTCGGACCCCAGACGGCGATGACGCGCCCGCGGGCCTTCGCATCCGCCCCCGTGCCGCCCGGGCCGCCTGGCGCGGAGGGCAGCTCGGCCGCGTGGTCGTCGGTGGCGTGGCTGGCCACGGGCTGGCCGAGCGTGTCGGGCGGGGCGTGGTCCCGCGGATGATCCGGAGCGCGGTCCACGCCGTGGTCGAGAGCGTGGTCCACGCCGTGGTCGAGAGCGTGGTCCTGAACATGCTCGAGCGCCTTGTCGAGAGCCTCGTCGAGCCCGTGTGGGTCGAGGGCGCTGGACAGCACGACGCCCAGCCCGAGCTGACGAAGGCGCCGCTCACCCACCTCGTCACCCGGGGCAACGACCCCGGCGACCTGCACCCCGTGAGCCGCCAGCTCGCTCAGCGCCGAGCGGTCCAGCCCACGCAGGTCCGCCGACACCAACGCGACCTCACCCAGCCCGGCAGCGGCAGCGGCGAGCAGCTCGGCGAGGTCTGCGCAGCGGCGAGCCACGGCATACCCCGCCGCGGCCTCGAGCGCGGCCACCAGCTGGGACTCGGCCGGACCACCGATGGCCGTGAGCAGCGTGCGGGTCACCGGTCGACCTTGAGGATCGTGCCGGCCACGGGCACGACGGTCACCCGGGCCCCCTGGTCGATTCGGCCGATGAGGTCCTTGACCCGGTCGGTGGGTGCCATGACCTGCACCGGTTGGCCGGTACTGGAGCCGCCACCCAGGCCACCGGAACCCTGCGGAAGGCTCGACACGCTGACCCGCTGGAGGACGAGCTCGGGACCGGCAAAGGTCGGGCCACCCGAGGCGCCACCGCCCGTAGGGATGTCGGCGTAGACGTCGACCTGCGAACCGACCTGCAGGGCTGCCGCGGACCCGGCATCGACGACGAGGGTGAGCGGCTGCACCGTGACCGACTCGCGGCCGCCGATCGCGGCGACGGGCACGAGCTCTCCGCCCTGGACCGGCCGGAGCACGAAGCGATCGGGGCCGAGCGCCCGGCGTGCCGACAGGTAGACCCCGGACGCATCGCCCAGCTGCACGTCGACGCGCACGAGGTCGGCTTCGCTGATCCGCTGACCGGGGACCAGCGCCGCGCGGGCGGCGTAGCTGGGGACGCGGTCGTCGGCGCTGCTGACGACGACTGACCCGAGGACCACGGACGCGAGCACGAGCACGACACCGATCACCAGGCGCCCGTCGCGCCACCGGGGCCGCTGCAGCCTGATCGCTGTGGGTGTGGGCAGTTCCGACACGAGGGCCCCCTTCGTGACAAGCCTGCTGCGCTGACCGGTCGCGCCGGATCCCCCCGGGCCAAGCCATGGCAGCCATGCCGCAGACACATGACGCAAATAGATGACGAACACAGATGACGTAGACAGATGGCGTGCACATCATGGCGCATTCACCGCGTCCCCTGCTTGCCCAATCCACAGGGACCACCTCATCCACACGTACGGCACGCCAACTCAGCCGAACGGTTGGGGATGACAGAATGCCGCCACTGACCCCACGCAGACTGACGATCATGGTAAACAGTTGGTCAAGAACAGTTAAGGTCAGAGTCAAGACCATTTGAGTCGAGACATTCGTGAAGGCAGGGGAACTCCAGTGACAAAGCGCTTCATTCAGCTGTCCGAGGTGTCCGAAGTGCTCGACATCTCATCCGCCCAGGCCTACGCCCTGGTGCGGTCCGGCGAGCTCCCCGCGATCAAGGTCGGCGGTCGGGGCCAGTGGCGTGTCGAGGTTGCCGAGCTCGAGAACTACATCCAGCGGATGTACAGCGAGACCAAGACGTTCGTGGCCGCCCACCCGTTCGGCCAGGGCGCGGAGTAGCCCGAACCGACCGCTCGGCAGGCGGCGGGCTTCGGTCCGCCGTCACGCACTGGCCGCCTGCCGCACCACCACGACCGACGCGAACGGCACTAGGCGGCTGCCGGTGAGGTTCTCCGGCCGCCGCGGCACGTCGGCCGGGTGCTCGCTCAGCTCGAGGACGTCCGCGCCCACCACGTCGATCGTTCCGGTGCACACCGCGCCGGATCGATCGGTGAGCGAGACGACGGCGCGGTCACGACTCAGCCCACGCAAGGCATAACCGAAGCCGAACCTGCGCCCCACACCAAGGGATGTCGCGTGCCGACCCAGGCCGACGACGGCGGTGACGGCGACGAACGGCACGAGCGCGGCGCCCGGCCCCGGTCCGGTGGTCGTGGTCCGCAGCAGCAGCCAGCCCGCACCGACATCCGCGACGCGTCCCTCGACGACCTCGCCGGTGGACAGGCTCACCCGCAGTATCTGCTGGCGGACCGCCGCGAGCCGTTCGCCGAGCCCGACGGTGGCGCGCTCGCGCCGGGTGCGATCGGCCACCTCCGCGTCGAACGACCGGCGCAGCTCGGCATCCCACTGCGACTCCAGGTCGCTGAACAACTGTTCCCACCGCATCGCTCCCCCTCCTGGCCGCAGGGTAGTCGCTCGCCACTTGCCAGGTTCAAATCCACGTTGATATCGTCAAACAGAAGGAAATACAGCTAAACACACGCTGGGGGGCGCGGTGGACCATTCACAGACGCAGGTTCGGCTTGTCGCGGCGGGGGCCGGGCTCGGTCTCGTGGGGACGGCGTGGTGGCTCGTGGGCCGTGTCGCCCACCAGTGGGCGCTGGTCCGCGCTCCGGGCCCGGCAAGTCTGGAGGAGGCCGTGGTCCTCGTCGCCGCGCTGGCAGCCCTGCTCCTCGAGGGGTGGTTCGTCCTCGGCACCGGCGCCGCTGTCGTCGCCCACCTGCCTGGTCGGTGCGGGCGACTGGGGGACCGTCTGGCCGCCGGGTGCGCACCGAGGGCGTCGCGCCGGATCGCCGCGGCACTGCTCGGCGCGGCCGCGGTGGGCACGGTCGCTCCCGCCGCCCTCGCGGCCGGGGGGCCGTCACCGGGAGGTACTCCGTCTGCCACGACCAGCATCGAGTCCTCGGCGCCGCTCCCTCCCCCGGGCTTCGCCACGACTCGGTCAGCGCTGCGGACGACCCCTCCGGCGGACGAGGTGGCACCACCCGGCTGGACGCCCACCCGCCCTCGGGTCCGGCCCCAGGCCAGCCCCGCGCTGCTCGCCGCCACGCCCCCGCCGTCGGCCGGCACGGACGTGGTCGTTCATCGCGGCGACACCCTGTGGGACATCGTCCGTCGCCACCTGGGCGCCCAGGCGAGCGACGCCGAGGTCGCGCAGGCATGGCCCGACTGGCACGCCACCAACCGCGCCGTCATCGGCGCCGATCCCGACCTCCTGGTGCCCGGGCAGGTCCTGCGCCCGCCGCGCCCGTCCCACCAGGGGCCCGCTTCCGAGCGTGCCGCAGGTGACCGCTTCGGAGGTCACCGGTGAGCCTGCCCGCAGCAGCCCCCGAACCCCCGGTCCCGTCCCTGACCCCACTGCGCATCGTCCCGGCACCACGGCACCGTCCAGCGGTCATCGTCGAGACGGACGTGTGGGAGCCCACGACACCGACCCCGACCGCCTACGTCCAGGACGCGCTGGCCGTCGACTTCAGCGGACCGAGCGACGAGGAGCTCTTCGGCGAGCGGCCGACCCGTCGCGACGACCTGCCGGACCCTCGGCCCTGGGCCGCGCACATCGCCCAGGGGCTCGTCGAGGTGATGGCCGGCGCCCGTCCGGCGCCACAGCTGCTCCGGTGGACCACCCCGGAGGTGTATGCCGTGGTCGCCCGGCGCGCCTCGGTGTCGATCAGGCGCGGCCTGCCCCCCACCCGCAGGGCGACCGTGCGCAGCGTCCGGGTCTGCGAGCCCGCAGACGGGGTCGCCGAGGCGTGCGCGGTGGTCGTCGACGGCCCACGCATCCGCGCCCTGGCCATCCGGCTCGTGGGGTTGGACGGCCGGTGGCGCGTGGAGGCGCTCCAAGTCGGCTAGGTCAGTCGGCTAGGTCAGTCGGCTAGGTCAGCCGGCTAGGTCCGTTGGCTAGGTGCTTCTCAGGACTTGCCGTGACACATCTTGAACTTCTTGCCCGATCCGCACGGGCACGGGCTGTTCCGGGTCACGCCCTCGAGCTGCTCCGGGGTCAGCGCGCCGGAGAGCGTGCCGACGCTGCGCTGCTCGACCTCACCGGTCTCGTTCGGGGCCGAGTACGACAGCTGCTGCGGACGACGCTGCGGCTGCTCGAGCCCCTTGGCCCGGAACGTGGGGTGGGCTTCGGCGACGTCGGTGCTGGGTCCAGCCGGCGCGTGCGGGTGGTCATGCGCGTGGTCATGCGCGTGGTCGTGCGCGTGGTCATGCGCGTGGTCGTGCGCGTGGTCGTCAGGAGTGGCCTGGCCGTCGCGGGCGCCGGCAACCGCCGTCTGGGCGCTGGCCACGGCTGAGCCGGCGAGCATGTCCGAGACGCCGATCGGTTGCACCCCGGGGGCCGCCTCTGCCGGCTGGTCGATGTCGACCTGGACGTTGAACAGGTAGCCGACCGACTCTTCCTTGATCGACTCGTTCATGGCCTCGAAGAGCTGGAAGCCCTCACGCTGGTACTCCACCAAGGGGTCGCGCTGGGCCATGGCGCGCAGCCCGATGCCCTCCTGGAGGTAGTCCATCTCGTAGAGGTGCTCACGCCACTTGCGGTCGAGGACCGAGAGCACGACGCGGCGCTCGACCTCGCGCATGACCTCTTCGCCGAGCTCGGCTTCACGGGCGTCATAGGCGTGGTGGGCGTCCGAGGTGATCAGTTCGCGCAGGATGTCCGCGGTCAGACCGCCCTCGGCCGCAGCCTCGACCTCGGCCGGCGTGACCGAGACGGGGTAGAGCGTCTTGAGCGCGGTCCACAGCCGGTCGAGGTCCCAGTCCTCGGGGAAGCCCTCGGAGGTCTCGGCGTCGACGTACCCGCCGACCACGTCGTTGATGAAGTGGCGGATCTGCTCGTGGAGGTCCTCGCCCTCGAGGACCCGACGACGCTCGTCGTAGATGACCTGGCGCTGCCGGTTCAGGACGTCGTCGTACTTGAGGACGTTCTTGCGGATCTCGAAGTTGCGGCCCTCGACCTGGCCCTGGGCGCTCTGGATGGAGCGGCTGACCATCTTGGACTCGATCGGGACGTCGTCGTCCATCTTGGCGGTGGTCATGAACCGGTCGACCATGGCGGCGTTGAACAGGCGCATGAGGTCGTCCTGCAGCGAGAGGTAGAACCGGGACTCGCCCGGGTCGCCCTGGCGTCCGGAACGGCCGCGGAGCTGGTTGTCGATGCGCCGGGACTCGTGGCGCTCGGTGCCCAGGACGTAGAGGCCGCCGAGCGAGGTGACCTCGTCGTGCTCGGCCTCGACCGCTTCCTCGGCCTTGGCGAGCGCGGCGTCCCACGCGGCCTCGTACTCCTCGGGCGTCTCCTCGGGGTCGAGCCCGCGCTGCTTCAAGGTGGCTACCGCCATGAACTCGGGGTTGCCGCCGAGCATGATGTCGGTGCCTCGCCCGGCCATGTTGGTGGCCACGGTGACGGCTCCCTTACGGCCCGCCTGGGCGACGATCGCGGCCTCGCGCTCGTGCTGCTTGGCGTTCAGCACCTCGTGGGGTACCCCACGTCGACGGAGCTGGTCGGAGAGGTACTCGCTCTTCTCCACCGACACGGTGCCGACGAGCACCGGCTGGCCCACGGCGTGACGCTCGACGAGGTCGTCGACCACGGCGGCATACTTCGCCTCTTCGGTGCGGTAGACGAGGTCCGGCTGGTCCTTGCGGATCATCGGCCGGTTCGTGGGGATGGGCACCACTCCGAGCTTGTAGATCGACCAGAGCTCGGCCGCCTCGGTCTGGGCGGTGCCCGTCATGCCCGAGAGCTTGCCGTACATGCGGAAGTAGTTCTGCAGGGTGATCGTGGCGAGCGTCTGGTTCTCGTTCTGGATGTCGACGCCCTCCTTCGCCTCGATGGCCTGGTGCATGCCCTCGTTGTAACGGCGCCCTGCCAGCATGCGGCCGGTGTGCTCGTCGACGATGAGGATCTCGCCGTTGAGGTTGACGTAGTCCTTGTCGCGCTTGAAGAGCTCTTTGGCCTTGATCGCGTTGTTGAGGTAGCCGATGAGGGGGGGTGTTGACGGACTCGTAGAGGTTCTCGATGCCGAGGTAGTCCTCGACCTTGGCGATGCCGGCCTCGAGGACGCCGACGGTCTTCTTCTTCTCGTCGACCTCGTAGTCCCCCTCGCCCGACTCCAGCTCGCCGCGGGTGAGTCGCTGGGCGATGCGGGCGAACTCGGTGTACCACTTTGTCGCCGCGTCGGCCGGACCGCTGATGATCAGCGGGGTGCGCGCCTCGTCGATGAGGATCGAGTCCACCTCGTCGACGATGGCGAAGTTGTGGCCACGCTGGACGAGCTCCTCCATCGACCAC
The DNA here is from genome assembly GCF_009707485.1 of Nostocoides sp. HKS02. Lineage (NCBI taxonomy): Bacteria > Bacillati > Actinomycetota > Actinomycetes > Micrococcales > Intrasporangiaceae > Nostocoides > Nostocoides sp. HKS02. Next base: position 226,337 of record NZ_CP046121.1, on the reverse strand, counting down.
GCCATGTTGTCGCGCAGGTAGTCGAAGCCGAACTCGTTGTTGGTGCCGTAGGTGATGTCCTTGGCGTACTCGACGCGGCGCTGCTCGGGCGTCATCGACGCGAGGATGACCCCGGTCTCGAGCCCGAGGAGCCGGTGTACGCGTCCCATCAGCTCGGACTGGTACTCGGCGAGGTAGTCGTTGACCGTGACGACGTGGACGCCCTTGCCCTCGAGCGCATTGAGGTAGGACGGCAGGGTCGCGACGAGGGTCTTGCCCTCACCGGTCTTCATCTCGGAGACGTTGCCCAGGTGCAGCGCCGCGCCACCCATGATCTGGACGTCGAAGTGGCGCTTGCCCAGGGTGCGCTTGCTGGCCTCTCGGACGGCGGCGAACGCCTCGGGCAGGAGGTCGTCGAGCGTCTCGCCGTCGGCCAGGCGCTTGCGGAAGACGTCGGTCTCGGCGCGCAGCTCGGCGTCGGTGAGCTTCTCGAAGTCCTCCTCGATGGCGTTCACCTGGGCGGCGATGCCCTGGAGCTTCTTGAGGATGCGCCCCTCACCGGCACGCAGCAGCTTCTCGACGATCTTGGACACGCAGCATCTCCTGAAAGTTCGCGGCCGCCGACACCCCTGTGGCTGCGGCCCGTCCTAGGTTAGTCGAGTCCGTCTCCGGCCGGGGACGCGCCGGTCGGTATGCCGTGGCGTGGGCTCACGCGACGAGCAGGTCCTGGTAGCGCGGATGCTTGGCGATCCACGCCGCGATGAACGGGCACAGCGCCACGACGCGACGCCCACGGTGCCGCACGTCGTCGAGCGCGCCGCGCGCGAGGACGCCGCCCACGCCGTGCCCCTCGAAGGCCGGCATCACCTCGGTGTGGGTGAAGACGACGGCGTCGCGCTCCTCGCGGTAGAGCGCCACGCCCGCGAGCACCCCGTCGATCCTCGCCTCGTAGCGATGCCTCGCGGGGCTGTTGATGACCGAGATGTCTGCCATGACACCCACCCAAACACAGCCGTCAAGACCGCGGCGACTCGTCCGTTTGGACACGTTTGCCCGCGCGGGCGCGTCAATCTCCCGATCCCTCGGCATAGTCGAGACGACCGTCCATCCAACAGGCAGGACCCCAGCAGTGTCGGAACTCGACGCTCTCGTGAGAGAGGGCGCCCACGCACCGCTACCGGCGTACCCCGAACCGGTGCGGATGGTGCAGGCTCCCCCTCCTGTGGGTGGCCGTCGTCGGCGGGTCCGTCCTCCTCTGTGCGGTGGGCTGGGGGCAGCTGGCAGCACTCCTCTCGCTGGCGTGCTGCGCGAGCCTCTACCCACTGGCGTCCGGCTGGCTGGTCCGGACGGTGCTCGGCGCGACCACCCTGTGCGCATTCTGGGTGAGTGCAGCCACCGCCTGTGACGCACTGGGGGTCCCCCTTCCCCCCTCGTGGCTGGCGGGCGCCGGACTGCTCGTGATGGCGCCGTTGGCGCGTCGTTGGGGTCGGCCCGGCTGGGGAACCCGAGTGGGCGACCGCCCGATCATGCTCGCGGTGGCGCTCACCGTGGTGGCCACGGCACCGAAGCTGTTCGGTTCGACCGAGGCCCGGATCAACCGGCTCGTGTTCGGCTACGACAACGCGGCCCACGTCCGCTACTCGATCGCCATGGGTGAGGCCCACGGGTACACCTTCCGCTTCGAGAGCATCCCCGGCCTGTACGGCCCAACGTCCTATCGCCCGGCCGGGTCCTTTCTCGCCGAGTACCTGCCCTGGATCGTCCGAGGCGGTCTGGCGGCACCGACCACGGCCCAGTCGATCGCCGGCGCGGAGGCGATCTACTCGCTCCAGATGGTGGCCTGCGTCGCTGCCGGGTTGTTGCTGCTGAGGGAGCTCGCCTGGACCGCTCGACGGCTGTCGCGGGCCGCGATGCTGGTGTCGGGGACCGCGGTCTTCCTCATGCTGTTCGTCGGGATCGTTCCGGTGGTCGCGAACCGCGGCTTCCAGGCCCAGTCACTGGCCAACGCGGCCCTGGTGGCGGGGCTCCTGTGTCTGGCCCAGGTGCGCCGGGGCCTTGGCGTGTCCGGCGCGGTAGTGACCGCAGCCGGGGCGCTCGCTGTGGCGCTCAACGCCTGGCCGCTCGCCGCGGGCCCACTGGCGGTGGCCCTGGCCTGGGTCGCACTGCGTCACCTGCGCCGGATCTCGTGGTGGGCTTGGGGACTGACCGCCCTCCTCGCCGCCGTGGCGGCATACCCCGTGTACGGGCCCAGGCAGTTCTACTCGAACGCCGACTGGCTCTCGAGCCAGTCAACCGCGGTGATGCCCGTGCCCATCACGTCGTGGCTCGGATTGGCGACCTTGGCGGCCATAGCCCTGTCGGTGCACTACCTGAGGGCGCCCCGCGACCCTGTCGCCTCGGTGCTGACCGCGGCCATGGTCGGGGCGCTGGCCATGCCGCTCGCGGTCCTAGGTGTCCAGCTGGTCACCGGCGCAGGGGTCGGCGGGTACTACCTGATCAAGTCCGTCTACGCCTTGGTCCTGATCGCGATCATCTGTGTGGGCGACCTGGTCGTCGACCTGCTCACCGAGTGGTCCGGCGGCCTCCCGCGGGTCGTCTGCCTCGCAGCAGTGGCCCTGGTGGCCACCCTCGCCTGGCTCCCGTTCGGCGTCTCTGCGGTGGTCACGTCCTGGCCGCAGCCCGATCGGAATGTGCTCGAGACCGAACCGATCGCTGCCGCCCTGGCGCGCTACCCCGACGGAGCGCCGCCCACCGTCGACATGGTGGTCCTCGGGACCTGCTCCAAGCCGGCGAGCGACTACACGACCCGGTGGCTGGGCACGATCCTGCACTCGTGGAGCCCGGCGCGGGACGTCCTGGTGGAACGGTTGGGCGTCGAGGGCGAGACCCTCGCGGGCCTGCGCGACTACCTGGCGCAGCAGCCGCAGCGGTCTGTCGAGGTGTTCGCGCGGGAGGGCTGCCCCCTCGCGACCCAGATCCAGGACGCCCACCTGCGGGGTGTGAGCGTCATCCACCTCATGCCACCTGCGTGAGCTGGCCGTTGACGGTGCCCGCTCAGGCCACGCTGGCGACTTCGGACTCCTCGCCCGCGGCGTGCCACGAGCCGCGCTCAGGAGTCCGCGAGATCGCGAGGCAGGCCATGGCCGCGAACAGGCACATGCCTCCGGCCGTGAGCCACGCCGTGAAGTAGTCGCCGGTCGTGGTCCGGACCCAGCCGGCATACGAGGCGGCCACCCCGGCACCCACCATGTGCGAGGCGAACACCCAGCCGAACACGACCCCGGAGCGCTGCACGCCGAAGTGCCGCCGGCACAGGGCGATCGTCGGCGGCACGGTCGCCACCCAGTCCAGGCCGTAGAACACGATGAACACGAAGAGGTTGGGCGCGATGTCCGGTCCGAGCAATGCCGGAACGAACAACAGCGACAGCCCGCGCAGGCCGTAGTACCCGCAGAGCAGGAACCGGGGGTCGACCCGGTCCGTGAGCCATCCCGAGGCGATGGTGCCGACCAGGTCGAACACGCCGACCAGCGCGAGCAACCCCGCGGCCGTGGTCTCGGGCATGCCGTGGTCGTGCGCGGCGGGGATGAAGTGGGTGCCGATGAGCCCGTTGGTGGACCACCCGCACACCCAGAAGGTGCCGAACAGGATCCAGAACGTCCGCGAGCGCACCGATTCCCGCAGCGTCTGCACCGCGACCCGGGCGGGGCCGGGCTGACCCGCAGGCGGGGGCTCGACCGTCTGCGCCTGGTCGGACTCTGGGCCGTCGTCCCCGACGGGCCGCAGCCCCAGGTCGGACGGCCAGTCGCGCACGACGAGCAGGACGAGGGGCACGAGGAGGACCGCCGCACCGGTGACGACCAGCGCGGCGTAGCGCCACCCGGGACCGGTGGCGAGCGCGGCGATGCCGGGGAGGAAGACGAGCTGGCCAGCCGCGCCTGCTGCGGAGAACACGCCGGTGACCAGCCCGCGGCGCGACTCGACGAACCAGCGGTTGGCGACGATGGCCCCGAGCACGAGGGCCATGGCCCCGGTGCCCACCCCGACCGCGATCCCCCACAGCAGCCACAGCTGCCAGGGCGCCGTCATCACGGTGGTGAGCCCCGAGCCGAGGGCCACGAGCAGCAGGGCCGCCGCGACGACCCGCCTGATGCCGAACCGGTCCATCAGCGCCGCTGCGAACGGCGCCGTGAGCCCGTAGATCACCAGGTTGGCGGTCACCGCGCCGGAGGTGGTCGCGCGGGACCACCCGAACTCGGCCTCGAGCGGCTCAAGCAGGGCACCGGTGGAGGACCGGAACCCCGCCGCCGCGACGCCTGCTGCCAGGACGACGGCGACCACCCACCAGGCCCGGTGGATGCGCGCCCGCCGGGGCCGGGTCGACGCGGGAGTGCGAGCGGCAGAAATCGTCACTGCCGCAACCTATCTGCCATACACCCGGCGGAGACAGCGCTTTCCGGACAACCTGCCGAGGTTTTCCGCCTTCCGCCTTCCGCCGCTCAGGCGCCGCCGGCGAGGCCGAGCCAGTCGGCCAGCAGACCCAGCTCCTGCTCGAGCGCCGCCTTGGCCTGCGGTGGCGCGTCCGGCTCCCAGTGCACCGCGTGGACGCGCAAGACCCCTGCGGCCCGGTCTGCCTTGAGGTCGCAGCGGGCCACCAGGTCCTGCCCGAAGAGGAAGGGCATGACGTAGTAGCCGTACACCCGCTGCGGCGCCGGGACGTAGAACTCGAGTCGGAAGTCCATCGCGAACAACGCCGCCGTCCGCTCCCGCTGCCAGATGAGCGAGTCGAAGGGGCTGAGCAGGGCCTGCGCGTGCACCGCGCGCGGCCGCCGCGCCTCTGGATGCAGGTATGCCGGTCGGCGCCACCCCTCGATGACGGCCGGGACGAGCTCCCCGCGCGCGACCAGGGCCTCGAGCGCCGGACGAGCCTGATGGGGACGCAGTCGAAAGTAGTCGCGCAGGCACTGCTCGGTTCCCACGCCGTGAGCCCGCGCGGCGATCATCAGCAAGCGCTCGAAGGCCACCTCATCGTCCAGCCTGGCGTCAGGTTGCAGGACACCCTCGGCAACCGCGCGCGGCAGCACCCGTTCGAGCGCGGCATACCGTCGCTCGAACTGGCTCGTGCGCCCCGCCGAGCTGATCTGTCCCGCCCAGAACAGGTGCTCGAGGGCGTTCTTGACCAGGGACCAGTTCCAGCCCCACTCGTCGCGCTGTCGAGGCAGGTCGTGCTCGAGAGCGGACTCCACCTGACGGGAGGTCAGTGGGCCCCGACCCGCGACCTCGGCGAGCACCGCGGCGACCAGCTCGGGGTGCTCGTGGGCGACCCGGCGCATCCCACCCCAGGCCTCGTCGCGGGCGCGTCGCATTCGGAAGTCGAGCAGCGGCCACGTGGTCGGGGGGATGAGGCTCGCCTCGTGGGCCCAGTACTCGACGAGGCGACGTGGCGCCCGGTCACGGGCGCGGTCGACCAGGGCGCGGTCATAGGGGCCGAGCCGGGAGAAGAAGGGCAGGTAGTGACTGCGAGCCACGACGTTGACGCTGTCGATCTGGACGACCTGCACCTGGTCGATGACGCGCTGGACCTGACGCACCGACGCCTGCCACGGCTCAGGTCGCGGAACGCCGAAACCCTGCGCCGCCAAGCCGATCCGACACGCCTGGGCACGCGTGAGGCGCACCGGAGCGGTTAGGCTCATTCGCCCGGTTCGAGGAGGTTCTCGCGGACGGCATACATGGCCGCCTCCATGCGCGAGTGCAGCTGGAGCTTCTCCAGGATGTTGCGGACGTGGTTCTTCACGGTGTTCTCGGAGATGAACAGGTCGTGCGCGATCTCCTTGTTGGCCATGCCGCGCGCGACGAGCCGCAACACCTCGAGCTCGCGGTCGGTCAGGCGTGGGGCGCCGACGGCGGTGGGACGGTCACCCTGGCGCTTGCTCATCTGCGCGAACTCGGCGAGCAGCTTGGACGCCATCGACGGCGAGATCAGCGAGTCGCCGTGGTGCACCGCACGCACCCCGGCGGCGATCTCCTCGCCCGGCACGTCCTTGAGGAGGTAGCCGTTGGCGCCGGCCTTGACCGCCTCGTAGAGGTCGGACTCCTCGTCGGACATGGTGAGCATGATGATCTTGGTCGACGGCACGACGGCCTTGATCGTCTGGCACGCCTCGATGCCCGACGTCAGGGGCATGCGGACATCCATCAGGACCACGTCGGGCAGCAGCTCGACCGTGCGGTCGACCGCTTCCTTGCCGTCGCCGGCCTCGCCCACGATCTCGATGTCGTCCTCCTGGGACACCACCATCTGTAGGCCGCGGCGGTAGAGCACGTGGTCGTCGGCGATCACGACGCGGATCGGTTCGGTCAGCATCCCGTCGCGGGGTGCGCCGTCGTGGTCCACGCTGCCGTTGCTCACGACGCCATCCTGTCACGTGCGGGGTTCGGTGCCGACCATTTCCGTGCGCCCAGAAGGTCTGGCACACCGCTGTTGACCAGCACCGTTGCCCCGCCGCACCCGGGCGTGACGCTCAGGAGACCTTGCGAGCGGCCGGGTCGAGGTCACGTCGGACGTCGTGGTCGACGTCGAGGTGGATCACGCCGTAGGACCAGCCACGGCGCCGGTAGACCACACTCGGCTGGCCGGTCTCCTCGTCGTGGTAGAGGAAGAAGTCGTGCCCGACGAGCTCCATCTCGCGCACCGCCTGGTCGAGTCCCATGGGCACGGTGGCGTGGATCTTCTCGCGGATCTCGACCGGCGAGTTGCCCTGGGTGCCGAAGCGGTCGCCGTCAGGAGCGCCGGCGTGCACGTGGTCCTCGGTGCCCGTCGGCGCGGCCTCGTCGGTGATGCGCGCGGTGGCGCGGGCCACCGACTCGGGCGACCGGCGTCCGCGGTGCACCCGCTTGCGGTCCTGGGCGCGCCTCAGCCGCTCCATGAGCTTGTCGAGCGCGACGTCGAGCGCTGCGTACTTGTCGTCCAGACACGCCTCGGACCGCACGATGGGCCCCTTGACATGGCAGGTGATCTCGACCCGCTCACAGGCCTTGGCCTGTCGCTTGTTGGGCTCGTGACTGACCACGACGTCGACGCGCTGGACGCGCGGGGCGAGCTGCGGAATCTTCGCCAGCTTCTCGTCGAGGTGGGCACGGAATCGATCTGAAACCTGCAGGTGGCGTCCGGTGACGACAATCTCCACGGGGTCCTCCATGGGTTGGTGGGTACGCGAATCGGGTCTGACGAGACCCCGCTCAGCCGCGGCACCACCCCGCTCTCCCCCGGGGGGTGGAGGCCCGTCCCCGGGACCGGGGCGCCAACCGGACCGCGTCCGGGGCGCCCTGGGTTCGCGTGCTGCACGAGGGCCAGGGGGGCCATAGACCGACGGTAGACCACGCCAGCCCAATGCGACAGCGGGGACCACCGAGGGTTGCAGTCGCATCGGGCCGGCGGCTTCGGCGGGCGCCTCACCGGCGTGCGGCGCGGCGCTGGGTGGCGCAGATCGTGGCCGCGGTGACCTCGCGGGCACCCGCTTCGCGCAGGGCTCGGGCAGCCTCCACCAGCGTCGCGCCGGTCGTGAGCACGTCGTCGACCACGACGCAGACGGCGCCGTCGACGATCTGCTCCCAGGACCGACGCACCTGCATGGATGCCTCGAGGTTGGCGGCGCGCTGGGCCGCGGTGAGGCCGGCCTGGTCGGCGACCCGCCGCCGGGGTGCGAGCGCGGGTGCCGGGAGCAGCTCGGTCGGCGAGAACTCGTCGCAGGCGCGTCGGGCCAGGTCGGCCATCGGCGCGTCGCCGCGCCGACGCCGCGCCGCCCGCGAGCTCGGGACCGGCACCACCAGCACCGGGCCGTCGCCCCGACGCAGGAGGTGCGCGGTGGTCGCGTGACGCCCCAGGCTGGCCTCGAGCGACGATGCGAGCAAGCCCCCCAGCACGGCCGCGCAGTCACGCCGCCCGGCGTCCTTGTAGGCGCTGACGAGTCGCGCGACTGGCCCTTCGTAGCGCCCGGCCGAGATCACCTCGGGCAAGCCGGCAGGCGCTGGACGTGGTGCGACCGCTCGTGGACCACCGGCCCACAGACAGTCGGCGACGGCGAGCCTGCACGCCGGGCAGATGCGGTGGTCCGGGGCCTGGCACGAGGCGCAGGACAGGGGCAGCGCGAGGTCGAGCAAGGACCGCAGGGCAGTGCCCGCGGCCTGCGCCCGAACCGGCCCCACCGATCCCGCGATCCCCATGCCCGCCATGCTCACGCGCCGGGGTGTTGACCACCAAAGGGCAGCGAGGAGGTGTGGACGGGGACTAGTCTGGCCTTGGCCTGTGGACAGCTGGATGCCGGGGACACGAGATGGGAGGCGACAATGCGTTGGCTTCCCAGCCTTGCCGTCGCGACCAGGCTGCGTCTCGGACTTGCCGTCATCACGGCCCTGTTCGCCGTCGCCGATGGCGCGGGATTCGCCGCAGCGCCGTGGATCCTTCTGGTGGTCACCCTCGACCTCGCCGCGACCGCGCTGCCCCACATCAGCATCGAGAACACCGTCCTGCGCCGCCCCCAGGTACTCGCCCTGGTCTGCTGCTCCGCCCTCGTGGCGGGAGTCGCGATGGGATACGGCGGTCCGTGGTCGAAACTGCTCATCCTCATCCCCGCCTTCCACGCCGGGCTGCACTTCGGCCGGCGGGGCGCCCTCATCGTCTTCGTCATCGGCTTCACCTCGGCCATGAGCGTGTCGTGGTGGGCTCACGTGGTCGACGAGTTCGAGACCCAGCGGATCATGTTGGCCTGCCTGCTCTCGCTCGTCTTCGGCCTCCTCGGGGCGTGGTCCCACCGACTCGAGGACGACCCGCCGCCGGCCGTCGACCCCAACGTCGCGGCCGAGGCCGGACTGCTGCTCAGGCGGCTCCACGAGCTCGCCGACACCCTCGACACCGGATTCGACGCCCCCGGCTCGGCCGAGATGGCCCTGCAGGACCTCGCCAACCGGATGCGCGCTGCGCGCAGCGCTGTCCTCGTCGGCTACGGCGACAACCCCGCCGTCCCGCTCGCCATCCGTGGGGCCGACCGCACCCCCTGGCCCGACCCGATGGACGAGGGCTCGGTCCTCGCCATGGCCTGGCACCAGGGAAGGTCCACCCTGGCGGAGTGGACTGGCGACCTCGTGGCCAGGTCGGTGATCGTGGTGCCGCTCAACGACGACAAGGGCCACCGGCTGGGCCTGCTCGTGGCCGACCGGCCGCTCGTGACGCCCTTCACCACCGAGGACCTGGCCGCCGCCGAGGAGGTCGCCGGCCGCCATTCGGCGAACATCGACCTGTCCGTGCTGTTCGCGGGTCTGCGCGAGCGCGCCGGCCTCGAGGAGCGCGAACGCCTGGCTCGTGAGATGCACGACGGGATCGCCCAGGAGATGGTCGCCCTGGGGTTCGGCCTGGACGCCATGCGGCGCATCGCGCGCGACCAGGGCTCGCCGCTCGCCGAGGGCCTCGACGACCTGCGCGTCGAGGTGTCGCGCGTGCTGGGCGACCTGCGACTGCACATCGCCGACCTACGCATCGCGGTGCGACCCGACACCGGCCTCGGCGCCCTGATCGGCGCGCGTCTCCAGAACTTCGGGTCCAGCTCAGGCGTCACCACTCGGATCCACCTGAGCGAGACAGGCTTTCGCCTCCCTGCACACACCGAGGTCCTCATCTACCGACTGTTTCTCCAGGTGCTCGCCGACGCCCGTCACTCGCTGAACTCGACGACCGTGGAGGTCCGGCTCAACGTGGCCGCCCCGCGAGTCGAGCTGTGGATGGCCCACGACGGCACGAGCTCGCTGGGTCCGCGCGACTTTGCTGCCCATCCGTTGAACGGTCTGGGAGCCGAAATCACCGTGACCCCCTACGCTGGCGACGGAGTGGCCGTGCGCATGCGGATGCGAGCGCGCGGCGCGGCACCGTCCGCCACGCTTTCTCACGAAAGGATCCCGCAGCCCTCATGACCATCAATGTCGTGGTGATCGACGACCACACCCTTGTCCGTGAGGCTGTCTGCCGGATGATCGACAGCGAGCCCGATCTGTCCGTCGTCGGCCAAGCCGGCGGCATCGCCGAGGGTCGCTCGGTCTTGGCGCAGAGCCTCATCCACGTGCTGGTGGTGGACGTCTCGATGCCCGACGGCTCAGGGCTCGTGCTCGCTCGCGCGGCCCGAGAGGCCTCCCCCGCCTGGGCATCGTCGTGCTGACCATGCACAACGACGACGAGACCCTGCTCGAGGCGCTCGACCTCGGGGCCTCGGCGCTGGTGCTCAAGTCGGCCCCGTCCGACGAGGTCATCGCCGCGGTGCGCCGCGCCGCGGTGGCACCTGAGGCGTTCATGGCCACGGGCCTGGCCGAAGCCCTGCGTCGACGCGACTCCAATGACAAGCCCCGGCTCACGCCGCGCGAGGCCGAGGTGCTCGACCGCCTGGTCGCCGGCGACTCCATCGCGGCGGTGGCCAAGCGTCTCTACATGAGCGAGTCGACGGTCAAGACCCACGTGTCCAAGGTCTACGAGAAGCTCGGTGCCCACAACCGCGCCTCCGCCGTGATGGCGGCGCTGCGGCTGGGTCTGGTCAAGTCGGAGTCGGTCGGCCACACGTTGCGCTGACCGCCCAGGTGCGCTCACGGCATACGTGTGGCGCGCCCACGGCATTCGTTGCCGTTCCTGCGCCTCGGTCAGTGGCCGAGCCCGCTGAACGTGTCGATCATGCGGATGGCACCGGGGCCGATGATGACGATGAACAGCGCCGGGAAGATGAACAGCAGCATGGGGAACAGGATCTTCACCGGCACCTTCTGGGCCTTCTCCTCGGCGCGCTGACGCCGCACGAGCCGCATCTGGTGCGACTGCTCGCGCAGGACGTTGCCGATCGGCAGGCCCAGCCGGTCAGCCTGGACCAGGGCGCTGATGAAGTTGCGCGCCTCAGGCACCGTGGTCCGGTCGGCCAGCGAGCTGAACGCCTGACCGCGGCTCTTGCCGATCTGGATCTCCGACAGCACCCGCGCGAACTCACCCGCGATGGGTCCGTCGACACTGCGCGCCACCTGCAGCAGCGCCGCGTCGAAGCCTTGGCCCGCCTCGACACAGACCGTGAGCATGTCGAGGGCGTCCGCCAGCCCGAGGCGCAGCTCCTCCTGGCGCTTCATGCCGAGGTTCATCAGCAACAGGTCCGGCAGGAAGAACCCTGCCGCGGCGCCGACCGCGGCATAGAGCAGGCCGCGCATGCCGAGTCCACCGAACAGCACGCCCACCAGGGCGAAGCCGAGCAGCAGCCCGCCCTTGGCGCCCATGATCCGTTCCGCGGTCCAGTTTCCCGGGTTCCCGGCAAGGTCGAGCCGGCGCGTCATCCGGTCCGAGGTGCCGTCCGGAGAGAGGCGGTAGGCCAGCCCCCGGGTCTTCTGCATGAACGGCCGGAAGAGCCGTTCCATCGCCGGCAGGTCGGCGCGGCCGACCTCGTGCTTGTCGACCTGGCGCTCGATGATGGCGAGCGAACGGGCGACCCCGGTCGCCTCGCCTGCTCCCCACGAGACCGCGAGGACGATGGTGACCAACGCGAGCCCGATGGCGGCGAGCGCGACGACGAGCATGATGACTCCTGGCATGTCAGACCTTCACATCCACGACTTTGCGCATCCAGGCCATGCCGATGCCGAGCGAGATGATCCCGCCCGCCAACATGCCCAGACCCAGCGCGCGGGTCCAGAGGAGCTCCACGTAGGAGCGGTTGGTCATCATCGTGTAGAAGAAGATGCCGATCGGCAGGGCGATGAGGATGTATGCCGAGAGCCGGCCTTCCGCGGACAGCGCGCGCACGTGGCGGGCCAGCTCCTCCCGCTCGCGGAGGGTCTTGGCGGTCGTGCGCAGGGTCTCGGCCAGGTTTCCACCGACCTCGCGCTGGATCCGGATCGCCATGGCCGTCCAGCGCATGTTGTCACTCTGCATCCGGGCCGACATGTGCTCGAGGGCGTCGCCGACGTCCGCGCCGATGCGCGTCTCGGCGAGGGTGCGGCTGAACTCCTTGGCCGCTGGCTCCGCAGCGTCCTTCGCGACCGCGTCGAGTGCCTGCAGGAGCGAGAACCCGGTGCTCAGGCTGCTCGCGACGAGGGTCAGCACATCGGGCAGCTGGGACTCGAACTTCTTGGCGCGGCGCTTGGCGAGGAATCGCAGGACGAACGCCGGGAGGAACCACCCGAGCGCGCCACCGACGACGACTGCGAAGAAGGTCATGATGACGCCGCCTCGGAACAGCACCAGGCCCGCCGCGATCCCGATCGGTAGGGCCACGAGCCGCAGCACCCACCACTCCCCCGCACGCAACGGCAGGTCGGCGCGGTCGATGAGGGCCATGGTCTTGCTGGTCGACTCGCGGCCCTCCATCATGCGGTCGCCGACGTTGACCAAGCTGGTGGTGATCGAGGTCGGGCTGACCGCGCGGTTGTCCGTGGTCACGGTCATGCCCGGGGTGACGTACCGCTCGATCGAGTCGACCCGCTGGCTGCGGCTGGAGCGGAACATCGGTGCGACGAAGGCCGCGGTCAGCAGCAGCAGCCCCAGGCTGACGGCGCCGATCGCTGCGATGAGGGCCATCGGCGTGCCCTTGGGCGCGACGAGTCTCGCCGGCGCGGCCGAGCCGGCGACCGGGGCCGGCTCCGTCGGCGTCACGGTCGGGGTGGCTGCGGCGCCGAAGTCGACCGGGGTCGCGGCCTCGAAGGGCACTCCCCCAACGGTTCCGGAGAGCACGACCTTCTGGGTGCCACTCGTCGCGCTCCCGGCGTTCACCGAGAAGGTGGCCTGGGTGTCCAGCGCCTTGGCGGCATCCTCGAACGCGGCCTTGACCGCGCTCTGGTTGGACGCGGCAGCGAGCGTTCCGCCCCCTGCCTTGGCGAAGCCGGCGAGCACGGTGTTGTCACTGTCGGCCGTGTTGAAGCCGATCACCTCGGCGCGCACGCCGTACTTCGTGAGGGAGGCGGTGGCACCGGCCTTGGTGGCCTTGCTCCGGGTGTCGCCGCCATCGCTGAGGAGCACCAGGCTGCGGTCCTGGTAGCCGGCCATCGCCGGCCCCGCGAGCGAGAGCGCGTCGTAGAGCGTGGTCTCGCCGCGGGCGACCAGGCTGTTGACGACGTTCTGGACCTGGCTGCGGTTCGAGGTGGGCGGCACGTCGACCCCCGCCGTGCCCGCAAACGAGATCAGGCCGACCGCAACGTCTTTCGGCGCGTCGGCGAGGAACACCTTGACTGCCTGGCGCACGGTCGCCATGCCTTGGGTGCCCATGGATCCGCTGGTGTCGACGACGATCATCGTGGCGCGCTTGGGCCGGTTCGCCGTGGTCACGGTCACGGGGTATGCCGTGCCGTTGACGGTGCCGTGCAGGCTCCCGGCGTCGACGGGGACGGGGACGCCGTCCTGGCGCACGCTGAGCACGCCGGTGAGGACGTCACCGGTCAGCCGAGTCGCGGACACCGTGACGTCGATGGGTGAGGGCGCCGCGCTGGCGGCACTGGCGGCCACGGCTCCGGTGGCCACGGCTGTGACCAGGACGGCAGCGGCGCCGAGGGCAGCCCGAGCCGGGCGCGTGGGGGCCCGGTGGACACGCTGTCGTGAGAACCGCAGCATCACACCCCCCGGATGAACAGGTCCGGAGCGAACTCGATGCCCTGGTCGTGCAGCTCCTGGGAAAACTTCGGTCGCAGACCGGTGCTGACCAGGGTGCCCTTGAACCGCCCCTGGTCGTCACGGCCGGCGCTGTAGTCGAAGGTGAACAGGTCCTGCATCGTGATGACGTCCGACTCCATACCCGCCACCTCGCTGATGGCGGTGATGCGGCGTGAGCCGTCCTTCAGGCGGGCCTGCTGGATCACCAGGTCCACGGCTCCCGCGACCTGCTCGCGGATGGCGCGCACGGGCAGGTCGACGCCCGCCATGAGCACCAGCGTCTCGAGGCGCGACAGGCTGTCGCGCGGGCTGTTGGCGTGCACCGTGGTGATGGACCCGTCGTGACCGGTGTTCATCGCCTGGAGCATGTCGAGCGCGGCCCCGTCACGGATCTCACCGACGACGATGCGGTCGGGCCGCATACGCAGCGAGTTCTTGACGAGCTCGCGGATCGGGATGGCGCCCTTGCCCTCGATGTTGGACGGGCGGGACTCGAGCCGCAGCACGTGGTCCTGCTTGAGCTGGAGCTCGGCGGCATCCTCGATCGTGACGATGCGCTCGTCGTCGGGGATGAACGAGGAGATGACGTTGAGCAGGGTCGTCTTACCGGAGCCGGTACCACCCGAGATGATGATGTTGCGCCGCCCGCGGACGCAGCCGATCAGGAAGTCGCGGACGCGGGGCGTGAAGGTGCCGAAGGCGATGAGGTCGCGGTCGGTGAAGGGGTCCGTCGAGAACTTTCGGATGGTGAGCATGGCCCCGTCGAGCGCGATCGGGGGGATCACCGCGTTGACACGCGAGCCATCGGGCAGACGCGCGTCGACCAGCGGGCTGGCCTCGTCGACTCGGCGACCGACCCGACCGACGATCTTGTCGATGGTGCGTCGCAGGTGCGCCTCGGACGAGAAGTGCGTCTCAACCGAGTAGAGCTTGCCAGCGCGCTCGACGTAGATGCGGTCGGCGCCGTTGACCATGATCTCGGAGATCTCGCTGTCACGCAGGAGCGGCTCCAGCGGACCGTGGCCGAGGATCTCGTCGGCGACCTCCTGAGCGATCCGGGTGCGGTCTGAGTGCGAGAGCGGGGTCTCCTCGGAGTCGATGACCTCCTGGAGGGTGTGGCGGACCCGGCTCTCGAGCTCGGACTGGTCCAGGTGCGGGTCGTAGAGCTGCGGGCCCAGGGAGTCGAGCAGCGCCTGGTGCACGCTGGCCTTCACCGCGGCGAACGGGTCAGCGATCCGCACCCGCTCGGCTGGGGCGCTGGGGCTGCGCTGCTGTTGGGGTGCAGCGGCCTGCTGCTGCTGGCGACGAACGCTCTCGAGACGGTCGGCGAGACTCATCGCTTGCTCCCTCGGGTCAGGCTCCAGCGCTCGGAACGCTTCGGCTCGTCCGCCTTGCTGCCGGGGGACCCGGCGGCGGGCTGGACGCGGATGAATCGGTCGGCGAGCTCGCGAAGCGCCACGCTCACCGCGTGGCGCGGCTCGTCGAGGACGATCGGGACACCTCGGTTGATCGAGGCCGGGACGGCCGCGCTGCTGGGCACCGTGATGGCGATGTCCTGGCGGATCGCCGCGACGACGTCCTCGGCCCGCAGCCCGACCTTGGCGTCGGACCGGTTGAGCACGACGACCCGGCTCTCCTTGGGGCTGCCCAGGAGGTCGAGGGTGTCCAGGCTCAGGCGCAGGTTCTTCACCGCCGGGATGTCGAGCGTGGCGATGAGGATCAACAGGTCGCTCACGTCGAAGGCGGCCAGGACGTGCTCGGTGAACGCGGGCGGGGTGTCGACGACGACGTAGTCGTACGCGCGTCGCGCAACCCGCAGGGCCTCACCGACCAGCGCACCGGGGATGCGGTCGGCATCGCTCGGCTCCGACGGCGCCGCCGCGACATCCAGACCGCTCTCGTGGCGGGTGACGATCGAGGCGAGGCCCTGGGCGTCGAGGTGCCCACTCATCGCGATGAGGTCGGACATCGAGTTCTGCGGCAGGAGCTGGAGGCTGATCGCGACATCGCCGAACGCGAGGTCGAGGTCCATGAGCAGGACCTTGGATCCCTTGGAGGCGAGGTAGGCCCCCAGGTTGGTCGAGAACGTCGTCTTGCCCACGCCACCCTTGGCGGAGAACACCGTGACGACGCGGCCCTCGGTGACCGCAGCGTCGCCCACGTGGCCCGCGACCTTCGAGGAGAGCTCGCGGCTGCGGCGCGCGGCATCGGCGAGCGCGGTCAGGTCGTCGGCGGGGATGACCTCGCGGATACCCGATCGCAGCGCCTGCGCGAGGACGGTGACGTCGAGTCGGCGCCGCATGAGCACGACGCCCATCTCGGGCCGCTCGACCCTCGCGAAGTCGGACAGGTCGCACGCGCTCTGCATGTCGACCTCGGGCCCGATGATGAGCAGGGGGTCGTTCACGTACTCCTGCAAGGCCCGCGTGGCCGTGGCGAGGTTGTCGAAGCGGACGATGTCCGCGCCGAGGGCGAACGAGTACCGGTCGGAGGCCGTGGGGTCGGCGTCCCAGAGCAGAGTCACTGGCCGGCTCCTGAGAAGAGGTTGAGGTCGGTCACCGTCGGCGTGTTGGCCATCTTCAGGTCCGAGCTGCGCAGCACGGCATACAGCGATCCGGAGCTGATCGCATGGATCAGGCGGGCCGCGTTGTGCGGGCTCAGGGCGACGGTCACCAGGAACCCCGGTGCGGCGGCGGCGGCGGGCGCCGCTGCACCCGGCGTCGTCGGGGTGCCCGGGTTGAGCGCCGTGCTGCCCATGCCGATCACGAGGACGTCGTCGAGCAGGACCGACGTGCCCGCGACGCCGGCGCCGTTGGCGGCGCTGGCGGACGAGGACCCGGCCGACGCGACCTTGTACGTGTCGAAGATGCCGATGTGCGTCCCCGGGGTGACGAAGCTGCCCACGCGGGCCGGGTCGCTGAGCGACACCGATACGGCGACCATGCCCGTCGGCACCTCGATCGCCTTGCTGCCCTGCGGGGTGGAGCCGAAGCGCGACGCGAGGACGTACTCACCAGGGGCGATGTCCGTCACCGCGACGAGCGACCCGTTGTCCGCGTTCACGTCGGAGAGCGCACCAGCCGGCACACCCTTGGCCGGGATCGCGGTCTTGACGAGCATCCCGCTGCGCACCGCGTCCTTGAGCTGGGTGCTGGCCGGAATGGGCTTCGTGCTGACGTAGACCGACGTCGGCTCGTTGGCGGACACCGCGCGGGCGTCGGCGCCGCGGGCGTACAGCAGTACGGCGACCACCCCGATGAGGGCGATGACTGCTGCGGCGAAGATGGCGAGAACTCTGCGTCCCATGGTGGTCTGTTCCTTTTATCCGACAGGTGTCGCGGTCTGAAGACCGCCGTTGGGGGGCTGGGGACCGGGGACAACCGCGGACTGAAGCGCCTGAAGCTGGGCCCCCGTGATCAGGTCCTTCACGAAGAAGCCATACATGCAACGGTCACCGCCTACGCAGGGATGACCTGGGGAGCCGAACGTGCTACCTGGGACGATTGAAGGCTGAGGACTGCTGGAGAAGTACCAACCCGTGAGGTAGAACGCGGCGTACATCGACACGTGGTAGTACGTGTTGCTCCCATTCCCGTTGTTGCACCCACCTGCGGGTGGGTTAGTGGGGTCGTATGTTGGCCACGCTTGGTACGAAAGGCAATCGAAGATCGGGATGTACACGATCTTCCCGCGGTAGCCGTCGAAGATTGTCGAGTCGCAGGGTCGCGAGTTGCCCGGGCGCGCCCAGAACCAATCGCCGATTGAGCTCGCCACCTGACAGCTCGTCGTGCCCTGAATGACTGAGAAGCCGCCAGGGGCCACGTGCCCATTCCATGTGGTGCACGTGGACGTGCTTCCCTGCGTGTACACCGCGCGCTCCCAGCTCAAGGCGGGCCAAGGGTTGTCCACGGTTCCGTAACCGGGTGTCTGTCCTGCAGTTGGGCTAGGCGGGTACAGCCCCGGGTTGTTGGGGTGCAGCGGGTCGTAGCCGGTCTGCGCTTTCCAGTCGCAGTAGGACATCACCACGGGAAGGATGTTGAGGGTGGCGACGCCGGCCGGGCCCCAGGCCGCTCGCGCACAGGCCTTGACCGTCGTCGCACTGGCACCCGTGACCATTCGAGTGATCACATTCGGTACCGCGCTGGTGCCGTCGGCTTGCTGGGTCTTCGTGTGCACCTCGACCCATGGGACGTTCGCGGTCGCCAAGGCGCTACTCACGGGCGGACAGTCAGTCGTGCCACCAGTCGAGGCGGGGCACAACGGCATCGATGCGACCACGTTCGTCACCAACGAGTTGCCGCACACCGAATCGATGCCGCCGACTTGGTCTTTGGTGTTGTTGACGTTGTTGAACCGGTTGACGACGGCGGCAGTCGAGGTGTTGGACATGGTGCACGCCGCCATGTTGTCGGCGCATGCCATGGCGAGTGAGGACGCGGCTGAGTCCGCGCCATTTTGAAGCTGTCGGCGTTCGAACATCAGCGAACCCACGTCCACAGCCAGCGCCGTGCATCCGAAGAGCACCCCTCCGGACAGCAAAATCGTCACGAGGGTCGCGATCGCACCACGCTCGCCACGTAGGCGCGGCGAGCCCACTTGAGCAAGCCGTCTCATCACCATAAATCCACGCATTGACTTGCCTCGTCGCTCAGCACTGCATCGAAGCAGTGGCGGAAATCGTGGGAGGGTTGATCGTTGCCCCAAGAAGCCGCGGAACGGCATCGAGGATCATCCACCTGAAGTTGTCGGCCTTCACGGTGACAGTAGCCACGGGGACAGTCGTGGCGGGGTCGGGGGTGCAGGTGGTCGGACCCGTCGCCGGGTTGGGGTTGACGGTCACGGTGACTGAGGCCGCTACGAACGGGGTGATGCCGCTTGTTGCGGACTGGGCGCGCGTGACGATGTCGCTCACCGGGTATGCCTTGAGTGAGGCCATTCTGGCCCCATCTCTGGCTGCATTGGTGACGAGGATCTCTCCCAGGTACATGCGTCCCAGATCGACGATGCCACCAGTGATCAACAGCAGGAGTGGCAGCACGATGGCCATCTCGACTGCTGCTGCGCCGCGCTCCCGGCGGTGACGGCGATGGGTCATGGCTCAGATCTCACAGCGCGCTTGAAGGAACGTTGAACAAGTGGATGATGTTCTGCCCGAAAAGGCTGACGCCGGACACGATGACGACGGCGATCAGGCTGACCATGATCGCGTACTCCACGGCGGTGGCACCGCGGTCGCCCCAGCGAGAGCTGAGGCGACCGCGATCACCGCGATCGTGAGCGGATGCCAACAGAGCCTTCACACCCAGGCCACCGCAACACGCGGTCCGACCGAAGGTCCAAAACTCGTTCATGACACCTCTCTCCCTGATGCGCGGCGGGGGTCCCGTCGGGCTTGTGGACGTGCTCAGACGCTGACGGCAACCTGGTTGAACAGGTTGTTCAGGTTGCCACCGAGAAGCGTGACGGCCGCGATGATCACGATGGCGATGAGGGCGACCATCAGGCCGTACTCCACCGCCGTCGCCCCACGCTCGTCACGCGAAGAAAACTTCGCGAGGAACTTCGACATGCTGACTCCCTTTCACAAATGTGGATGTTCGGTCGAGCCGACTCGGCTCAGACGCTGACGGCCACCTTGTTGAAGAGGTTGTTGAGGTTGCCACCGAGGAGGGTGACAGCGGCGATGATGACGATCGCGATGAGGGCGACCATGAGGCCGTACTCCACCGCGGTCGCGCCCTGCTCGCGGGTGGCGAGGCGGGCCTGGAACTTAGCGACGAACTTGCTCATTGCGGATGTCCTTTCGAGACCAACGGGACAGACGAATGTCTGCACGGCATAGCCTCGCAATCCGCGAGCGAGCACGAATCCCCCGTCGAGTCACTACCGACTAGGACCTTCGAGTCACGCACCTCAGCAAAACGGACGATTGCGTGGCGTGGTCCTTGCCCAGAGGGTGTGCAGCCGACAGGGTGGGCACATGTTCCGCACGCCCTTCTTGCGGAGCTCGCCCCGGGTCGGATGGACAGGCCTGACGGCCGCCGGTCTGGTGCTCACCGCCCTCGCCACGCGAGCTGTGGCAGACCCGAGTCCCTGGCTGCACCTCAAGGTTGGGCAGTTCCTCCTCGATGGCCACCGGTTCGCCGCTCCTGACCCGTTCGCACCGTACGCCAGCTCCGCGTACGAGCCGACCCAGTGGCTGCCCTCGATCGTCGTCGCGGCCCTCTACGACCATGCCGGGCTGCCCGCGGTGGCCTGGGTCCGCGGCGTCGGCATCGCCGTGTTCGCCCTCGCCATGGTGCTGGCGACCCGGCTGGCCGCGCGCCCGGCCATCGCCCTGGCGGCCACGGCGCTGACGATCGCCGGGGCGTACCCCTCACTGACCGAACGACCCCAGCTCCTCGGCTTCATCATGGTCGTCGTCACCGTCGCGGCCTGGTGGCGCTCAGCGCACGACGGCCGACCCCGGTGGTGGCTGGTCCCCTTCACCTGGCTGGCCGCCTGCGTCCACGGGGTCTGGGCCATGGGCCTGGGCATCGGGGCCCTCATCGTCGCCGGCATCGTCCTGCAACGCCTGTTCACCCCAGGCGAGCGCAACCGCCTGGTTGCGGTGCTGGCGGGGTGCGTCGTCGCATCGGCCTTGACCCCCCTCGGGCCGCGGCTCGTCCTGTCGCCGTTCGCCGTCGGCGGGAACGCGCGCCAGTTCGTCACCGAGTGGATGGCCTCGTCGGTCCGCACCCCGTCGGTGGCCCTCACCCTCGTCGTGCTGGGCACGGTGTTCGGGCTGTGGGTGACCAGCCGGCGCCAGCCGCCGTACTGGCAGGTGATGGTCTGGGTCGCCGCCATCTGCCTCGTCCTCGTCATGCAGCGCACCGTGGGTATCGGGGCGATCGTGGGCGCCATGCTGCTCGCCGACGCCGCCGAGGGCTACCTCACCCGGCGCCGCTCTGACGCGGCGAGCGCCAGCCCACCTCCCCCCTCGGCGCCCGGGGCGCCGAGCTCGCCGTCCTGGTGACAGCCACCGTCGCCGCGGTCGTGCTCGCCATCCCCCTCGCGGCCATCCGCGGGCAGGCGGCTCGTCAGGTGCCGACCGCCCTGACCCAACCGCTGCGCCAGATCCCCCAGGGCACCCACGTCATCTCCGACGGCGACCTCTCCGGGTGGCTGATGTTCCAGGCCCCGCAGCTGCGTCCGGTCTTCGACATCCGCATCGAGGTCTACAGCGCGGCGCACGTGCGGGGCTACATCGCCGCGCTCAGCGCCCAACCCGGCTGGACGGCATACCTCGCTCGCACCCAGGCACGCGCCGCGCTGCTCAAGGCCGACGCTCCCCTGGTCTCGGCGCTGGGCAACCAGTGGCACTGGACCGTGGTGGCCGCCGACCGCGGGTACGTGCTCATGGAGCCCCGGTGACGACCGGCCGTCGCACCCCTGCCTTCCTGACCGTGACCGCGGTCGGGCTGATGTTCCTCGTGGCCATCGCCCGGGGCCTGTCGCCGTTCTCGGAACCGGACGTGTGGTGGCACCTGCGCGTCGGCGAGCAGATCCTCGACACCCACCAGATCTACGGCCCCGACCCGTGGGCGCGGTTCGCCGGCGGCCCCTATCTCGCCACCCAGTGGCTGCCCGAGGCCGTCGCAGCCCAGGCCTACCGGTGGGCTGGGCTGGGCGCGGTGCCGTGGCTGCGCACGGTGAGCATCCTCCTCCTCGCCGCGGTGGTGTATGCCGCGGCGCGTCGGCTCTCCGGCCGGCTCCCGGCGGCGCTCGCGACCGGGGTGGCGATCCTCGGGGCGAGCGGGAGCCTCAACCCCAGGCCGCAGCTCGTCAGCTTCGTGCTCTTCGCGGCGGTGATCGGTGCGTGGCTGCGGACCGCCGAGGACCGCCGCCCGCGGTGGTGGCTCGTCCCGCTGTACTGGCTCTGGGCGTGCTGCCACGGGCTCTGGATGTTCGGGATCCTCGTCGGAGTGGTCACCGCCGTGTGCCTGGTGCTTCAGCAGCCCGACCACCGCCGGGCGTTGGCCTGGCGCCTCGCCGCCGTCAACGTGGCCAGCGCGGCTGCGGTCGCGGTCACGCCGCTCGGGCCGCGGCTGCTCCTCGCACCGTTCACCGTCGCCAACAACGCAGCCTCGATCGCCGACGAGTGGGCGGCGACCCCGCTGAACAACGCGTTCTCCATCACGGCCGTGGCCGCCATCATCGTCACGGCCGTCTGCTGGCTGCTGCGGCCGTGGCCGCGACCCTCCTGGCAGTACGCCTGGCTGGCCCTCTCGGCCGCCCTGACGCTGGCCATGTGGCGCCTCGTGCCGTTGGGCGCCATCCTCTGCGCACCGCTGCTGGCCGGCGCCCTGCAGTCGATGCTGGGCGCCACCCGCGAGCGCGTCGACCGGCGTGAGCGCGTCGGGCTGCTGGCAGGGCTAGGGGGTGGGGGTGCTCGTCGCGGCGCTGGTCTCTGCGGGGCCGGCGGGCACCAAGGCCTTCGCCTACCCCACGGGCATGGGGGCGATCGACCGCGCGCTGTCGACGGTGCCACCCAAGAGCGTCGTCATGGATGACTTCGGCATCAGCGGCTGGCTGCTCTGGAGCCACCCGGAGCTGGTCCCAGCCGCCGACCTGCGGATGGAGATCTACCCCACGGACTACCTGCACCGCTACATCGACGCCGGGAACGCCGCGCCCGGCTGGGAGGCGTTCGTCGCGAGGATCGGCGCTCGGTACGCACTCGTCGAGCGGAAGTCGGCAATAGCCGACGCCCTGGTCCACGAGCGGCACTGGGCCCCGATGGCGACCAGTAGCACCTTCGTCCTGCTGCGCGCTCCCCAGGCGAACCCATGACCCTCGACGCGCGCCGGGCAGACCGCTCCGAGCGGACGTTCCTGCTGCTCGCCGCCGCGGGGCTGACCGTGGCCACCGCCACCGCGACCATCGGCCCGCTCCGGAGCCCCGATGCCTGGTGGAACCTCAGGGCCGGCGACTACCTGCTCGCCACGGGTCGGTTCGTCGGCCCCGACCCCTGGTCGAGGTTCTCCACCCACCAGTTCGTCCTCACCGAGTGGCTCGGATCGGTGGTCGCCGCCCTGCTGTATCGCCCGTTCGGGGCCGCCGCCCTGGTCGAGCTGCGCACCATCGGCGGCGTGGCCATCGCGGCGCTGCTCTACCTGCTCACCCGGCGCGTCGCCGACCTGCCGTATGCCGTGCTGGCGACCCTGGTGGGCCTGCTCGGCTTCAGCGGGAGCATCACCGAACGCCCCCAGACCCTCGGCCTCGTCCTCCTGCTCGTCAGCCTGCACCTGTGGCGCTCGGCCGCGCTCGGTGGCCGCGTACCCAGCCTGTGGCGGCTGCCGCTGGGCTGGGTCTTCGCGATGGCGCACGGCTACTGGACGCTGGGCGTGCTCGTCGGGGCTGCGACCGGGGCCGGCCTGGCGCTCGACCGGCGGTCCTGGCGCACCGGGTTGTCCGCCGGCCTCCTCGTCGCGGGCACCGTCGCGGCTGCAGCGGTGACCCCCGTCGGTCCACGGCTGCTGCTCACCCCCTTCCAGATCCGGTCCGCCGCAGCCGCGCTGGTCAGCGAGTGGCAGCGCGCCTCGCCGACGCAGCCGCTGGTCGCGATCGCGCTGGCCCTCGTGGTGCTGACCGCGGCAGCGTGGCTGCGGACCGGGACGTCGTGGTGGCGGGTGTTCCACCTCCTGCTCGCGCTCGGACTCGCCCTGTCCTACGCCCGTCTCAGTGCACCGGCCGTGGCGATCACCGTCCCGTTGGCGGCCGAGGCGGCCCAGCGCCTCAAGGCCCGGCGCACCGCGCGCACCGCCGAGGCCAGCGCGCCCACCCGCCTCGAGCTCAAGGCGATGGCGGCCGGGGCAGTCCTCGTTGTCCTGGCGGGGCTCGTCGCGGCGCCGGCGTCCGCACGACGCCCCCTCCTGACCCCGACCGCACTCTTACCGGCGATCGCTGCGATCCCCAGTGGCAGCACGGTGTTCGACGACTTCAACGTGTCGAGCTGGATGCTCCACACCTACCCCCACCTGCAGCTCGTGGTGGACACCCGCATCGAGGTCTTCGCACCGGCATACGTCAATGGCTATGCCGCCGCGCTGGACGCGCGTCCCGGGTGGCAGTCCTTCGTCGCCCACACCGGCGCCAACTGGGCCGTGCTGCGCCAAGAGGTCCCGCTGGCCGGGGCCCTGGAGCGGGCCGGCTGGGCGACGACGGCGAGCCGCGACGGGTACGTCGTGCTGCACCGGGTCGCCCCGTGAAGCGGGCGTGGCTGCCCTGGCGCGGCTGGTGGGCCACGCCGCTGGCGATCTATGCCGTGACGAGACTGGTCGCGGTCCTCATGGTCCTGGTCGCCGCGCCCGGCCGGAAGGTCCGGATCGAGGGCGTGGCCGGCTACCACACCACGGTCGTGGCGCACCGGGTCCCGTCCTACTGGGAGGTCATGACCTCGTGGGACGGCCAGTGGTACTGGGGAATCGTCCGAGACGGCTACGCGGCGACCGCACTCAGCCCAGCAGGAGCACCCGCGCAGACCAACCTCGCGTTCTTCCCGTTGTTCCCGACCGTGGTGCGGACGCTCATGCAGCTGACCGGGGGCAGCTTTCCGGTGGTCGCGACCACGTTCAACCTCGTCGTCGGTGCTGCCGCGGTGGTCGTGGTCTACGGCCTCGTCGCCGACTGTGTCGACTCCCGGCGCGCCCGGGTCTGCGTCCTGCTGCTCTGCTGCTTCGTCTCGGCGCCGATTCTCCAAGCCGCCTACACCGAGAGCCTGGCGCTGCTGCTGGTCGCCAGCGCACTGTGGTTGTTGCACCGCCAGCACTACCTGTGGTGCATCCTCCCGGTCGTCCTGCTGGGGCTGACCCGCAACCTCGCCCCGGTGCTCGTCGTCGTGGTGATCGCGCACTGGCTGAACCTCGTCCGCGCCTCCCGAACCTCCCGCGCCCGCGCCACGGTGCCCCACGCCCGCCTCGCTGTGCTCAGCCTGGCGAGCGTGCTCGCGGTCGGGCTCTGGCCTGCGCTCGCGGCCCTGCACACCGGTGAGCCGACGGCATACACCACGACCATGCGCGCCTGGCCAGGCTTCACCGGCTCGCTGCTCGTGCCCCCCTGGGTCGCCACCGTCGTCGAGTACCCCGGGCTGGGGGTCCTGGTCCTCGTCGCCCTCGTCGGCCTGGCCGGCGCGCTCGTGGTCCTGCCCGGGCGGCGGCGGTGGGGTCTCGAGCTCGGTGCGTGGGGCGCCGTCTACCCGCTCTACATCCTCGCCACGACGAACCCGTCGTTCAGCTTCTTTCGCTACCTGCTCCTCGCGTTCCCGCTGGGCCTGTTCTGGGCCCCCGACACCGACTCGGTCCGACAGCTCTGGCGACAGCGCGTGGCCATCGGCCTGTGCGTGCTGCTCGGGCTGGTCGCCCAGTGGTTCTGGGTCGACAAGGTGCTCGTCTATGCCGGACCCCACCGCGGATGGGGCTACCCCTGAGGCCGAGCGAGGTCCAGCGGTGGCCGGTCAGCGACCGGGTACGAGGAAGTCGGTGCCCTGGCCCACGCCCTGCCACCGGTTGCCGGCCCGGATCAGCACCTCACCGCGGTCCGTGGTCACCACGAGACCGCGCTCGGCGTTGACAGTGGTGATCATCTGGGCGCCGGCGATCTCGGGGCCTGCGGTGATCGGTCCGCCCAGCGGCACCAGCCAGGGCCGGACCACCTGTGAGGTGGACTTGCGCCCGAGAACGGCCAGGGTGGTGTCGTCGACCCAGACCAGGTCGCGGGCCAAGGTGAGCGACGGGGCCAGCGCGAGCGGCGCCTCGGTCAGGGCCAGGGGTATCCCGTTGGGTTGACGCACGACGCCGACGACCTGGACGTGGGGGTTCTGGCCGGTCCGGTCGGTCGAGATGATGGCGACCCGCTGGCCGTCCGGGGCGAAGCGGAGGCTCACGATCGAGCGGTCCGCCAGCCACCCGGCCTGCACCGGCTGCGGACGCGACTTGGCGGGGTCGTTCGGGTCAGCCGAGGTGTTGACCACCCACACCTTGCTCGCCGCGCCAGCTCGCCCGCCGACCCAGAGCAGCCCCTGCGAGTCGAAAGTCGGGCGGGTGAGCTGGGTGCCGAGCGTGGACACCGCGAGCTGGGTGGAGCCGTGCCAGCGGGTGAGCTGGGTGCGGTCGCCACTCACCGCGGCGATCTCGTCGCCAGCGGGCGACATCGCGAGGTAGGCCCAACCAGGAGCCACCGTCGGCAGCACACGATTGGGCTGGGTCTGCGGCTTGTCGGCGGGGTCACCCAGCATGAGGGGGTCGATGTTGCCGAGGGTGGTGCCCCTGCGCAGGATGGGCTTGGCCACCGGGTCGGTCGGTGTCGGGAAGCCGAGCGCGGACAACGAGTCCGCGTTGGGGTCGCTCGTCCCCGGGATCTGCAGGTCGGTGCCCTCGAGCTGGAGCGCGACCCGGCTCACCGCCGGCGCCTGGCTCACGGTCGCGAGGAACTGCGCCCCGAGCGCCTGGCGCTGGTTGGGGTCACTGCCGATCCGGGTGGCGGTGAGGTCGACCTGCGCGGTGCCGCTCTCGATCGGCACCGAGTCGACGGCGAGCCGGGTGCCGGGGGGCACCATGGTGCGCACGGCCCCACTGAGGTAGTCCGGCACCCCGGACAGGAGGGCCCGAGCCAGTCGCGTCGCCAGCCCGGTGCCCAGCGGGAACCACCGCACGTCGGGCACGAGTCGTCGCTCGGTGGCCGAGATGTAGTAGATGTCGAACGGGTCGTAGAGCCGGGTCGCGTCGGACTCGCTGAGCCAGGTGCCGAAGCCGTCCGGCATCTTGGAGATGCGCCACTCGCCGGCCGGGGTGCGCTGCAGGCCGAAGGTCACCTGAACCCGGGAGTTGGGGGGCAGCTCGTGGTATCGGCCATCTCCGTCGATGCGGGCGCTCGCCTTGGCCATGGCGGTGACCGAGCCGGGGCTCGACTTGGTGATGCTCAGCGCCGAGTCGTCGGTGAAGACCACGACCGAGGAGTCCGGACGCCACGTGCCCTCCTGTGCGGGGACCAGGTAGGACCTCGCCACCTGGTACTGGTCGTCGCTGGCCGCTGCAGCCCTGATGAAGCCGCTGACCACCTGCTCGGGCGAGGACCCCGGGGTGACCGGGTTGGCCTCCACCTGGACCTGGTTCTCCCGCACCGACCCCAGGTCGCGGCCCTGACGCACCGGAGAGCTGGTGGACAGGCCCCCACACGCCGACAGGAGCACCGCCGCGGCGGCGAGCCACGCGGCATACGGGCGTCTCACTGTGGACCACCCCGCGGGAGGGAGGTATGCCGCGCCGCGACGACGCGCTCGTTCTCACCCGGGCGGTGGCCCGCCCGGGCCCCCTCGGCGCCGGCCTCCTGAGGCGGGGCGTCCGGCGGGCGCAGGGGCAACGGCGAGTCGACGATGGGGACGTCCAGGCGTCGGGGCAGGGTCAGGCGGAAGGACGAGCCTGCGCCGGGCTCGCCCCAGGCCTGGAGCCAGCCTTCGTGCAGGCGGGCGTCCTCGAGCGAGATCGCGAGGCCCAGGCCGGTGCCCCCGGTGGTCCTGGCCCGGGCGGGGTCGGCACGCCAGAACCGGTTGAACACGAGGGCTGCCTCGCCGGGGCGCAGGCCCACGCCGTGGTCGCGCACGGTGACCGCCACCGCGTGCTCGTCGCCGGCCAGGGTGATCTCGACCGGGCGCCCCTCGCCGTGCTCGAGGGCGTTGACGACGAGGTTGCGCAGGATCCGCTCGACGCGCCGGGCGTCGATCTCGGCATCGCACGGTCCGCTCGTCTCGACCGTGATCGTGGTGCCCCAGCGGTCGGCGACCGGCTGTGCCGCGTCGACCGCGCGCGCCACGGTGTCGCGCAGGTCGATGACCTCGGCGTCCAGCGCGGCCGCCCCGGCGTCGAAGCGGCTGATCTCGAGCAGGTCCGCGAGCAGCTCCTCGAACCGGTCGAGCTCGTTGTGGAGCAGCTCGGCCGAGCGGGACACGGTGGGGTCGAAGTCTCGGCGGGAGTCGTGGATGAGGTCGGCGGCCATGCGAATCGTCGTCAGTGGGGTGCGAAGCTCGTGGGAGACGTCGGAGACGAAGCGCTGCTGGAGCCTCGAGAGGCCCTCGAGCTGGCGGATCTGGGTCTGCAGGCTGTCGGCCATCTCGTTGAAGGACTTGGCCAGACGGGCGAGGTCGTCGGCGCCGCGGGCGCCCATCCGTTCGTTGAGCCGGCCCGACGAGAGCCGCTCCGCCACGATGGCGGCGCGCCGCACAGGGTTGACGACCTGCCGTGTGACCACCCAGGCCACCGCACCGACCAGGAGCACGAGGAAGAAGCCGCCCAGGGCGAAGGTCCGGGTCACGAGGCTGAGCGTCGCCTCCTCGCGCTGCATCGGGTAGACGGCGTAGAGGTCGTACTTGCCGGCGACGGGGACGTCGACCTGGGACCCGACGACGACGGCAGGCACCACTCCCCCGGACTGGGGGTCGGTCACGGCGATGAGCTGCAGCTGCTGGTGGTGCGGGTCGCTGTGGACCGCCTGGCGCAGCTCCATCGGGATGTTGGTCAGCCCGGTGCGACCCGAGAGCACGGTGTTGAGGAAGGTCGGGCTGGTGTTGCCGAGGCTGCGGGTGAACACGAGCTGGCGGTCGGTGTCTCCGCCCTGGCTGGCGGCGCCCTTGATGACGGTCTGGGCGAAGAGGTTGAGGGATGGGGTGTTGGTGGCCGCGGTCGTCTGGTCGAACTTGCCCTGCACGTCGGTCACGAGCCGGGCCGCCTCGACCTGGGCGGTGTCCATGCGGTCCTGCTCGAGCCCGTCGGAGATCGACTGGAACAGGTAGGTCCCCAGCATGAGCACCACGGCCAGGCCGAGCAGCATGGTGCTGCTGACCACGCGGAACTGCAGCGAGGACCGCCAGGTGTGCACGAGCCTGCGCGCGCCATCGGCGACGGCGCGACGGCTGCCTCGTACCGCCGAGCGCAGCGCGGCGAGCGCCTGGGCTCGGTGGTCGGAGAACCGTGGCGTCGGCGCCCGCTCGGGGCGGGGACGGGCCGACTCGGCCATGACTAGCTCGGACCGGCCTTGTAGCCGACACCGCGCACGGTGACGACGATGTCGGGGTGCTCGGGGTCGTGCTCGATCTTGGAGCGAAGCCGCTGCACGTGGACATTGACGAGGCGGGTGTCCCCGGCGTGCCGGTACCCCCAGACCTGTTCCAGCAGGACCTCACGGGTGAAGACCTGCCACGGCTTGCGCGCCAGCGCGACGAGGAGGTCGAACTCCAGGGGGGTGAGCGACAGGGGGTGGCCGGCGCGCTTCACGGAGTGGCCCGCCACGTCGATGACGAGGTCGCCGATCTCGAGGCGCTCGGGCTCGGGCTCGTCGCCACGACGCAGCCGGGCCCGGATGCGGGCGATGAGCTCCTGGGGCTTGAACGGCTTGACGACGTAGTCGTCGGCGCCGGACTCGAGGCCGACGACGACGTCGACGGTGTCGGTGCGGGCCGTGAGCATGACGATCGGAACGCCGGACTCGGCCCGGATCCGGCGGCACACCTCCATGCCGTCCAGGCCGGGCAGCATCACGTCGAGCAGGACGAGGTCGGGACGCGAGTCGCGAAAGGCGCCGAGTGCCGACGCACCGTCGGCCACGTGCGTGACGTCGAGCCCCTCGTTGCGCAGCACGATGCCGAGCATCTCCGCCAATGCCAGATCGTCATCGACGATGAGCACGCGACCCTTCACCAGCGTCAGCCCTCTCCCAGTGGTGAGTATGAATTCCCTCCCGAATCATCACACATGGACCTGCGCCGATGAGGACGCCGGGCGGGGCGCGGCCTGCATGAGCTCCGTCCGGGCGCAGCGGCGGCGCACCGTCCGACGGCCGTCCACCAGGAGCACCACGAGCAGGAGGACGGCCCAGAGGGCGAAGGCGGCGCTGAGCACGAGCTCGACCGGGGTGTACCCCGGCTGGAGGTCGGGCGGTGGGGCCAGCGCCCACATCGGCGGCAGGAAGAACCCGGCCACTGTAACCGCCGCAAGCACCCGCCACCCCCGGCCGACCATCAGGGCGATCGCCGGGACGACCCAGACCCAGTGGTGGGTCCAGGACACCGGCGAGATGAGCAGGCCGCCCAGCCCGAGGGCGACGACCACGGCGAGGCGGTCCCCGGCTTCGGACTGGAGCTTGGCGGCCATGAGGGTCAGGACCAGGGCGGCCGCGCACAGGGTCCACGTCACGAGTCCCACGACTGACGTGGGCACACCGTGCAGCTGGCTGCCCCGCTCGACGACCGCCCGGATCGACTGGTTGCCTGCGAGGACGACCTCACCACCGAACTGGCTCATCGACCCCAGGCCGTGCAGCCAGAACCGCGCCGAGTCGGCGGGCAGCACCAGCCAGCCGACGACGACCGTCGCGACGAAGGAGGCGCCGACCCGCCCAGCCGCCGCCCACTGCCGCCGCAGGAGGTAGTACACGACGAAGATCGCCGGGGTGAGCTTGATGCCGGCCGCCACACCGATGAGCAGCCCGCGCCGCGAGCGGGGGACGGCGAACAGGTCGAGCAGCACCATCGCCGCCAGGATGAGGTTGACCTGGCCGTAGAGCAGGGTCCGCTGCACGGGCTCGAGGACCACACCGACGGCGAGCAGGATGGCAACCCGCCGGGCACCCCAGCCGAGGGAGCGCGCGCAGAGCACACCCATCACCGCGTAGGAGGCCAGGGATGCCACCGTGAGGGTCGCCGCGGCGGCGCCCCCGGTCCATCCGAGCGGCACGAAGGCGAGCGCAGCGAACGGTGGGTAGCTGAACTGCAGGATGCCGCCGTGGCCGTCGCTCACGCCGACGGCATACAGGTTCTGGCCGGCGACGACCGCCCGAGCACCGGCGAGGTACACGCGCAGGTCGAGCCCGCTCCACGGCACGTCCCACCACCGCACCCAGAGCGCGGTCGCCACCAGGACGAGCCCGATGGCGGCCAGCAGCCGTGAGCTGCCCCCTCCGCGGGGAGCCGCAGGTTCGGCTCGGGCCAGATCGGGCACGACCGGAGGCTAGGGCACGCCGAGGGCGCCGCGTGGGCCTACGGGAGTCCTTGGTTCCCGGACTGGCCGACGACCCGAGGGCGCCCCCTCACCCGAACGGCCGGTACGCATGCGCACCCGCTGATGCAGACGGACCCGGTCGTCACCATGATGCGGTGCTTCCAACCCTCGACTTCGCGAGCCCCAGGGACGGCGCGGCTGACCCCCGCGCCGTCGAGCGGTGGCGTCGACGGCGGGGCCTGCGCAGGGACGACCTCGTGCCGTTGGCGATCTTCGTCGTGGCTCGACTCGTGGACTTCGCCCTACTTGGGCTTGGCGGCCGGAGCCAAGCGGCCCTGACCAGCTCCAGCCCCGCCTACCACGTGTTCTCGCCGACGCCCTCGTCCCCGGGCCTCCTCGGCATTCTCGCGAACTGGGATGGCCAGTGGTACGAACAGATCGCCCTCTCGGGCTACCCGTCCAGCCTGCCGACGGCTCACGGGATCGTGGGACAGAACGCGTGGGCGTTCTATCCGGCGCTTCCCGTGGTGTGCCGTGCGCTGATGGGATCGCTCGGGATCGGCTTCCCCGTGGCCGCGGTGACGGTGAACCTGTGCGCCGGAGCGGTGGCCTCGGTGGCGTTGCACCGGCTGCTGCGCGACGGCGTGAGCAGCTTTCCCGCGCTGGCTGCCGTCCTGACCCTGAACGCGTATGCCGCGTCGCCGGTCCTGCAGGTCGCCTACCCGGAGGCACTGGCGCTGGCCCTGGTCCTGCTCGCGCTGCTCGCACTGCGCAGGCGACGGTACGTGATGGTGTCCGTGGCAGCGATCGCCCTCGGCCTCACCCGTCCCATCAGCCTGCCGCTGGCCATCGTCGTCACCGTCGTCGTCGCGTCGCGCGCCCGGTCGACAGCTGGGTCCTCGGGAGGTCATCGCCAGACACCTCGGTCTGCCGTCAGCGCGGTCGTTGCGTGCTGGGTCGCCGTCGTGCTGTGGCCCACGATCACGGCGATTGCCACCCGAACCCCGACGGCCTATCTCCGCGCCCAGGAAGCATGGCCAGTCAACCGGGGGTTGCTGGACCATCGGTGGACCAGCTGGCTCTGGCAGGGGGATGCCACCACGCTGAAATCAGCGCTTGTCGGGGTGATCGCCGTCGGGGCCGTCCTCGCAGTCGCGCTTCGCCCCAGCGCGAGGCGTTGGGGCGCCGAACTTCGGACCTGGGCGCTCGTCTACCCGCTGTTCGTCCTGCTGGCCACCCGACCAGGACCCAGCGTCGTGCGCCTCATGCTGCCGGCTGCGGTCATCTTCTGGCCCTTTCCGGAGGACCCTGCGCGGGATGAGTCACGGGCCGCGCGACACGTGCGCCGCACCCTGCTGGGCGTGGTGGTGGGCCTGGGACTGGTCTGGCAGTACCTGTGGGTCACCGGCATCTTCATCGTGCATGGCTCCCCCGCCGAGCAGCTGTACCCCTGACAGCGGTATGCCGCCCGCTCGGGTGAGCGGACGGCATACCGGAGTGCTGGTGTGCGGGGCTGGCCCGCACCGTGCGGTGCATCAGTACCGGTAGTGCTCCGGCTTGTACGGGCCGGCCACGTCGACCCCGATGTAGGCGGCCTGCTCCTTGGTGAGCTCGGTGAGCTTGGCGCCCAGAGCGTCCAGGTGGAGGCGAGCGACCTTCTCGTCGAGGTGCTTGGGCAGGACGTAGACCTGCTTGTCGTAGTCGTCGTTCTTGGTGAACAGCTCGATCTGGGCGATCGTCTGGTTCGCGAAGGAGTTCGACATGACGAAGCTCGGGTGGCCCGTGGCGTTGCCGAGGTTCATCAGGCGCCCCTCGGAGAGCACGATGATCGAGTTGCCGTTCTGGAAGGTCCACTCGTGGACCTGCGGCTTGATCTCGGTCTTGGTGACGCCCGGGATCTTGGCCAGACCGGCCATGTCGATCTCGTTGTCGAAGTGACCGATGTTGGAGACGATCGCCTTGTTCTTCATCTGCGTCATGTGGTCGGCGGTGATGATGTTGAAGTTGCCGGTGGTGGTGACGAAGATGTCGGCGATGCCGACGACGTCCTCGAGGCGGGCGACCTGGTAGCCCTCCATCGCGGCCTGCAGCGCACAGATGGGGTCGATCTCGGTGACGATGACCCGCGCGCCCTGGCCTGCCAGCGCGGAGGCGCAACCCTTGCCCACGTCGCCGAAGCCGGCGACGACGGCGACCTTGCCGCCGATGAGGACGTCCGTGGCGCGGTTCAGCCCGTCGAGGACGGAGTGGCGGCAGCCGTACTTGTTGTCGAACTTGGACTTGGTGACCGAGTCGTTGACGTTGATCGCCGGGAAGAGCAGGTTGCCGACGGCGGCGAGCTCGTAGAGGCGGTGCACGCCCGTGGTGGTCTCCTCGGTGACGCCCTTGATCTCCTCGGAGACCTTGGTCCACTTCTGCGGGTCGGCCGCGAGCGTCCTGCGGACGAGCTCCTTGAAGACGCCGACCTCCTCGGAGTCCGACGCGTCGGTGGGGGGCACCTGTCCGGCGGCCTCCCACTCGCGGCCCTTGTGGACGAGCATCGTGGCGTCGCCGCCGTCGTCGAGGATCATGTTCGCGCCCTCACCACCCGGCCAGGTGAGGATCTGCTCGGTGCAGTCCCAGTACTCCGGGAGGGTCTCGCCCTTCCAGGCGAACACGGGGACACCCTGGGGGTCCTCGGGAGAGCCGTGGGGGCCGACGACGACCGCGGCCGCCGCCTCGTCCTGGGTCGAGTAGATGTTGCAGGAGGCCCAGCGAACCTCGGCGCCGAGCGCGACGAGGGTCTCGATGAGGACCGCCGTCTGGACGGTCATGTGCAGCGAGCCGGCGATGCGGGCGCCGTTCAGCGGCTGGGCCGCTCCGAACTCCTCGCGCAGGCTCATCAGACCGGGCATCTCGTGCTCGGCCAGGCGGATCTGGTGGCGGCCGGCCTCGGCGAGGCCCAGGTCGGCAACCCTGTAGTCAAAGGACATGTGAAATCGCTTCCGTTGAGTCGGTGGTTTTCGACCCGGCGCAGCCCATCTGGGCATTCACGAGAGCGGGGTATCACCCGCGCCGGCAGTGGCCCAGTCTAGCCGGTCTGCCAGGTGGTGCCTGGCGTGCGGTGCGGCTCGGGACCGGCTATGAAGGAACCACACCGATCTGTGCAGAGGAGCCCGACATGAGCGAACCGAGCAGCGCCGTCCCCGGGGACATCGAGCTCGACGTCGACGAGGAGAAGGTCGAGGCCTGGGACGAGGTCAAGGCCGACTACCAGGTGGAGCCTGACGGTCAGGCCGTGCCGAACAGCATGGCCCCGACCGACTTCGAGCCCGCCGACGACGAGGACGACGACGACGAGCAGTGACCGCCAGGAGCAGGCACGAGCCCGCCCACGGGCTCAGCTCGGCGGCGCCTCCGGGCCGGTGACCGGTCGGCCCGTGTCGATGTCGGGCTCGAGGTAGATCAGCAGCGTCAGGTCCGGCACCGCTGCCCGGGCCCGGGCCTCCGCGGCGTTGATGGCGTCGGCGATGTCCTCGGCCTTCGCCCCGCGGGCCACGGCCACCTTGGCGGCCACGACGACCTCCTCGGGGCCGAGGTGGACGGTGCGCTGGTGGATCACCCGTTCGATGCCCGGGGCGGACTCGATCCCGGCGACGATCTTGGCGAGGTGGCCAGGGGTGGCCGACTCGCCGAGCAGCAGCGACTTCATCTCGACCGCGAGCACGATGGCCACGGTCACGAGCAGTACCCCGATCAGGCCGGTGCCGGCGGCATCCCAGCTGCCGTTGCCGGTGAGCAGGGTGAGGGACACCCCCAGGAGGGCGAAGACCAGGCCGACGAGGGCGGCGAAGTCCTCGAGCAGGATCACCGGGAGCTCGGGCGCCTTGGCCGAGCGGATGAACTGCGGCCACGAGCGCGAGCCGCGCACCTGGTTGCTCTCGTGGATCGCGGTGCGAAACGAGAGTCCCTCCATGACGGTCGCCGCGAGCAGCACCGCGACCGGCACCCACGCCCAGCTTTCGATGGCACCGTGGCCGGCCTGGGCCTCGTGCCACTTGTGGTACGCCTCGTAGAGCGCGAAGAGACCGCCGACGCTGAAGAGCACGATCGAGACGATGAAGCCGTAGAGGTAGCGCTCGCGGCCGAACCCGAACGGGTGCTCGGGGGTCGCGGCCCGCTTCGCCCGGCGACCACCGAGCAGCAGCAACCCCTGGTTGCCCGAGTCGGCGAGCGAGTGCACCGACTCGGCGAGCATCGAGCTCGACCCGGTGAGCAGGAACGCGACGAACTTCGTGACGGCGATCCCGAGGTTGGCGGCCAACGCGGCCAGGATCGCTCGGGTCCCGCCCTCGGCTGACATGGGCGCCACCCTACTTGCCGCACCGGCTACCGTCGTCTCGTGACCACCGCCGAAGGAACTCTGGACTGGGAGCCCGCGCAGCGGCATACCGAGCTGCTTGCCGCCCCGGTCGCTGCTGCCCTCGAGGCCGCACCGAGCGCCCAGGTCGCGCCCATCGACGCGGCCCTGGCCGACACGGCCGCCTTCTGCGAGGCGTACGACGTGGCCCTCGACAAGTCCGCCAACTGCGTCGTGGTGGCCGGCAAGCGGGCCGGTGAGGTGCGGTATGCCGCCGTGCTCGTGCTCGCCACCGACCGCGCCGACATCAACGGCGTCATCCGCCGCCACCTCGACGTGCGCAAGATCAGCTTCGCCCCGATGGAGCAGGCCGTGTCGCTGACGGGCATGGAGTTCGGCGGCATCACCGCGCTCGGACTCCCCGACGACTGGCCGGTCCTCGTCGACTCGGCCGTCTCGCGGGCGGGCCGAGTCGTCGTCGGCAGCGGGATCCGCGGTAGCAAGCTCCTGCTCGATGCTGCCGACCTCGCTGCCCTGCCGCGGGCCGAGGTGCTCGACCTGTCGCTGTGACGAGGTCTGACGGCGAGGTCTGACGGCGAGGTGGGGCCGGCTCAGCGGCCGGTGCGGTCGGCCAGGTCGGCCACGTGCGCCGACACCGCCGGGTCGAGGCCCAGGCCCAGCGCGAGGTAGGTCGCGGCGAAGTCCGTCGTCGCGATCTGGCCCGCGAGGCGCACCAGCGGGTGACCCGGCTGCGCCAGCACCTGGGACACGCGGACGCCGACCTCCTTGGCGGCGGCCACGACCGCGTCGGCCAGTGCCGCCGCCTCGACCGCCTCAGGCGTCATCGGCTCGGGTGCGGCATCGCGCAGCATGAGCAACGCGAGCCGGGGCGGCGCCGGGCCGTCGAGATACGGGTCGGCGAAGATGTCACCACCCGATGGCGGTCGGGCCGCCGCCTCGCCGTATGCCGTGGTGTACGGCCCGTCGAAGCACGCCACCACCTGCGCCGCGTCGTCGGGCAGCTCGCCGAAGGTCGCCGGCACCCGCGCGGTGCGCGCCAGCATCGACGCGGCGCGGCCTGCCGCCACGCCGTTGAGCGCACCGTCGCCGAGCACGACCGGGACTCCCTCCGCGAGGTCGGCCGCCAGCACCTTGGCCGGGTTGACGAACGACTCGGAGGACGGGCGCGCGGCCTCGGCCACCTCGTCGAGGCGGTCTGCGGCGTCGAGCAGCACCTGCTCGGTGACGTCGACCAGCCCGAGGTGGCCCGCCGCGAGGAGCACCGGGGCCAGCAGCGACCAGAGCGCGGTGCGGGACGTCGTGCGCCCACGACCGATGTCGATGTGCACCCCGCGGGCCTGAGCGGCCACGTCGGCGAGCGGCGACTGGGACGCACCGACGGTCAGCAGCGACGCGCCACGCCGCGCCGCCTCGGCCGCCAGCGCGAGTGGTCCGGCCGCACGGCCGGACTGGGAGACCGCGATGACGAGGTCGAGCGGCCCGACCCACCCGGGAAGGGGGACGTTGCGGCGCACGCTCACCGGCACCGGCGAGCCAGGCTCGGCGAGCAGCTCGAGGACGTCGCAGACGACTGCGGAGCCACCGAGCGAGGCGACCAGCACCGACCGCGGGCGCTCCCCCCGGAAACCCGCTCGATGCCGGCGTCGACCGACAGGTCGATGGCCTCACGCACCTGGGCGCCGGCCGTGGCCAGGCCGCGCAGGGTCTGGCGCGAGTCCAGCGTGGCAATGACCTCCTCGCTGTCGATGCGTCGCTCGTCGAGGTAGGGAGCCATGGCCGTCGGTCAGGCCGGCTTGCGGGCTTCGTCGACGAGCAGGACGGGCACGCCCTCGTCGATGCGGTACTGCAGCCCGCACTCGGCACTGGTGCAGTGCAGCTCCGCCCCGGTCGCCCCCTGGGCATCGACCAGCTCGGACCGGCAGGCCGGGCAGCGCAGGATCTCGCGCAGCCAGGGTTCGATCTGGGCCTCGTGCCCGGTTGCGTCAGACATCAGCCTTCTCCTCTCACCAGGGCGAGGACATCGTCCCGCACCCGCGTCATCGTGTCTGCATCGGCGGCCTCGACGTTGAGCCGCAGCAGTGGTTCGGTGTTGGAGGCCCGCAGGTTGAGCCACCACATCGGGCCGTTGTCGTCACCACCGTGCGTGGCGGTGAGCCCGTCGAGGTCGTCGAACTGCGCACCCCGCGCTGCCGCCCACTCGCGGACCTTCGCGGTGGCCGCGGGCGCGTCGGTGACGGTCGAGTTGATCTCGCCGGACGCGGCATACCGGCTGTATGCCGCGGTGAGGCGGCTGAGCGGCTCGGCCTGCTCGCCGAGCGCGGCCAGGACGTGCATCGCCGCGAGCATGCCGGTGTCGGCGAACCAGAAGTCGCGGAAGTAGTAGTGCGCGCTGTGCTCGCCGCCGAACACCGCCTGCTCGCGGGCCATCTCGGCCTTGATGAACGAGTGGCCGACGCGGGTGCGCACCCCGCGCGCACCCTGCTCGGCGATGATCTCGGGGACCGCAGCCGACGAGATCACGTTGTAGACGACAGCGATGTCGGCCGCCGACGCGCCAGCCGCCACCTTACGGGCGATCTCGCGGGTCGCGACCAGGGCGGTGACCGCGCTGGGGCTCACCGGGTCACCGTGCTCGTCGACGACGAAGCACCGGTCGGCGTCACCGTCGAAGGCCAGACCGAGATCGGCACCGTGCTGCACCACGGCGCGCTGCAGGTCGCGGAGGTTCTCGGGCTCGAGAGGGTTGGCCTCGTGGTGGGGAAAGGTCCCGTCGAGCTCGAAGTAGAGCGGGATGACCTCGACGGGCAGGGCCGGGAGACCCGCCTGGGTGCCGAGCACCGCAGGGACCGTGTGGCCACCCATGCCGTTGCCGGCGTCGACGACCACGGTGAGTGGGCGGATGGCCGACAGGTCGACCAGGCCGCGCAGGAACCGGGCGTAGTCGGCGAGGACGTCGCGCTCGACCACCGAACCCCTGGTCGTGCCTCGAGGGCCCGCACTGGTGCCGGAGTCCAGCAGCCCCTGCGCGGTGTCGCGCACCTGGCCGAGGCCGGAGTCCTGGCCCACGGGGCGAGCCCCGGCACGGCACAGCTTGATGCCGTTGTACTGGGCCGGGTTGTGCGACGCGGTGAACATGGCACCGGGCAGGTCGAGGGCGCCGCTGGCGTAGTAGAGGCCGTCCGTGCTGCACAGCCCGACCACCGTGGCGTCGAGGCCGTGGGCCGTGACCCCGGCCGCGAACGCGCGTGACAGCTCCGGGGACGAGGGCCGCATGTCGTGGCCGATGACCACCCCGGGCGCGCCGTCGGGGATCACCACCTCGAGGGCGAAGGCCGCGCCAAGAGCCCACGCGACGTCGACGTTGAGCTGCTCAGGGACGAGCCCTCGAACGTCATAGGCCTTGACGAAGTCGGTCAGCTGGGGCGCAGGCACGCCCGAAACCCTAGCGGGATCAGCCGTCACGCAGGACGCGAAGGTGTCCGCGACGACCGGTCTCGACCGCGCCGGAGGCACCCTCGTCGCTGGGCTTGGCGACCGCGCGGGCCGCCGGGGGCGCGTCGAGGCGTGGGCGCCCGGCCTCCCGGACGGCGTTGGCCAGGGCCAGCAGGTCGTCGTGCGACGGCTCCGGCTCGACGTACTCGCCGGAGAGGCGCACGATCTCCCAGCCCCGGGGGGCGGTCAGCCCCTCGGCGTGCACCGCGCACAGGTCGTACGTGTGCGGCTCGGCATACGTCGCGAGCGGGCCGACGACGGCGGTCTGGTCGGAGTAGACGTAGGTGAGGGTCGCGAGCGCCGACCGCGGGCACGCGGTGCGGGAGCACCTCCTCGACAGACTCACGCGGGGACTCTATGCCACCGAGACCGGGGCCCGCTCTCGGCACGCCGTAGCATGACGGCGTGACTTCGAGCGGGGACCCTGGGGTGCGGGGCGGCGGCGCGCCGGGGCCCCGTCGGGACCGGCGCGGCCGAGGTCTGCGCGGGCCCCTGGCCTGGCCCGCCGTCCCGGCGATGACCACCCGCCGCGCGCTGTTCGACGACCTCGTTCTCGACAGCGCGGCCCGCCTGGAGCCCCGTATCGGGCCGGGCTTCGGTGACGTCGAGTTCGCAGTCGAGGACGTGCCACCCAGCGACCCGGCACCGTGGGAGCGCGAGGGCGTCGCGCTGGGCCGGACGTTTCCCGCGCACGGCACGCAGCCGGCGCGGATCGTCATCTACCGCAGGCCGGTCGAGAGCCGGGCCCAGGACCTGCGCGAGCTGACCGCCATCGTCCAGGACGTCGTCGTCGAGCAGGTCGCGGCGTTGTTCGGGCTGCCCCCCGGTGACCTCGATCCGCGCTACCGCGACGGCGACATCGACTGAGCTACGGCTGGACCTCGCTGAGCGCGACGGTGGTCGTCCGGAGCAGGGTGTCGACCAGCGGTGTCGAGGTGAGCAGTGGCCCGAGCGCATCAGCCAGCGAGGTGGTGACGCCTGCGTGCAGCTCGCCCTGGCCGGAGACGCGGTGCACCCAGACCGAGGACGAGGCGGGGAGCTTCACCTGCGCCGTGGAGTCGGCTTGGATGCTCACCCGCTGGGACTGGACGTCGCCGGCCGGGCTGACGGTGTCGACCTGGGCCACGAGGGAGTCGCCGGTGGCCGTCAGGTCGAGGGAGTGCGCGGTCTTCGCGGTGTCCGCGAACGGCATACCGGCTGCCCCGGTGATGGGCGCGGTGGACACCGACCAGGCGTAGTCGCTGACGGCGGTGCCCTTGGCGTAGCGGGCGACGACGGCACAAGCCACCACCGGCACGTCGGCGCGCACCTGGAGCGCAGACGCGCCTGCGGGCAGGGCCGAGATGTCGATGTCGTGGACGGTCCCTCCCGCCACCCGGGTCACCCCGCCCGAGGGCAGCGCCCGCGGACCCTGCGCGGTCAGCACCCGCGCCTGGACCACCGCCTCGCCGTCGCCGGGGACGACCACCCGGAGCACGGCGGGACCGTTCACCTCGACGTTGGGGATGACCTGGTCGCGGGACGGAGCCGCCGCCGGGCTGGCGTCGTCGGCCCCCGCGGCGAGGGTGCCGTTGAGCCAGCTGTCGTTGACCGCCGCTCCCACCACGCCGCCCTGCGTGACGACATGGACGGCCGGGGACGAGAGCGTCGCGGAGATCGAGTCGAGCAGGAAGGCGGTGCGCCCGTGGGCGGGGACCACCAGGCCCTTGCCGATGGCCGACTGGACCGGCCCGTCGGCGCCGTGCAGGGTCACGTCGACGGTCACCGGGTTGCCGCCCGGGTTGGTGAGGACCAGCCGCTCCTGCCGGCCCGGGGCACTGCCACCGGCGAGCAGCCACAGGTCGGCGCCCGGACGGGTGCAGGGGGTCGAGGTGAGGGCGCGTTGGTCGCCCGAGGTCACGAGCGAGGACTGGGTGGCAGCCAGCCCGGGGGCCAGCGACTGGGTGCCCGCGACCAGGACCCCCGTCGCCGAGGTGAGGCCGGTCGCGACGACCTTGCCCCGGTCCGTCGCGGGCGCACCCAGTGCGGCACCCGGCATACCTGTGAGCGCCAGTGCGCCGGGGGTGGCCGGTGGTTGCGTGCCCGGGAGGGCCTGCAGCGGAGCGGCGGCAGCCGCCACGTGGACGCCCACCGGCAGATCGTGCAGGCCCTGTACCCCGACCAGCTCGGGGCCCGGGCAGACGAGCGAGGACCCCTGGACCGGCGCGGAGGACGCCGCCTGGGTCGCGGCGCTGGCACTCGACGAGGGCACGACGGCCACGGCACCAGGCACGTGGGTGGCGCCGTAGACCAGGCCGGCCCCGGCCGCGGCGACGACGACGGCGCGAACCACCCCGAAGACCGACACGCTCATGTTCGCCTCCTGGAGGCACGGTTGCCGAACGGCAGGGCGAGGAACACCACAAGCAGCAAGGCCAGCCCCTGGCCGTAGCGCCACAGGACGTCGGTGGGCAGCACCTCGACGGTCAGGGTCGTCGGGCCGGGGGAAGCCGGTATGCCGTGCCGTCAGCCGCCGGTGCGAGCGCTCGCCCGTCGACGGAGACCCGGGCGTGCCGAACCCAGTCGCGCGGTTCGGCGAGCACGAGCGTGGCGCCTCGGGGGACGACGACCTTCGAGCTGAGCGCGCTGTGGCTGCCGTCGACGGGCACGGCCTGCTGCGCGGTCGCGGTGACGAGCCGCGCGCGAGATGGAGCCACGGCCTGGTCGGACGCGCCGCCGCCGGGCAGGACCCGCCAGAAGATGACCCCGTCGTGCTCGCCCAGCCGGCTGAGGCCGGCCGTCGCGTCGAGGAGGCGAAGGCGTGGGTCCGACCCGCCGGTGCGCAGTCCCACGAACCCGACGGCCTGGTCCGACAGCAGCCGGGCGGGCCCGACGACCCCGGGTGCCGCGCCTTGGGCGAACAGCGCGCTCACCGCGGTCGCAACGGCCGAGGAGTCGACTCGTTCGGTGCTCGGCGTCGGCAGGCTGCGAGCGACCGGGCCGGGCTCGCTGCCCACCAGCTCGTAGCGCAGTCCGGAGCCGTCGGGGCTCAGGACGAGCATCCGGTTGGCCAGTGGGCCCTCGGCCTGGTCGATGGCGACCGCGGGTCGGGGGTCGGTCCACGCTGAGAGGGTGCTGCCCAGGGAGTGCCAGGTCGTCCACCCGGCGCCGGCCAGCACCGCGGCGATGACGAGCGCAGGCACCGGCCACCGGGCCACCGCGAGCCAACCGCCGCGCTGGCGCGTGAGCGCCAGACCGCGCGAGCCGTGCAGCGCCGCGGCGATGAGCGACAGCGTGGCCAGGAGGAGGCCGGTCCCGGCCCAAGCGGTGACCGGTGCTCCGGCGTGCGGGTGACCTGCGGGCACCGTGCCGAGGTGAAGGCGCGGGGCGAGCAACGCGTAGGCGAGGCCCACGAGGGCCGACAGGCCCAGGACGCTGGCGCCACGACCCCGCGGGCCTCCACGCACGAGCCCGAGCACCCCGGCCAGCACGATCGGGATGCCGAGGACGACCGGCAGACTGGCCGGGCCGCCCTGGTGGAGCAGCGCCAGCTGCCAGGGCGG
Organism: Nostocoides sp. HKS02; assembly: GCF_009707485.1. Classification (NCBI taxonomy): domain Bacteria; kingdom Bacillati; phylum Actinomycetota; class Actinomycetes; order Micrococcales; family Intrasporangiaceae; genus Nostocoides; species Nostocoides sp. HKS02. The sequence continues at coordinate 184,280 of NZ_CP046121.1, read as the reverse complement.
CGACTGGGTCTCGCCCCAGACCGACAGGCCGGGCCCGGTGAACAGCAGCTGGGGCGAAGCGACGACGGTCGCCACCCACGGCCCGAGCAGGACCAGGGGACCGACGACGAGGGCCAGGCCGCGCACCCGGGCAGCCCCTGGACCGAACGCGATCAGGCCCAGGCCGGCGACGAGCACCGCCACGAGCAGCGCGGGCACGAAGGCGCCCAGGACGGCGGCGCCGAGGATCGTCGCCGCAGTGACCGTGGTGGAAGCCCCCCGGCGAGCCATGAGCGCGCAGCCCGCCCCGACGAGGGGAAGCAGGACGGCCGCCACGAGCGCGCCGAGGCGCCCCACGGCCACGGCGGAGGCGAGCACCCCGCTGGTGCCCCACGCGAGGGCCGCGAGCGCGCGCGGCCACCGCGAGTGGGTGACCACCCGGGCGCCGAGGTATGCCGTGAGCGTGGCCAGCGGCATCGCGAGGCCGACGAGGACGGCCACGGCAGCCCCCAGGGCCGAGGCAGGTGCTCCGATGACGGGCAGGTGGGAGACGACCCACGACAGCCCCGCGAGCACGACGAGGTACGGGCTCTGGTCGCCGGCGTGACCGAGCCCGGCGCCGTGCCAGCCGTCGAGCCAGGCGTGCCAGGTCGATGCCGTGTCGCCGCGGGCGCCCAGGAGCTCGCCACCGACCAGACCGGAGCGGAAGCGGTCGAGCACTCCCCCACCCAGCTGGCGCGAGGCGACCATCGTGACGATGGTGGTGGCGATGACGACCAGCAGCCCGGGGTTGCGGGCCGCTCGGGAGGCGATCGAGGAGCCGAGGACGTTGAGGTCCTCGGCGTCGTCGTCGACCGGACCGGACTCGACGGGCTGGACGGCTGCCCGCCCGCCCGGATCGGTGGCGGTCGGCTCGAAGGCCACCTGGTCGTGGATGAGGTCGCTGGTGTGTCGCAGGACGGTCCGGCCACCGACGAAGAGTCCGACCAGGTCGCGACGTCGGACCCGCCGCAGCTGGCGCGAGCGCCACCGGGCCCGCGCCACCCGCCAGGGCGTGAGCAGGGCGCCGATATCGCTGAGCTCGGCCCAGGCTGCGCGGGGGCGCTTGGCCAGCAGCAGGGCAGTGCCCGCGAGCAGGCTCGACACGGCGATCCAGAACGCGAGCAGGGGCAGGGTCCACCACGCACACCGGGCCAGCGCGACCCGCCGGGCCGCCCGTCGCTGGCGGCGGGCCGACTCGGCCGGCACGACCGCGCTGGTGTCGATCGCGCTGGTGTCGACCGGAGCACCCGTGCGCAGGGTCGCCCGCGGCACGACCACGACCCGGCGACCGCTGTGCTGGGCCCGCCAGCCGAAGTCCACCTCGGAGCCGAACTCGCCCAAGGTGGCGTCCCGCCAACCGAGGCCCTCGAACACCGACCGCTCGGCGAGCATCCCCGTGGTCGGCACGGCGAGCACGTCGCTGCGCCGGTCGTACTGACCCTGGTCGGGCTCACCCGGGGTGGGAGACGGGACGACCCGGCCGCTACGGGTCAGCTGGTGGCCCACCGCGCGGAGGGCGCCGGGCTGGTCCCAGACCAGCAGCTTCGGGCCGGCGACCCCGACCGAGGCCGAGCGCCGGACCGCGTCGACCAGCCGCGCCAGGGTGGTCGGCGCCGCGGCGCTGTCGGCGGTGAGCACCCAGACGTGCTCGACCACAGCGGGGAGCGAATCGGCCTGTGCTGCAAAGGAATCCGAGGTGTCGGCAAGTGCCACGCGCGCGGCGTACCCGGTGGTGGCGCGGCGCTCCACGGTGACGAACCGGATCGAGGGGATCGCCTCGGACAGGCCCCGGTGGGCCCGCACGGTCTCGACGGCCGAGCCGTCGAGACCGGGGTCGACCACGACGAGCCGTTCGGGGCTGCGGGTCTGGCGGGCGAGCGAGTCGAGGGTCTCCGGCAGGGCGGTGAGGGGTCCGTGCAGGACGAGCACGGCGGTCACGCTCACCACAGTCGGCGTCGAGCCGGCTGCGGGCGGGTCGGTCACAGCATGGGACGGGGCAAGCGTCATGCGCTTGTCACGGGCGGAGCCGCCGACCGGCGGCTAGACCGCACGCTTCTTGAGCTTGCGCCGCTCGCGCTCGGACAAGCCGCCCCAGATCCCGAACCGCTCGTCGTTGGCCAGGGCGTACTCCAGGCACTCGGCCCGCACCTCGCACCCGACGCAGACCTTCTTGGCCTCGCGGGTGGAGCCGCCCTTCTCTGGGAAGAACGCCTCGGGGTCCGTCTGTGCACACAGAGAGCGCTCCTGCCAGGAGAGCTCCTCCTCGTCACCCTCCAGGGTGATCAGCTGCAGTTCCTGCACGGCTTCCTCCTCGACCCGGTACGCCGCTGCCGTGACGGGAACGTCACAACAATGGAATTACACGCGTGTCATACGTGGTTAGTCAAGCGGAAGTCTGATATTTGCCCGATCGGATGAACCTTGATACGGCGTGGCGTCCCCCGTGCCGGGCGGGGGTGCGCGGACTGCAAGACTGCGGCCATGCGTATCACGGCCCTGGCCGGAGGGGTGGGCGGCGCCCGGTTCCTCCGCGGACTCCGCACCCACCTCGACGCCACCCCGGACCTCGCCGACAGCGAGCTCACCATCATCGGCAACACCGGCGACGACATCAGCCTGTTCGGGCTGCGGGTCTGCCCCGACCTCGACACGCTCCTCTACACCCTCGGAGGCGGCATCCACGAGGGCCAGGGCTGGGGCCGCGCGGACGAGAGCCATCGCGTCCAGGGCGAGCTGGCGGCATACGGCGCCACACCCCAGTGGTTCGCCCTCGGCGACCTCGACATCGGCACCCACATCGCCCGGTCGCAGTGGCTGGCCCAGGGCCTGTCCCTGTCCGAGGCGACCACACGGCTCGCCCAGCGGTGGGGACTGCCCGACCAGCGCGTGACCGTGCTGCCGATGAGCGACTCCCCCGTCGAGACCCACGTCGTCGTCGAGGACGCCGACGGCCAGCGCGCCGTGCACTTCCAGGAGTGGTGGGTACGCATGCAGGCGTCGCTGCCGGCCCAGCGCTTCGTGGCCGTCGGCATGGACCGCGCGACCGCCGCGCCGGGGGTGCTCGACGCGATCCGCCACGCCGACGTGGTGCTCCTGCCGCCCAGCAACCCGGTCGTCTCGATCGGCATCATCCTCGGCGTCCCCGGGGTGCGAGATGCGTTGCGCGGCACCGCTGCTCCCGTGGTCGGCGTCTCACCGATCATCGGGGGTATGCCGGTGCGTGGCCACGCCGACGCGTGCCTCGCGGCGATCGGGGTCGAGTGCACCGCCGGCGCCGTGGCGGGGCTCTACGAGGACTTCCTCGACGGCTGGCTGGTGTCGCAGGAGGACGCCGCGTCGGTCCGGCTGCCGCGTGCCCAGGTGCGTGGTCGTCCGCTCCTGATGACCGACCGTGCCGCCGCGGCGCAGATCGCCGGGGCAGCCCTGGACCTGGCCCTCGAGACCAAGCGCGGCTGAGCCCGTGCCAGACCGCACTGGGGTCAACGTCACCGTCATCCCCCTGACCGGGATTCCCGAGGTGCGCCATGGCGACGACCTCGCGGCGCTCGTCGTCGCCGCCGCGCAAGGGGCTGCTGCCCTGGTGGACGGCGACATCATGGTGGTCTCCAGCAAGGTGGTCTCGAAGTCGCGTGGCCTGTGGGCGCCCACCGCCGACCGGGAGTCGGCAGTCGCGGACAGCACGGTGCGCGTGGTGGCCGAGCGCGCCTCGGGTGACCGGGTGACCCGGATCGTCGAGTCGGTCGCCGGGCCGGTGATGGCTGCCGCGGGGGTGGATGCCTCGAACACCGGCGGGCGCGACGGGGTGCTCCTGCTCCCGTCAGATCCCGACGCCGAAGCCGAGCACCTGCGCGGCGCTCTGCTGGCCGCGACCGGGCTCACGACCCTCGGCGTCGTGGTCAGCGACACCGCGGGCCGGCCGTGGCGGTCGGGCCAGACGGACTTCGCCTTGGGTGCAGCGGGCGTCCGCGTCATGGACGACCTGCGTGGCGCTACGGATGCGGACGGGCAGCCGCTCAGCGTCACCGCGCGGGCGCTCGCCGACGAGCTGGCTGCGGCGGCAGACCTGGTCAAGGGCAAGGCCGACGCGACCCCTGCAGCCATCGTCCGCGGGACGTCCTGGGCCGGTGCCGAGCCCGGCGACGGGGCGCGCAGCCTGGTCCGGACGGGGCGTGAGGACTGGTTCGACTACGGGCGGGCCGAGGCCGTGCGCGCCGCCCTCGGCATCGAGCCAGGCAGCGCCGACGCGCACGACGCCGGGATCGCCTCCGTCGCACCCGAGGACCTGCCTGCCCGCCTCTCCCGGGCCGTCGCCGTCGCCCTGCACGGCGCCCCCGAGGCGGGCATCGACACCGGGGGCACCACGGTCCGGGTGAGCGCGCCCACGGCATACGACCTCGGGGTCGCGGTGACCCGGCTCGAGGTGGCGCTGTGGGGAGAAGGCCTCGAAGCCCTCGCCGCCGAGGTCCCGGCACAGACCGGCCGCCTCGAGGTCGACCTGGCCATCCGCGAGCGACCGCGCGGCCGCTGAGCCGGGAGCAGGCACCCTCGTGCGGGGTCGCTACCGGCGGGTCGGCAGGTGGGTGCGAGGAGCCATCCGCGGTCCGCGTCGCGGTCGCATCGCGCCGTCCAGCTCCAACAAGCCGCTGCACGCGGTAGCGGTGGCCGCGGTAGGGCTCGAGCAGCTCGGCCATCGCGTCGTCGTCGAGCACCTCACCGGTCAGGGCCCAGGTGAGGTTCTTGGCGACGTGGTAGTCGCCGAAGCTGGGCGAGTCCGGGTCGCCCAGCGCCCGCTGCGCCACCTCGGCGGCCGTCCAGACCCCGATGCCCTGCACGGCACGCAACCGCGCGGAGGCCGCCTCCTGCGGCAGGCTGACGCACTCCTCGAGCCGGCCGGCCACCCGGGCGGCGCGCACGACCGTCCCCGACCGGGCGCCGTCCACCGAGGCGCGCAGCCATTCCCACGACGGGATCGCCGCCCACCCGGCAGGAGCCGGCGCGACCCACAGCCGACGGTCGGCGCCGGGGCCCGGCGCACGCGACCCGTAGCGGTGCACCAGGGTGCGGTAGCCGCCGAACGCCTCCTGCCCGGTGACCTTCTGCTCGATGACCGCCGGCACCAGGGCGTGCAGGACGAGCCCTGAACGCGGAACGTGCCACGCGGCATACCGCGCGTGGGCCCGCGCCACCTGCGGGTGGTGGCTCACGAAGTCGCTATCGTCGTCGTCAGCCCCGAGCAGCGCGGGCACCTGGTCGAGCGCCCAGGCGGCCCCCTCACCCCAGGCGCTCGCCATCACCGCGCCAGCATCGGAGCGCTGCACCAGGCGCAGCGTCGCGGGCCCCTGCGGCGTGGGCAGCCCGAGCCACCACCCCTCGCCGCGATCCGGCTGGAACGTGGGGTCACCGCCCCCGCGACGGAAGATCGACACGATGAGCCCCACAGACGTGGGGCGGCCCGGACTCCAGACACGGGTCAGCTCGGGCTGCGGGGACACCAGGACAGTCTGACGCGTTCTCCCGACAACGCCCGCACGTGGTCCCCGTAGACTCTGCGCGACGTCCACCGCCCCGAGAACCACCGAGGAACCCGTGAGCAACAAGCGAGCAAGCCAGGACCGCAAGGCCCGACTGGCCGAGATCCAGCAGCAGCAGAAGGCCAAGGAGCGCAAGGTCGTCGCCGCCATCGTCGTCGGCTGCGTCGTCCTGCTCGGCGCCCTCGGGGGCGTCGTCGCCTACGCGATCAGCGACGCGAAGTCCAAGCAGCTGCCCGGACTCGGGGTGTCGGTCGCCGCGGCCTCCTGCGACCCGGTGACCACGGACGTCGGCGGTGGCAAGGCCCAGCACGTCGGACCGGGCACCGCCCAGTCCAAGGTCACCTCGGTCAAGTACGACACCGTGCCGCCGAGCCACGGACCGCACTTCGTGAGCCCCGATGTCAGCGGCCGCGACTTCTACACCGCGGCCGACCGCCCGGTGGTCGAGACGCTGGTGCACAACCTCGAGCACGGCTACACGATCCTCTGGTACGACGGCTCCAAGGTGAAGGACACCACCCTCCTCAGGACCATCGCCGACAAGGCCAACGCGGAGCCGGACTCCAGCGGCAAGTTCAAGGTCGTCGAGTGGGACGCGAGCCGCGGCACCTTCCCCGCCAACAAGCCCTACGCGCTGGTCCACTGGGCCGCCGATGCCGGCCACCGCGAGATGTGCGGCGGCCTCTCGGGTCAGGTGGTCGTCGACTTCATCAAGAAGTACCCGATGACCAACACCCAGGAGCCCGGCGGAGCGTGACCCGGCCGGTCTCGCCCGGCTGCGCGACGCGCCTCAGCGGCGGCGGAACGTCAGCAGGATGAACGTGTAGTCGAGGCCGACGCGGTCCCAGTGGACCGGGCGTTCCTCGTGCGACAAGGAGTCCGACGTCGACAGGTCGCCCACGAGGTCGAGTCCGCACGCATCAGCCGTCGCCACCAGCGCGCGGATGTCCTCCGGGCTGAAGATGTGCACCTCGCTGCCGTATGCCGTGCGGCCCGTGGTGTCGGGGGGCTGCTGGTCGTAGTCGGTGGACACGCAGAGCACACCACCGGGGCGCAGCACCCGGGCGGACTCGCGCAGGAACGGCTCGAGCGGCACACCGTGCTCGACGACAGACATGCAGGTGATGGCGTCGAGCGAGCCGTCCGGCAGCCCGGTCGCCGTGACGTCGCCGTGGCGGAAGACCACGCCGTCGCGGCGCACCTCCTCGCCGAACTCGAGGTTGATGCCGAGCAGCGACCCCGGGGCGGTGCCCAGGCCGTAGAGCCTCAGCCAGGGCAGCACCGGTGAGTACCGCGCGCTGCCGGCATCCATGACCCGGGCCGTGCGCGAGCCGTCGTCGGCGAGGCTGAGCACCGCCCCGACCGCACCCAACGCGTCCCAGTTCTTGGGCAGGTCGCGGTGCAGCGGCAGCCGCAGGCGGCGCGCCTCTTCGGTCGCGGCCTGCCACATGGCCTCGCTGCGGAGCAGGCCGGTGGGGGGCACCACGGTCGGCACGGGGCGCGACGCGGCATACCCCCGGCGGGTCTCCGCACGCCGCTGCACGGCGACGCGGGCCCACAGCACGTGCTCGGCACCGCGCTTGGCCACCGCGAGCAGGCGGCCCCCGGGTGGGGCGGCAACCTGCGGGGCGGGATCGGTCTCGTCGGAAAAGGGCATGCGGCGCAATCTAGCGGGCATTCGTCGGGGGCATCGGGTCCTCCTCGGCGACCAGGTGGTCGTGCTCGCGCTCCGGGCGGGAGGTGAGGAGGTGGTGCGAGCGCGCCCAAGCCCAGCCGATCAGGGCGAACACGACGTCGGACAGCACGCTGAGGAAGCGGGCCAGGACCACCACGGCAGCCGCGCCCGGGGTCGAGAGCAGCGGGGCGAGCAGCAGCACCAGGAGCCCCTCACGCAGGCCGACCCCGGCGGGGAGCAGGACGGCGAACATCGACAGCGCCGAGGCGAGCGCGAACCCGGCCACGGTGGCGACGACGAGATGGCCGCCGGTGGCCCGGCCCTCGGAGACTGCGCGGGCGAGCACCAGGACGTGGAGCCCCGAACAGACCCAGGCGGCGATCAGGTAGGCAGAGGAGAAGAACACCGCGCGCCCCGAAAGCTCGTGCTCGAGGGGCTCGCGACGCAGCAGCCGCAACCCCAGCGCGATGCCCCAGTTGAGCAGGCGGGGCCAGAACGCGATCGCGACCAGCGGTAGCGCGAGGAGCAGCACCCAACCCGTCGAGGAGGTCGCACTGCGCGACAGCAGCAGCGGCAACGCCGGAACGCCCGCGAGGAAGCCGCAGATCGCGGCCAGGCCGATCGTGATGAGCCCCACCACGGCCGACCGACGGCGCGGGATCTCGAGTTTCAGACCCATCTCGGCCTGAGCGACGATCGACCACACCGACCCGGGCAGGTACTTGCCGAGCTGCCCGACGAAGAAGATGCCTCCGGCGGGCGCGAGGTGCAGCGGCGACCCGAGGTCGGCGAGGATCCGGCGCCAGGCCAGCAGGGTCAGCACGGGCGCCAGCGAGATCAGCGCAGCGGCCAGCAGCAGGTCGGGCAGCCGGACCTTGCCGATGTCCAGGGATACCTGGGCCCAGTTGCGGGCCACCGCGACCCCGACCGCGGCCACGACGAGGGAGGGCGAGCGCGATGCGCAAGGTGGTGAGGAGCCGAGCGCGGGTCATCAGCGCCGTCGGAGGGTCAGGCGCAGCAGGCCGTATGCCGCGTCGGCGCGGGTCGCGCCGTCGGAGGCGTGGCGCATCCGGCCGGTGATGTCGCCGTCGACGTCGCCGACGAGCACGAAGCCGAGGTCGTGGGCCCGCGCCAGGACCGCGCGGACGTCGGCGGGACTGAGCGCACCCTCCGCCTCTGAACCGCCGATGGGCAGGGTCACGCAGAGCAGGCCGCCCGACCGCAGCGCCCAGGACGCCTGGCTCATCGCCTCGTCGATGTCGTCGGCATCGCATCCGCCGGGGTGCAGCCGCACGATGACGTCGAGCGAGGCCGTGTCGACGTCGAGCACCTCGACCGACGACCGGTGGCCGGTCAGCTCGAGCTCGACCGGCGCGAAGCCGATCGCCCGCGCCCACCGCGACAGCGGCGACCGGATACCCGACTCGTCGACGATCACCGCGCTGCGGCGACCGTCGTCGCGCACCCGGACGATGGCGGCGAGGGCGCCGAGCGCGGCCCACGCCGCGATGGCGTCACCACCCCGCGGCAGCCCGAGACTGCGGGCGAAGGCCTTGGCCTCGTCGGCATCGTCGCCGTCGGCCAGGATGTCGGAGGCGCGGATCCACTCCGGCAGGTCAGCCCGGTCGACCTCGACCTCGGGGCGCGAGGCAGCCACGAGGCCGCGCACGGCGGCACCGACCCGGTGGGTCAGGTGGCCGGCGACCGCCCGGGGCCCGCTCGCGTCGCCCTGCGACCCGTGGGCGTGGGCGGGCTCGAGGCCGGGCTCGAGGCCGGACTCGGCGGCGGGCTCGACCGCGGCCAGCGCCTCGATCGTGCCGACGTAGCGCGCCCAGGGCCCGGACAGGTCCGGCGGGCGCACGGCGGACCGGAGCCGCGCGGCATACCCGGGTTCGGCGAGCCGCTCGAGGGCGGCGACCAGCGCCTCGGGATCAGCCGCTGGGACCAGCAGCCCGTCGACCCCGTCGCGCACCTGCGAGCCGAAGGTGCCGACGTCCGAGGCGAGTACGGCGAGGCCGTGCTGCTGGCCGAGCAAGACGTTCTGGGAGGCGGTCGCGGTGCGGTAGGTCAGGGCCAGGACGTCGTGGGCCGCGAGCAGCGGGGCGAGCCGGTCGGCCGGGACGTATCCGCCGTGCACCTGCACCCGGTCGCGCAGCCGCGGGTCCTGGGCGAGCTCCTTGACGCGCTCACCGCTCGCGCCCCACATCTCGCCGGCGACGGTCAGGGTCGGCCCGGGCACCTGCGCCAGGGCCTCCATGAGGAGGTCGACGCCCTTGTAGTCGCGCACCATCCCCAGGGCGAGCAGCCGCGGCGGTCCGTCGTGGTCGGCGCGCTCGACGGGGGCGCCACCGGGCAGGTGCGGCGGCAGGTCGGTGACCGACACCCTGGGCGCATGCAGCTCGTAGGCCAGCTTGGCCTGGGAGTCGCTGTGGACGAGCACGGCGTCGACCCGCTGGAACAAGCCGCTGCATGAGCTCGCGGTCACCCACGTGGGTCTCGTGGGGCAGCACGTTATGCGCGATCACCACGGTGCGCGGCCGGCCGGTGGATGCCGTCGTCGTCCGAGGACGCCCGGCGCCCGCCGCCCGCAGGAGGACCAGGTGGGCCGGCACCACCGCGGGGATCACGTGGATGACGACGATCGCGTCGAACCCGCGCAGCCGCCGCCCGGTGCGCACCCAGGTGTCGGGACGGGCCCAGCTCAGGGCGCGCACCGTGCGTGGGAACGGGGGCACGTCGGCTGAGCCGCCCGGCACGGCCTGCTCGCCGGGGTACAGCTTGGACGGGTAGAGGTGCGACCACGACACCAACGTCACGTCGTGGCCGGCTTCGGCCAGCTCGTGGGCCAGCGTGGTCGTGTGCGCGGCCACCCCACCCTTGTAGGGGTGCGTCGGCCCGACGACTGCGACCTTGAGGGACGCGGAGCTGCTCACTCTGGCGACTCCGGCCCGCTCAGACGCCGGGGCGAGATCGCACGACGAGGTCGGAGAGCAGGGCGAGCGAGCCGATGAGGATGCCACTGACGACCAGCAGGACGGTGCTGGCCGGGAAGTAGAACGGGTGGCGCACCATGTCGACGACGCCCTTGACCACCCCGATGACGATGAGCCACAAGGCTGGCGGCATCAGCACCTTGAGCGGGTCGAAGTACATGACCATGCGCAGCACCTGGAGGATGTAGCGGTAGGCGTCGCGGACGAAGTGGAACTTGGAGACGCCGGCCCGCTTGGCGTAGGACGTCGGCACGTACTTGATGTCGTGCTGGTTGGACAGGAACGCGAGCGTGATCGTCGTGACGCAGCTGAACCCCGGCGGCAGGAGTCGCAGGTACGGCAGCGACACCTCACGCCGGAACGCACGCAGCCCGCTGTTGAGGTCGGGGATCGTCTGGTTGGTGAGCTTCTCGGCGATCTTGCGGATCAGCCACTTCGCCGGGACCCGGGCCCACTTGTGGGTGCCCTCCTCGGTGGTGCGCGCGCCGACGACCTGGTCGTAGGACTCGTCGTCGCGCAGGATGCGGACCAGCTCGGGGATCCGCTCGTTCTCGTAGGTCATGTCGGCGTCGGTCCACACGACGATCTCGCCGTGGGCCTGCTGGGTGCCGATGCGGCGCGCGGTGCCCGACCCGCCGTTGCGCCGGAACGGCATGACCCGCAGGTTGGCGTACCGGGTGGCCGCGTCCTCGAGCACCTCGAGGGTGTTGTCGGTCGAGGCGTCGTCGATGCAGAGCAGCTCGTAGGTGAACTCGCTCGAGTTCATCGCCGCCGTGATGCGCTCGATCTCCTGGAGAACGTGCTCGCCCTCGTTGTAGCAGGGCAGGACGATGGTGACGTACGGCTTGTCAGCCTCGTGCGCACTCGCCGGGGTCGCCGCCGTGCTGGGCAGGTATGCCGCGTCCGCTGGGTGCACGTGTTCCGTGCGGAGCCGTTCGGTCACCGGCGCGGGCCCAGGGATCTGCCCGGTGGGGATCTGCTCGGTGACGGGGGCCGTGGCGGCCGGACCGGTGCTGGGGTGTTCGCTCATCTCGCGAGGAGCCTACCCGTCGCGGGGCGCGGCGCCGCCAACGCGGCGGAGAACTGCTCGCGGGCAGCATCGTCCGGGTCATCACACGGACGATGCTGCCCGCGAGCCGCGTAGCGCGCAGTCAGGTCGGCGACACGCGCGCGGTCCGGCCGCCCAGCCCCGGTCCTGCAGGATGCGGCCGATGTCGAGCGCAGTCACACACGGCTCGACCGCCACGTCCTGCCAGAAGACCCGAGTAGTCGCCCGGCGCGTGGCGAGCAGCTGACGGTCGCGTCGCCCGTCGCGCACTCGGTCACCCCACTGTTCGTGCCCGAGCCGCCCGTCCACCTCGACGATGAGGCCGTATGCGTCGTACTCGTTGTCGTGGTAGCGGCGTTGGCCCAGGTCGCTGACCTGTTGACGGGTCGCGCGGGGCAGGCCATGGGCGCGTTCGACGTCGCGGATGCAGAGCAGCTCCGCCCCGCTCTGCCCGCCGTCGTCGACGTCCTGGAGCGCTGAACGCAACAGCGCGCCGTGGCGATGTCCGCGGCGGAGAGCGAGCTCTTGGGAGAGTGCGGCGGTCGTGACGAGCTCCTGGTGGACGGCCTTCGCCACGAGCGCGAGCGCATTCGTCAGCGTCGAGACGGCGGCAACGTCCAGGACCGTCGCCGCCACGGTCGTCCGCCAGGGGTAGGCCCGATCGTCCACGAGATCGTCCCAGCGCCGGGACCTGCGAATGCGTACGCCGTCAGGCGCGACCACGAACCGGCGGTGAGGCACCACGAGCTCGACGGGTGACGGCGCGCGACGCTCGAGACCCCACAGGTGGGCGGCACTGCGGCCGCACAGGGCCGCATCGGCAGCCGCGTCGCCAGACAGCGCCGACAACAAGCGCAGCCACGGCCGCGACCTGGACGTCGTTGCGACCCGGGGTGGTGAGGTAGACGCCGTCGTACCAGCGCGACCAGCGCCGGCTGGACACTCGCCACTGCAGCGCCTCATCGGTCAGGCCCGCATCACGGCACTGGCGACGGGTGAGCAGACCCGCCTGCAGGTCAGCTGCGACCCGCAGGGTCCGCCAGTCGATGGGCACTTCCTCAGCGTGTCCGATCCGCCGACACGACGGCTGCGGTCATCCACAGGGCGCTGCGCCGCGCTCGTGGGCAGCATCATCCGGGTGATCGCACGGAGGATGCTGCCCACGAGCCGCCCGCGAGCTGCCGACCAGCTGGCGGGGCCGGGTTTCACCTCCGGCTGCGGGTGTGGAACCGTGGGCGCGTGGACTCCGAGCGCGTGTTGACCCTGATGAAGACCGTCGCAGCCGAGGTCATCACGCCCCGGTTCCGCTCCTTGGCCGATGGCGAGGTGATGGAGAAGAACCCCGGCGACCTCGTGACCGTGGCCGACCACGAGTCCGAGGCGATCCTCACCCGCGAGCTCTCCGCGGCATACCCCGGGGCGTTCATCCTCGGCGAGGAGCGCACCTCGGCCGACCCGAGCACCCTCGATCGCTACGTCACGGCCGACCACGCCTTCACCGTCGACCCCGTCGACGGCACGAAGAACTTCGTCCACGGCTCCCCCGACCACGCGGTCATGGTGAGCGAGGTCAAGCACGGCGAGACGGTGCGGGCGTGGATCTGGCAGCCCGAGCACGAGGTGGCCTGGGTCGCCGAGAAGGGCGCCGGCACCTACCGCAACGGCGAGCGCGTCACCCGCGAACCAGTGGCCGAGGGCGTGGCGCCGCGCGGCGTGACGTCGATCTGGCCGCTGCGTGGCCACTCCCTCGGCTCGCTGCCCGCCCTGTTGGGTTCATGGGTGTGCTGCGGCGTCGACTACCCGCGGCTCATGGAGGGCGCAGCCGACTACATCCTCTACGCCCGCAACAGTCCGTGGGACCACGCCCCGGGCGCGCTGATGGTCACCGAAGCCGGTGGCGTGGTTGGGCACACCGACGGAACCCCTTACGCACCAACGACGCTCACGCCCGGCATCATCGTCGCCGCGGACCGTGGGACGTATGCCGCGGTGCGCCGCCACGCGGCCGACGCCTTCGCCCGTCGCTGACCCAGGCCCGTCGCTGACCGGCGCCCGTCGCTGATCCGGCCCCGTCGCTGACCGGCCGCTCAGAAGTAGTCGGTGAGGTAGGCGACCGACGTGGCGAAGACCGCGTCCGCGACCTCGTCGTAGCTCTCACTCTCCCCAGCCAGGCCGGCGCGCCGCAACGCGGCCACCGGCCGACCGGCATACAGGCCGGCCAGTCCGCGGGCCGACAGCGCAAGGGCCGAGGGGGCGTCGTCGACGGGCTGGAGCTGCCCGGCGCCGCCACTGACCTCCAGCCGCCAGGTGCGTGAGTTGGCCGCGCTCTCGGAGTCGTCGACCCGGACGACGACCGACGCCTCCACGGCGGCGGGGTAGCCCCGCGCGGCCAGCGCTCCGGGCACGTCGAGCACCCGGAGCATCCAGCCGTGCTGGGTCACCGCGTGACCGGCCTCCTCGGGCAGCGCCCAGAACAGCGGGTCCTCCGGGGAGAGGTGGGCGTAGACGGTCCTGGCGATCGACGACCCCGAGCCGACGAGCGACCACAGGCTGCGCATGCTGTCCTCGCTGGCGGCCCAGAGGAGGTCGACCGACAGGTCGGTGCCGTCCCACTCGTAGACGACCAGGCCGTCGTCGGTGCAGTAGACGAACGAGGTCGGGTCGGTGAGCCGACGCTGCCAGTCCTGCTCCGACCACGGAATAGGTCCACTGCTGCGCGTGCGCCGCAACCCGTCCCGGCACAGGGTCACCAGCCGGTCGACGTCGGCAGGGGTCGCCCGCACGGGGCGCACCGACCCGCCGAGGACCCGCAGCTGGGCGGCCGGGAGCGCGAACCGGCTCTGCGCACCGACGAGCTCCCACCCGAGGTGGCGATAGACCGGGACCGTGGCGGGGAACAGCGCGGAGAGCGGCTCGCCGCGGGCGACCGACCGCTCGGCCAGCCCGCGCATCAACAGGGTGCCCACACCCCTGCCGCGGAACTCGGGCAGCACCGTGATCCCGGCCATGCCGGCCGTCGGCACGAGGCGGCCGTGCCAGGCCTGCTCGAACCCGCGAGCCTTGCCGCAGCCGGCGAGCTCGCTGCCGTCGAAGACGCCGAAGAGGCGCCGCTGCGCCAACAGGTCGAGGTTGATGGCCCGCCATCGCTCGGCACCGGAGTCGGGCATCGGGCCGAACGCCCGGACGCGGATGTCCTGCATCGCGTCGAAGTCCGCCTCGGTCAGGGCTCGGAAGTCCAGGCTCACAGCTCGAGGCTAGCCACCGCGGGCCGCCCCACGCAGGCGTTACGGCGCGTTCGCCCCCCGCCCGACGTCCGTCCAGGCACCCAGGCGTCGACGGTATGCCGCCGCGCGGCTCAGCTGGTCGGGCCCAGCCACACGGTGACGGGCAGGTCCACGAGGTGGTCCGGCCGCTGCTCGAGCAGGCGGGCGTCCTCGCGCACGTGCACGTCGACTCCGACGACGGCTGACCTCAGGCCGACCCTGGTGAGCGACGTGGTCGAGTCGGCAGCCACGAGGACCAGCCGGCCGCCACGGGCTCGGACCGCCTGCCCCACCTGGGTGATGGCGGCGTTGAAGGCCGACGGGTCGTCGCGCAGGGCCGCCGTCGTGGACAACGCCGGCACCCCGCAGTAGCCGCGCAGGACCTGCGGCCACTCGTTGACGGCGCGCGAGTCGGCCATCAGCGCGACGTCCCCGGGCCGGAACTGGCTGCACACCTGGTCGACCGCATCGAGCTCGCCCAGCTCGACCCGCTCGCCCGCATGGGGCAGCGACGCCAGCGCTGCGGGAACCACGAGCGAGGCCGCGCACCCGAAGCTCAGGAGCAGCATCGCGGCATACGGCAGGCGCCGGGTCGACCAGCGCGAGAGGACCGCGGCACTCGCCACGACCAGCAGCACGACGGTCGGCAGGGCGATGACCAGCCGCCGGTCGGCCCACGGGTGGTCGGGGGTGATCCCGGGTCGGTAGAGCGTGAGGAGGGTCGACCCGACCCCGACCACCGCCGCCCCCATCCAGGCGGGCAGCTCCAGTCCCTCGATCCACCACGTGGCGGCCCGGTGGGCGAGGACAGCAATGGCCACGAGGGCGATGACGAGGGACACCGGACCGACCCACCAGGACATCCACTGCACGGAGTGCTCGGCATAGGTGCGGCCGCCGTCGACCGGAAGCCCCTGCATGGCCTGGAGCGCGGCCACGACCCGCGAGCCCGGGTCGGCCGCCGACTGGTGCACCGTCTGCCACAGGGGGTGGCTGGCCAGCAGCGCTCCCCCGGCCACAACCAGGGCGACCAGCGCCCTGGGCAGCCACGCCTGCACGAGCAGCGGCATGGTCCAGCCCCGCCGCGCCCCCGCCAGCAGTACGGCTCCGGCGACGCAGACCGCGACTCCCAGTGCGACCAGCGGCAGCAACGACCCTGCGATCGAGCCGAGGTACTGCCCGGAGGTGAGGCCGGTGAGCCCGAAGGCCAGCACGGTCGAGATCGCCGTCGAGAGGGCGAGCGCCCGGGCGTGCACCTGCCGCTGGAGGACCGCGAGGACCACGACCGGCACGAGCAGGACCACCTCGCGGAGGGCGTCGACCCTGATGAGCACGGCTCCACCCATGAGCACGCCTGCGACCACCGCGGCGCCGCGGGCGGCGGCGACGTCGACCACTCGCGCCCCGCGGGCCGCCATGGTGATGGCGATGATGCCGGCCACGAGCACGGGCAGCGAGACCGGTTCCGAGTACGTCGAGCGGGCCACGTGCACCAGCGGGAAGACCAGGCCGGTCGCCATGGCCGCCAGGGGCCCCCAGCGCGGTCCGGCCAGCAGGCAGCCCAGCAACCCCACGCCCAGCACGGTCAGCCCGAACAGCACCGCGGGGGCCCAGAACGTCGCGCCCGCACCGCCGAGCCACCAGGCGACCGAGTACCAGGCAGACGTGCCGATCGGGAACTGCGGCTGGATCTCGGGGTGCTGCGGCGTGCCCACGGCGTAGAAGGCCGGGCTGCGCAGCGTGATTCCCTGGATGGCGAGCACGCCGGAGCCGCCCACGGAGTCCGGTGGCACCTCGATCGGGCGCGCGTGGCCGGAGGCCAGCTCGATGGCGGACTGCAGGTAGCTGCCCGAGTCACGCCTCGGCAGCACCTGCTCGGAGTGGGTGCTGCCGGCCCACACCGCTGCGCCCACGGCGACCACGAGCATCGCGACGGCGCTCCACACCGGCAGCGGCTGGGACCGCACCCACGCCGACGCCCAGACAGCGACCGCGCCGAGGACGAGCAGGGTGGGCAGCGCGACCCACGGCTGCCACACCCCGGAGAGTGCCAGGACCGCGGCGGCCGCCGAGCCGAGCACGAGCCACAGCCCCGCGGCGACCACGAGGCGGGTGAGGATCAGCCCACCCCACGCCTCTCCCGGCAGCAGCGGCAGGTCGCGAGGGTCCGGCGCGTACGGGTAGCTGCGGGGCGCGCGGCTGGTCACAGTGCGCAACGCTAGCGCCCATAGGGTTGGGCCCATGCGCACCCCACCGGACCTGCTGGCCGCCATGCTCCGGTCGGATCCCGCTCGGCCGCGGGTGACCTTCTACGACGACACACCGGGCCCCACCAGCGGCGAGCGCATCGAGCTGAGCGCCAAGGTCCTCGGCAACTGGGTCAGCAAGGCCGCCAACGCCCTCCAGGACGAGTGGGACCTCGGCCCCGGCAGCCGGGTCCAGCTGGTGCTGCCCCCACACTGGCGCGCGCTGTACTGGTCCCTGGCGGTGTGGTCGGTAGGCGCCACGGTGCAGCTCGACGGGGCGTCGCACGACCTGCTCGTCACCGACGACCTCGCCCTGGTGCGGCCCGACGACACGCCGGCCGTGCTGGTCACGCTGCCGGCGCTGGCCCGGTCGGCAGCTGCTCCGGTGCCACCCGGGGTGATGGACGAGGCCCGCGAGCTCGCGACGTATGCCGACCAGTTCAGTGCGTGGGACGAGCCCTCACCCGCGGAGTCGGCGCTGACCACCGATGGCGCGCCGACGGCATACGCGAGTGTGGTTCCCGCTGCGGCGTGGCCGGAGTCAGTCCGGGTGCACACGGCAACCGCCGAGCTCGGTGAGCTGCTGCGGACCGCGCTCGCCGCGTGGGCGGTCGACGGCTCAGTAGTGCTCTCGCGCGGTCCCGAGCCTGCCGGTGGCCGGGTCGCGCGCCTGACCGCCGAGGGCGTGACGCTGGCGCTCTAGCGCCGCCGCAGCTCGCTCTCCAGGGCCTGCCAGGTGAGCGTCGCGACGACGCCGGTCCGGGCGAGCTTCGCCCGCGCCTGGAGCGCCTTCACCGCGGCCTGGGTCGCCGGGCCGAACACGCCGTCGGCGGTGATGCGCAGCGCCTTCTGCAGGGTCGTGACCGACGCCCCCCGTGAGCCCTCGCGCAGCACCGCGGAGTACTCGGCGCGCAGCGGGTGGTCCCGGGTGTCCAGGGCGCGCCACACGCTCGCGTCGACGATGCCGGTGGTGGGCAGCGCGACAGACTTCTGGAACGCCTTGACCGCGACCGTGGTCCGGGTCGAGAACACGCCATCGACCGCGACCGTGGCCAGCGCACGCTGGAGGGTCTTGACGGCCTCGCCGCGCGAGCCCTGCCGCAGCACGGTCGACATGACGGAGGCGTAGGGGCCGACCGCTGCTCGCGGGGTGCTGGTGCTGCGCGAGGCGACCGGGGTCGGCGCCGGGGACGCAGGGGCCGAGGTGCCCATCAGCGCGGCCCACGTCGATGGCCCGACGATGCCGGTCGCGGGCAGGTGCCGGCGGGTCTGGAACGCCCGCGCGGCCCCCTCGGTGAGGGGCCCGAAGTCTCCGTCCGCCGCAATGCCCAGCGCCTTCTGCAACGCCACCACGGCGGCGCCGGTCGAGCCCCGTCGCAGCGTCATCTTCGCGTATGCCGCGAGCGGGCTGGACGATGCCGTCGGCGTGGTGACCGGCTTGGGCGCAGGGGTGGTGACCGGCTTGGGCGCAGGGGTGGTGACCGGCTTGGGCGCAGGGGCAGCGGCGATCCCGCGGGCCGGGACCAGGCCGAGCCGCTCCATCGCGGCCCAGGTGGCGGCATCGAGCTGGCCGGTCACCTTCAGGCCCTTGACCCCCTGCCAGGCGCGCAGGGCGGCCTCGGTCTGTGGGCCGAAGATGCCGTCGGGGGTGGCGCCGATGACCTTCTGCGCGAGGGCGACGTCGGGCCCGGTCGCCCCGACCATGAGGATCGAGTAGACCGACGCCGGGGTCTGCGGCGGTGTAGTCGGCGAGGGGGTGGGGGCCTTGGGTCCGAGGTCGATCGTGGTGAGCGCCTTGCCGGTCCACCACGAGGTCCGGGCGTACGCACCGTCCCAGGAGAACGAGAAGTGGATGTGATCGGTGTGCGGCACGGACCCGGTGTAGGCGGCCCACCCGCGCGCGGGATCGTAGGCACGCCACATCTTGTGGTTCCAGATGATGTACATGATCCCGAAGCGCCGGGCCATCGCCCCCGGCCGACCCTGGGCATCGGGGGCGGACAGCCACGCGGTCACCGCGTCGGCGATGGCCTTCTGGTTGGGGTTGGTGACGCTGAGCATCCAGTCCCAGGCCCGGCCCTCGGAGTGCTCGGTGATCCCGCTGTTGCAGTTCCGGGTGATGCCACCGGTGTTGCCGACCTTGTAGTAGCCCGTCATGAGGGTGGCGAACGCGAGTACGCCCGGCTTGGCGACGGGGTCGCAGATTCGTTGGGCCTCGTACGGCGAGGCGACGTCGAGCCCGCTCGGCAGGGACTTCGACGGAGGCGGGGGTAGCGTCGCGGCGTCGGCGCTCGCCAGGCTCATCGGGATCGTCAAGGCGGGGATCGTGATGACTCCGAGGGCTCGGACCAGGTGAGACACGGGCAACTCCTGCGCTGGCATGGCTGGCGTCCCGGGGTGGAGGACGCACGAGGGTGGACTCCTGTCACAGAGGTCACTTCTGCAGCAGGCCTGACATTTGTCCCATCTGTGCACAGTGGTCACAAGGGGCTCCGGCGAACTACAACCACGGAATTCGCCAAGGCCTCCCCCGAACGGACGAGGGGCGTCGACGGATAGAGTCCACGCCATGGACAAAGTGGTCTCCTCGACGGCCGAGGCCATCGACGGCATCGTCGACGGCGCTTCCTTGGCGGTGGGCGGTTTCGGGCTGTGCGGCATCCCGAGCGTGCTCATCCGCGCGATCCATGACGCGGGGGTGAGGGACCTGGAGGCGATCTCCAACAACTGTGGTGTCGATGACTGGGGGCTGGGCATCCTGCTGCGTGACCGGCGGATCCGGCGGATGGTGTCCTCCTACGTGGGGGAGAACAAGGAGTTCGAGCGGCAGTACCTCGGCGGCGAGCTCGAGGTCGAGCTCACCCCCCAGGGCACGCTGGCCGAGCGACTGCGGGCGGGCGGGTCCGGCATACCCGCGTTCTACACGGTGACCGGGGCCGGTACCCAGGTCGCCGAGGGTGGCCTGCCGTGGCTGTATGCCGCGGACGGCACGGTGGCGAAGTCCTCCCCCCGCAAGGAGACCAAGGTGTTCGAGGTCGACGGGGTGCAGAAGGAGTTCGTCCTCGAGCGCGCGATCGTCGCCGACTTCGGCCTGGTGCGCGCCTGGAAGGGCGACCGGCACGGCAACCTGGTCTTCGACCAGTCCGCCCGCAACTTCAACCCGTTGGCCGCGATGGCGGGGCGGGTCACGGTCGCCGAGGTCGAGCAGCTCGTCGAGCCGGGCGAGCTCGACCCCGACCAGGTGCACCTGCCGGGCATCTACGTCCACCGGGTGCTGCCCCTGACCGCCGAGCAGGCCGCCGAGAAACGCATCGAGCGCCGGACGGTCCGGCCCCGTCCGTCTGTGACCAGCACCGACGCCACCAACCCGACCGCGCAGGAGGCCTGAGCGATGGCACTGACCCGTGAGCAGATGGCGGCCCGCGCGGCCCGGGAGCTGACCGACGGCGCCTACGTCAACCTCGGCATCGGCCTGCCGACGCTGGTCCCGAACTACGTCCCCGACGACGTCGAGATCGTGCTGCAGTCCGAGAACGGCATCCTCGGCGTCGGCGCCTACCCCTACGACGGTGACGAGGACCCCGATCTCATCAATGCCGGCAAGGAGACCGTGACCCTGCGCAAGGGTGCCTCGTTCTTCGACTCCGCGACGAGCTTCGGCATGATCCGCGGCGGCAAGGTCGACGCCGCGATCCTGGGGGCCATGCAGGTCTCGGCCACCGGCGACATCGCCAACTGGATGATCCCGGGCAAGATGGTCAAGGGCATGGGTGGCGCGATGGACCTGGTCCACGGCGCGAAGAAGGTCATCGTCCTGATGGAGCACAACGCCAAGGACGGGTCCTACAAGATCGTCACCGAGTGCTCCCTGCCTTACACCGGCCGCGGCGTGGTCCAGCGCATCATCACCGACCTGTGCGTCTTCGACGTCACCGCCTCCGGGCTGGTCCTGCGCGAGCTCGCCCCCGGCGTCACCGAGGACGAGGTCCGCGACAAGACCGAGCCGGACTTCGTCACCCAGCTCGTGTCAGCGCCTCGCTGATCAGCGCAGCGCGAGCATCCCGGACGTGTCGCCGGTCACGGCGTTGCGCGTCCCGAAGGTGCCGTCGCCCTTCCCGGGGTACAGCCACAGGTGGCCACTGGTGTCCCGCGCCAGGAGGTCTGCTCCACCGCCGCCGTTCACGTCACCCACGCCCACCAGGTCGGGGTAGCCGTTCCAGCCGCCACTGACCGGGATGGCCGGCGCGATGAGCGCGCCGGAACCGTTGAACCGGTAGGTGTAGAGCCATCCGGTCGACGCCTCGCGGACCCAGAAGTCGGCGCGGCCGTCGAGGTTCGTGTCGGACGCGCCCACGATCCGGTCCATCCCGCCCCAACGACCGCCCAGGTTGCGCCCGGCCCCGAGCGCGCACGACCCGGTACCGGGGTAGAGCATGAGGTTCCCGGTGGTGCGGTCGATGCCGATGACGTCGTTGATGCCGTCACCCGTGGCGTCGCCGACACCGGTCAGCCGGTCGACGGAGGCGGAGATGGCGGTCACCGCGGTGCGCGACGACATCTGGCCGGTCGCCGGCACCGGGTAGCAGTAGACCTTTCCGTCACGACTATCGCGGGCGAGCATGTCGGTCGTGCCGACGTTACGCAGGTCGCCACCCGTGGCGATCAGGCTCATGACGCTCCACCCTGCGCTGATGCTGCTGGGCGCGGTCACGGCCGTCGCAGTGGCCGAGAAGCGCCAGAGTGCGCCGTCGCGGCCGAGTCCGAAGACGTCCGGTCGTCCGTCGCCCGTGGTGTCCTTGCGCAGGAAGTCGGCGTTGGTGATGGTGAACCACTGGGACTTCAGGCCGAACAGCGACCGCAGCTGCTCACCGGTCACACCGCTGACGGTGCCGCTCGAGCCGACCAACGTGACGGTGGTGATGCGACCGCCGAGGTCGCCGTTGCCGTCGCGGTTGACGATCATGGTGCGCAACGTCCCGATCGACGGATAGGCACTCTGGAGGGTGCTGCGGAACGTCGAGCTGGACACCGTCCACGTGTGGCCCGAGTTGGCGACCACGCCGTCGTACGGGTCGGCCTTGGTGACGAGGTACGGCACCGAGCCGGCAGTCATCCAGCCCCCGTTGCTCGCGGAGAACTGCGTGAACGCCGCGGCGTGGTTGTAGCTCACCATCACCCCGGCCGTCGCGGCGATGGCCGCATCGGAGCTGGGCTGGGTGTTGCTCGCGACGAGGTTGCCGGCCGAGTCGTAGTCGGCGAAGCCGTCGTAGACCTGGCACGCAGCCCAGTCGCAGACGTCGTACACCGAGGAGCTGGGGTGCTGCTTTTCGTATGCCGCGTAGGTGCGGGCGGCGATGGCCTGGCTGCGCAGGGCAGCCGGGAGCCACGAGGCGGGCATCTCGTTGGGGACGACGCCGCGCAGGTAGGTCTCGAGCACCGTGTTGTCGACCGCGACCTGACTGCCGTTGACGGGAGTGCTCGACAGCGTGCCGGGGTAGGCGCGCATGAGCCCGTCGCTGCGACCGAGCTGCACCGTCCCCGTGGTCGGGTTCGCAA
The DNA here is from genome assembly GCF_009707485.1 of Nostocoides sp. HKS02. Classification (NCBI taxonomy): domain Bacteria; kingdom Bacillati; phylum Actinomycetota; class Actinomycetes; order Micrococcales; family Intrasporangiaceae; genus Nostocoides; species Nostocoides sp. HKS02. Next base: position 161,947 of record NZ_CP046121.1, on the reverse strand, counting down.
AGGTGACCGGGCCAGCCAGGTGGGTCAGGCTGCCGCTCGAGGTCCACGTGGTGCCGATCCGCCACTGCAGGGTCTGGGTGGTCCCCCCGGCGTCAAGGATGAGGCGCCACCGGTCGACCGGCTGGGCCGAGGTGCCACCGCCCAAGCGCGTCGTCGTGCCGTTCGCCGTCAGCTGCAGTCCGGCCACGTAGCGGACGCGCACCTCGCCGGCCATGACGCCGGTGAGCTGGACCCGGATCGGGCTGGCCGGAGTCGACACGAGTGCAGTGCCCGGGTAGTAGAACGCCATGATCTGCTGGTGGGTCAGCCCCTTGACCGCTGCGCCGTAGGCGCCCCACTGGGACATGCCGTGGCCGTGGCCGTACCCGTGCCCGAGCAGCTGGGTGCTCGGCACGAGGGGCACCGGCAGTGACTCTGCCGACGCCGCGGCTGCCGGCAGGAGGGCGGCCGCAAGGCCGGTGACCGCGAGCACGGCAAGTCGACGCACAGCTGGGGTTCGGGGCATGGCCGTAACCGTAAGCCCCATCCGTATGCCTCCACGCACAGCCTCGGACATCCGTAACCCTTTCGCGACTCGGACTTCAGCCAATGCTCAGCCCTCCGCCCGGTGCGCCTGCCATGGGCTGGCGGCCGGGCCACAGCCCACCATCTCCGCGACCGGCATACAACCACAGCCTGCCGTCGGAGGACTCGGCGACGATGTCCGCAGCGCCGTCGCCGTTGTAGTCGCCGACCCCGACGATCTGGGTGAGGTCGGTCTGGCCGGTGCGCAGCACGACGGAGTCGAGCAGCGGCGCGGGGCCGGACCCACGCCAGAGCGCGAGGGTGCCGTCCTGGGCGAGAACCACGACATCGCCGTTGGCGTCCCCGTTGAACGCGCCCACGCCCGTCATGCTGCGGATGGTGCTCCAGCCCTGCTCGAGCTCCTCGACGGGCTTGAGGGTGAAGTCGCGCCGGAACCCGTAGCGCAGGATCAGCCCAGCCCGATTGGTGACCAGCAGGTCAGGCACCCCGTCGGAGTCCTGGTCGGCTCCCGGCTCGATCTTGACCATCGTGGCCCAGCCCGCGCCGCTGACGACCCGCGCGGGCCCGAAGCCTCCGCCGGCCGTGCCGGGCAGCACCTGAAGGGTGTCCCCGACCCGCATGACCGCGTCGACCCAGCCGTCACCGTTGATGTCGCCGACGAGCCGCACCAGGTCCGCCCCCGCCGTCCCGGGCATGGTCGTGGTCGAGGTGAAGTCACGGCCGACGCCAGCCGCGGCATACACGCGCATGGTGCCGTTGTTCTGGGTGGGCACCACCCCGAGCAGGTCGGGTCGCCCGTCGCCGGTGAAGTCGACCCCACTTGTCAGCTGGGCGAGTCCACCCCATCCGGAGCCCCACCGGTTCCAGCGGGCCGGGTGGTTCGCGTCGTCGCCGTAGTAGGCGCGCAGAGCGCCGGTGGAGTCGCGGCCGATGATGTCGAGGTGGCCGTCGCCGTCGAGGTCGCCCGCGCCGAGAACCGTGCTCAGGCCACCCCAGCCACCAGACAGCACGACCGGGGTCGCGATGGCGCCATTGCCCCGCCCGGCGGCCATGACCAGCGCGCCGTCGCTCTTGCGGACGGCGAGCAGGTCCGGGATACCGTCACCGTTGAGGTCGCCCGCTCCCGTGATCGAGCGGTATGCCGCCCAGCCCGAGCCCACGAGGACCCCTCGGCCGAACGTGCCGTTCCCCGCGCCCGGGTAGAAGGCCAGCACACCGTCGGTGCCGACACCGAGGAGGTCGTTGCGGCCGTCGCGGTTCTGGTCCCCCGCGGCGACGATGGCCACCTTGTTGTTCCAGCCACGCGTGCCGACGGTGGCCATGCCGGACACCCCGCCCGCGCCGTTGCCGCGGTAGACGCGCAGGGTGTCGCCCGCTGGGTCCTGGGCCACGAGGTCGGGATGGCCGTCGCCAGTGAGGTCAGGCGTCAGTGTCGCGTTGCGAACCGTGTTCCAGTTGCTCCCGAGCAGGGTTGGCGGGCGCAGCGGGTCGCGTGGCGCCGACCGCCGGACCAGGACTGGGCCGGCGATGGGAGTGCCGCTCGCCGGGGTCGCATAGGAGAGCAGCTCGGCCTGCCCGGCTCGGTCCACGTCGCGGTTCACCGTGGTGCGGCTGAGGGTGCCCATGCGGGCCGCGACGCTGCTGCGGATCGCCGGCAGCGCGGCATACAGGTACCGACCCGGACACGCGGTCTGGAAGCCGTCGCGGTGACCCGAGATGCGGTTGAAATACTTGTCCCGCGCGTAGACGGTGCCGAGGGCCGGGATGCCGTGGACCGTGAACTTCCAGGCGAGCAGCGAGCTGATGGCGGTGCTGACGGCACTGGGCACCGCGGCGACATCGAAGTTGCCCATCGCGGCCACTCCGGTGGACCACGAGTTGTAGTTCAGCGTCTGTGCGCCGATGACCGCCTTGTCGACCCCGCCGTACCGTCCCTCCCAGATCCGACCGAACCGGTCGACGAGGAAGTTGTAGCCGATGTCGGACCACCCGTTGCCGTTCACGTGGTAGTCGTAGATGCCGCGGATGATGGCCGGCACCTGGCTCGCGGTGTACGAGTTCGAGCCGTCGGTGTGGTGGATGAAGGCCATCTGCACCTGGGCGTACTGCGGGGCGGCCTTGCGCATGGACTCGTCTGCCCCCCATTGGGCGCGCGTGTAGATCGTCGGACGCGCTGCCGCGGCGCTCGCGCTCCCCGCAGGCGTGGCGCCGACGGTGCCGTCGGCCGGCGAGGTGCCGGGGTCCACCATCGTGAGGCGCAGGTCTCGCGGCAGGGTTGCCCGCGCGCTGAACACCCGGGTCTGCACCTGCTCGCCGATCACGACGAAAGGCTCTGTGCCAGCGCGGGAGGATGTCTTCTCGACCGCGCCGGGGCCCACCGTGTCGGGGCCGTGGTCGCCCTCATGGTCCATGGGCTGCCAGCTCCCCCACCGTCCGTCCTTGCGCACCCTGATCTGGACCACGTCGTCGGCCCCCAGCTCACCGCGCGCCCAGGTCACCCCCGCCACGGCGACCTGGTCGCGGACCGTCGCGACCGGACTGAGCCCACCGGATCTCGCCCCGGACCGGACAGCCGATGCCGGCGTCGGGGGTGTCTGGGACCTGGTCGTCGATGGCGTCGCACCAACCGCCTCGAGGGTCCGCACCGCAGTCGGGGCGAGCGCGAGCTCTGACCGAGTGGTCCGGACGGGACGGGGGTGGGGGTTCGCTCCCGGCAGCTGGCCGACGACCGCCACCGGCATGACGAGGACCGCACCCAGGACGGCCAGTCGCTGGATCAGGCGCAGGCGGTGCAGCGAGAGCATGGTGTCCTCCAGGTCGGGCGGGCCCGCGCCGTCAACGGACCGGGGTGGCCAGCCCACGATGACCCATCGTCGGGCAGCAAACCAGACAATAGTCCCAACTTTCACTTCTGCCCCACGGGATCGTTACCCTCCCGCGACCTCGGCGGGTCAGGAAGCGGTCTTGGAGCAGTCGGCGAGGGTGAACAGGAGCGAGGAGCCCGAGGACGCCTTGAACTTCAGGCCCGGAGTGCCCCACAGGTCCTCCAGCCCCGAGAAGCGCTCCTGGCGCGCGTCCGTGGGCCAGAAGCGTTCGTAGTCCTCGACCACGGCGATGACGTGCTCACGCTTGACCGCCGCGCAGACGGCCTTGTCGCTCATGAAGTTCTTGAAGTTCCGGCCGATGAGCTCGACGTCGGGCTTGTCCTGGTTGTTCAGATGGTGAATGACGACGTCGTGCCCCGAGTAGATGCGGGAGAACTGCACCCCCATGAAGGGGCTCCCCAGGACCTTGCCGCCGGGCGGCAGGAGCGTTGCCATCTCCTCGAACAAGCTGCTGCTTGCTGGAGCTGACGAGCTTCTGGTCACCCTGGTGGTTGGTGTACCGGTCGAGGAGCACGGCAGCCCCGGCGCCGATGCCCTGGTTGTGGTGCAGCCCCACGGCGCCGACGGCCAGGAGCCCGCACGCGGCGCCCAGCGCCACGCGCGGCGACACGTCGCGGCCCCGGAGGTCCTTGGCCAGTCTCCCGATGGCGGTGCCCAACCAGTCCAGCGCCGACGTGATCCCGAGCGCGACGAGGGGCACGGCGGCGACCGGCAGGAGGGCTGCCACGCGCTGGGGGTCGTTGTACCAGAACCCGGTCAGCTCGCGCGCCAGCCGGGAAGCGGAGGAGACGTCCAGGACCCACAGGTAGACGAGGAACACGAACGACAGGGGCAGCCAGCGCAGGCGCGGGACCCGGGCCAGCCGGATGCATCCCCAGATGGCGCAGGCGCCGAAGAACCAGTGCGGCGGCGTGATGTTGGTCGACAGGGTCAGGCCGTCGCCGAGGCCCTGACTCGGGCTCATGATTTCGGGCCAGTCGAACGCGCGGACGTTGCGCAGTGCGCTGATCCGGTCCATCTGGAACCACAGCAGCACCGCCAGACCCCACGCGGCAAAGATCCCCGCCAGCGACCAGCGCAACGCGCGCCTGCCCCGACGACGACCCCGCAGGAAGACGCGGGCCGAGATGATCACGGCGCTGATGCCGACCCAGATGCCGAGGGCGAAGATCGCGCCCGGGTGGGCGAAGAACATGCCCATGCAGCCCACGAACCCGGCATACAGGATGGTCCACCAGGTGATCTGGCGCCCCACGACGGCCTCGCGACGGGCGGCCGCGGCCTGGTCTGGCGCGAGGGCGGCACCGTCGGCGGACTCACCGGTGTCGGTGACGTCGTCGTTGGCGTGGGGCGACCGGTCCATGACCCGGCAGAGCATCATCACCAAGCCGACGGCGGCCGGCAGCGCCGCCAGGCTCAGGACGTTGGGCCACAGCACCCCGAAGCTCAGCAGCAGGTAGGGGAACAGCGAGATCGCCCCGCTCGCCAGCCCGACCGCGAAGATGGTGATGTGCCGGGCGTGGGGCAGCAGCCGCGAACAGATCCAGACCATCGACAGCGGCCAGACGACGCCACCGATCGCCCAGCCGACCGCGTTGGCCGTGACAGCCATGTTGGCCCCGGTGACCTGGGCGACGAGCGCGGCGAGGTCGTGCCAGAGCGGGGGGTACCACGCCGTGGTCAGGGCACCCGAGGCCGCGCCGACGGTTCCGCCGTCGGCCTTGCCCGTGGCGAGGACGTCGAGGGCTGCGTTGTAGTGGAAGCCGGCGTCGATCGTCTGTGACGGGAACGTCGGGTTGCGCACGCCGTAGATGAAGTTGAGGAAGACCAGCGCGGCAGCCACGGCAGCAGAGCCGGTCCACAGCAGCGACCGGGAGGACCGCTGCCACCAGCGTGCAGTCGGGTCGGTGGCGGGCATGGCGTTGGGCGACTCGCCCTCGACAGGCCGGTCCAGCCACCGCCGGAAGAGCCACGCGCCCGCCAGCCCGACGCCACTGAGCACCAGCAGCGACACGAGCACCGGGAGCAGGCCCCACCCACCGAGCACCGGTGCGAGCAGGGTCCCGAACGCCAGGACCCCCAACGAGCACAACGGCGCCAGACCGGCGGCATCGAACCCGCGGGCCCCCATCGAGAGGGAGACCGCGCACCCGGGGATGAACAGCACCACCCCCGCAAAGAGGGCAGGGGCGATCCAGGGCAGCCAGGTGGAGATCACTGGTTCTCTTCCGAAGCTCGAAGGTGGGCGATGGCCGAGGCGATGTCCGTGTCGACCTCGAGCCGGCCGGCGTGCAGGACCAGGCCGCGGTCACAGATCCGCTCGACCAGGGCCAGGTCATGGCTGACCATGACCAAGGTGCGCCCCTCGGAGCGCAGGTTCTGGATGGCGGCGACAGCCTTGCGCTGGAAGGGTTCGTCGCCCACCGCCAGGATCTCGTCGACGAGGAACACGTCGGGCTCGGTGTGGACGGCCACCGCGAACGCCAGGCGGAAGAACATGCCCGAGGAGTAGAACTTCACCTCGGAGTCGAGGAAGCGCTCGATGCCACTGAAGTCGACGATCGAGTCGAAGAGGCGGTCGATCTGACCACGGCTCATACCCAGGGTCGCGCCGTTGAGGTAGATGTTCTCGCGCCCGGTGAGGTCGGGGTGGAAGCCGGCACCGACCTCGATGAGCCCGGCGACCTTGCCCCGCACACCGATCCGCCCCTCGTCGGGGCGCAGCACCCCAGACACGAGCTTGAGCAGCGTCGACTTGCCCGAGCCGTTGAACCCCAGGAGGCTCACGGCCTCGCCCTGGCCGACTGTGAGGTCGACGTGGTCGAGCGCCAGGAACGTGTCGGAGAGGCCGCGACCCCGCGACGCCCAGACGATCATCTCCTTGAGCGAGCGGGTGTGGCGCAGGGTGAACCGCTTGGACACACCACGGATCTCGATCGAGCTCGTCATGGCTCAGAGCTCCTGGGCGAAACGGCCGGAGAGCCGGGCGAACACCAGCTGGCCACCGACGAGCGCCAGCAGGCTGGTCAGGACCGCCACCGCGGCCCACGCCCACATGGACGGCGGCAGCTGGCTCGATCCGTTGGTGGCGGGGTACCAGAAGCAGTAGTGCATGAGCTCGACCGCGGACGTGATCGGGTTGAGCTGGTACAGGATCCACAACCAGTGGGGTACGTGGTCGCGCACCTTGTCCCAGGTGTAGAGGACGGGCGAGGCCCAGGTCGCGACCATGAGCATGAGGTCGACGATGTTCTCGGCGTCGCGGAACAGCACATTGACGGCCGAGAACATCAGTCCCAGGCCCAGGGAGAGGATCCCCACGATGATGATGGCGACCAGCCCGGCGAGCAGGTTGAGCAGGCCGGGTCGCCAGCCGAAGGTGAGCGCGCCGGCAGTGAGGACGACCAGCTGCGGAAGCAGGTGGGCGCCGGCCACCCAGATCATCGAGGTCGGGAACAAGCTCACGGGGCAGGTAGATCTTCTTGACCAGGTCGGCATTGAGCACGACCGAACGCGTGGCGTTGCCGAAGATCTCGTTGAAGAAGTTGATCGCCACGATGCCCGCGAACAGGTACACGGCATACGCCGGGATGCCGCGGTTGACCGCCAGGAAGATGCCGAGCGCGACGTAGAACACGAGGAACTGCAGCCCCGGCTTGACGTAGCTCCACAGCAGCCCGAGCACCGAGCCGCGGTAGCGGATCTTCAGCTCCTTGCGCACCAACAGGCTGAGCAGGAAGCGCCACCGGACCACGTCGAGCAGTCCCCCGCCGACGCCGGGCTCACGCAAGGGGGCAGGGCGGGCGCGACCGCGCCCGACCCCACGGTGAGGTCGCTCATCGCGAGTCCGCCGTGCCGTGGATGGTGGCCTCCCAGGTCTGGGGCGAGGTGAACTCCGGCAGCGCGGCGCGGTACTGGGCGGCCAGGGTCGGCCACTCGCGCGCGAGGCGCCGGTGCAGCCGGGCGCTGCGCCCCATCAGCGCCCGCCAGGTGGCGCGGTCGCGCTTGTAGAAGCTGGCGCCGGACCCGTCGGCGTTCGACACCACCGCCGAGTCGAGCATCGCGAGCCGCCACCAGTTCGCGTCCATCTTGGGCAGGTAGACCTGCGGGGCCGTCGTCTGCGCGGCCTTCGCCGGGGCGAGGACCTGCTTGACCGCGACGGTGAGCAGCCACGGGAGCATGGCCGTGTTGGACGGCCGCTTGCCGCGCAGGGGCAGCGGGGTGCGGCCCACACCGGTGGGTTGCGGGAAGGCCTCGGGGTCGGCGCTGGTGCGCGCGTCGTCGAACTGGTCCTTCAGGCCCCGGGTGTACGGGATGACCGAGCGCAACCGCGCGTGGAGGTGCTCGGGACCGTCGAGGATGTCCTCGAGGGCCTGCAGTCGCAAGGTGGTGGCGTAGTACTGCATCGCGCTCGCGTGCCGCAGGTCGATCCAGGCGCTGTCGAGCAGCACCCGAGGCGCCTTCTCGCGCGGCCCGTGGAGCAGCGCGGTGACCAGCCGGTTGTGCTGGTGCAGGTAGGCCTGCCAGTCGATGGAGTCGTCCTTGTCGGTCCACGGAACGTGCCAGACACCGACCCCGGGCAGCGTGACGGTCGGGTAGCCGGCCTCCCCCGCGCGCAGGCAGAACTCGGCGTCGTCCCACTTGAGGAAGGCCGGGATGGCCAGGCCGATCTCGCGGATGACCTGGGTGGGGATGAGGCACATCCACCAGCCGTTGTAGTTGGCGTCCCAGCGGCGGTGCAGCTCGGGGCGGGCGCGCAGGTTGGACAGCGCGAAGTTGATCGGGGCGTGGCGGTCGATGGGGCCCCAGGTGAAGTCGGGACGGACGGCCTCGGCATACGCGTGCATCGTCGGCCGGTCGTACATGTTGAACATGTGGCCGCCCACGAGCAGCGGGCGACGGGCGAGGTCGGCGAAGGCCAGCGAGCGCAGGATGCCCTCGGTCTCGACGTTGACGTCGTCGTCGAGGATGAGCAGGTAGCGCGACCGCCCCGCGCTGAGCGTCTCGATCATGCTGCGGCTGAACCCGCCCGAGCCGCCGAGGTTGTCCTGCACCACGAGCTTGTGCTGGGGCCCCAGGTCGGCGGCCGCCTCGGCGTAACCGGGGGTGTGCCGCAGCGTGTCGCCTCCCTGGTCGATGACATAGACGGTGTCGACCAGGGCGCGCAGGTCGTCAGCGTCGGCGAGCGTGCGCAGCGTCCCGACGCAGAAGGTCTCGCGGTTCATCGTGGTGATCCCGAGCGAAACGGTGCCCGGCTCCTGCCCCGCGTGGGCCTGCGGGACCTGCACCGACCACGAGGCCTCGACCAGCTCGATCCCCTCGTGGCCCGAGGCCGCGAGGTCGAACCAGTACCAGCCGCCGTCGCCGAAGGGTGACAGCGAGAGGTCCACCGACAGGTGTTGTGCGCCGCCCGGCTCGAGGTCGTGCATCTCGACCATGTGGCGTATGCCGCGGGCATTGGACTTGTAGACGAGCACCGTGCCGTGGCCGCGGACCTCGACGTCGAGGCGGACCATGCGCGCATCGCTCCAGCGGCGCCAGTAGGCCGCGGGGAAGGCGTTGAAGATGGTGGCGAACGACACCCGGACGCCTGCCGGCAGCTCGACGCGTCGCCGGTCGGTGACGTAGTCGTAGTGGCTGGTGCCGAAGCTGTTGGTGACGGCGGTGCCCGGCATGGGCACCCCTCGGGTCCACCGGGCCTCCTCGACGCGCCCGATCGCCGCCGCGGCCTCGAGGTCGGGGGTGGTGTCAAGGTAGAGCGGCAGCGCCTCGATGTCGTTCTCGGGGAACACGACTCGGGCGACGGTGCGCCACGGCAGTGCCGTCGGCTCGCCCGGGGCTGCGACGTCAGGAGAGGCCTGGGTCACTCGTCCACTCCACCGCTGACCAGGGCCTCGCCGCGGTCGAAGTGCGGGCTGAGCTTGTTGTCGACCATGGACAGCGCGGACCCGATCGCCATGTGCATGTCGAGGTACTTGTACGTGCCCAGCCGACCGCCGAACAGCACACCGCGCTCGGCCTTGGCGAGGTCGCGGTACTTGAGCAGCCCGTCGCGGTCACCGGCAGTGTTGACCGGGTAGTACGGCTCGTCCTCACCCTCGGCGAACCGGGAGAACTCGCGCATGACCACGGTCTTGTCGCTCGGGTAGTCGCGCTCGGGGTGGAAGTGGCGGAACTCGTGGATGCGCGTGAACGGCACGTCCTCGTCGGGGTAGTTCATCACGGGCGTGCCCTGGAAGTCGCCGGTGGGGAGGACCTCCTGCTCGAAGTCGAGCGTGCGCCACCCCAGCCGGCCAGCGGAGTAGTCGAAGTACTTGTCGACGGGCCCGGTGTAAACGACCGGGACGTTGCCGACGACGTTGGCCTTGTTGACCGGCTGGCTGGCGTCGAAGAAGTCCGTCTCGAGCCGCACCTCGATGTTGGGATGGTCGGCCATCCGCTCGAGCCAGCGGGTGTAGCCGTCGGTCGGCAACCCCTCGTGGGTGTCGTTGAAGTAGCGGTTGTCGTAGGTGTAGCGGACCGGGAGGCGGCTGATGATGTCTGCCGACAGCTCCTCGGGCGAGGTCTGCCACTGCTTGGCGGTGTAGTGCGCGATGAAGGCCTCGTAGAGCGGGCGGCCGATGAGGGAGATGCCCTTCTCGACGAAGTTCGCCGGCGTGCGCCCCTCGAGCTCGGCGGCCTGCTCGGCGATCAGCGCGCGGGCCTCGTCGGGGCTGTAGGCGGCGCGGAAGAACTGGTTGATGGTGCCGAGGTTGATCGGCATGGGGTAGACCTCGCCCTGATGGGACGTGTAGACCCGGTGCACGTAGTTGGTGAAGGTCGTGAAGCGGTTGACGTACTCCCACACCCGCTCGTTCGAGGTGTGGAAGAGGTGCGCGCCGTAGCGGTGGACCTCGATGCCGGTCTCCGGCTCGTCCTCGCTGTAGGCGTTGCCGCCGATGTGGTGCCGGCGGTCGATGACGAGCACCTTGCGGTCGTGCTCCTGGGCGATGCGTTGGGCCACGGTGAGGCCGAAGAAGCCCGAGCCGACAACGACAAGATCCGCGTTCACGCACTCTCCTGGGGTCGGGATGTCGCGCTCAGGTTACACGAGCGCCATGACCCCTCCGGGCCCCTCTGGGACGCAGCAGGCCCCATGTGGTTGCCTTGACCGCGTGACCCTTTCGGAGGACCCGCCCACGACGAGCATCGGCGCGGCCGCGAGCCGTGGCGTCCTCGGTCGCGGCTCGCTGTACACGCTCGGAACAAGCAGCACCGGTCCTGGCCAACGCCGCCGTCACGCCTGCGGTGACGCGCCTGCTGGGCGTCGATGCCTACGGCGTCGTCTCGATCGGCATCGTCGTCATGCAGATCGGCATGATGGTCAGCGGTTTGGGGATGTCCTCGGTGATCACCCGGCAGGGCCTGCTCGGGCGCAGCGGTCAGGACGGCGCGCGGTCACTGATGGTGCGCGCCGTGACGATCACGAGCCTGCTCGTCGGGTCTGTCGTGCTCCTGTCGCCGCTGTGGAACCAGGCGCTCGCCACGGACCTACGACGGGCGGTGGTCATCGCCCTCCTGACGGCGGCCTGCTACGTCGCGGTCGAGGACTCGCAGGCGATGCTCCGTGTGCTGGACCGGCCCCTGCCCTTCGTCGGTCTCTCGCTGATCTCCACTCTGGGCGGCCCCTTGCTGGGGCTCACACTCGTGGCGCGTCACGCCACGCCGGAGCGCTACCTGCTCGGCATGCTGGGCGGCTACGCCGTGGCCGCCCTGGTCGGCCTCACCGTGACGCTCCGCAGCGGACCACACCACCACGAGGCCGGTGACACCCGCACGGCACTGCGGATGGGTCTGCCGATGCTGCCCCACATGGTGGCGATCTTTGCGGCCAACGGAGGTCTGCTCGTCGTGGCGGGCGCGCTGTTCGACCGCGCCCAGGTCGCGCGGCTGTCAGTGGCGATGTTGCTCGGCATGGCCCCCGGGGTGGTCACGGCGGCGATGAACAACTCCTGGGGGCCGACCGTCTACCGCGCGGCGCAGTCGGAGCGGGCCGAAGTCCTCGAGCACACCGCCGTCGACGTGGCCTACCTCGCGGCGACCATGGCCAGCGGGGTGTCGCTGCTGTCGCCCTGGCTGCTTCGGCTCGCGGCGGGGGCCGACTTCCAGCCCGCCCAGCTCGCGCCCCAGGTGGGGATCGTCGCCTTCGGCACGATCCTGTCCGTGGGATACCTCGGCAACGTGCACCTGGTGTTCGCGAGCGGGCGCACCTTTGGCTTGTCGATCACCACCCCCACCGCATTGGCGGTGGGGCTCGCGAGCGCAGCGGCCCTGTCCCAGCTGGACGTGCGGCTGCTCGCCGTCGGCTTCCCGGTGACGTATGCCGGGATGTTCCTGGGCGCTGGCTGGCTTGCTCATCGGGTGAGCGGCGTGCACTGGCACATGCGAGTGCTCGTGCCGCCCATGGTCCTCGGCGGTGCGATGTGCGCCTTGGGAGCCCTGCTCCCCACCAGTGGCGGGGTCTCCCTGGTGCGCATCGCGTGCGTGGTCGCGTTGGGCGCGTTCGCGCTCAAGCGCGTCCACCTCGTCATTCGCCGCTGACGCGGCGGGCGGTGGGCTCAGCGGGACTCGGTCAGTGAGGGGTCGGTGCCGGTCGGCGCGACCACGCTCGGCTCTGGCAGCGGGTCGAGCACGGGCACCCGACGCGGAAGCGGCTTCGGCAGGTGGGACAGCGGGTGTCGAAGGAAGTGCAGCGGGCTGATGCCCTGCTCGGTCTCCGTGGACCCCTCGGCGCGCGCTCCGAAGCCCAGCACGTTGCGGGCCTTGCGCAGTGGGCCCGCGGTCCAGTAGTCGACCCCGGCCCGCCAGGCGGGGCCGGTCCAGCCGAGGACGCGCACCAGCTCGTCGGGGGAAGGACGTTGTCCCAGCCGATCTCCGCGCGCGCCGTCGTCGTCGCCGCGGCGCCGTCGAGCTGCTGGCCGTGGAGCTCCGGCCAGGTCGCGGCGATCCACTCGAGCGACACGTTGTCGGCACCACCGAGGCTGAGGGGGTCGCCGTGGACCGCGACCTCGCGACCCAGGGCGGCGGCATACATGATCGAGGTCATGAGCCGGTTCGAGACGGTCCGCCGGTGCTCGGCGACCAGACGCAGGATCCGTCCGAGGAACTGCGGGTCCTCGCGCGACCCGGCTGTCACGACACGGTGACCCGCCTGCTGCCAAGCCGAGACCAGGTGCGGCCGGGCGACGTCGTCGTGGTGCAGGCAGACGGTGCACGCTCCCTCGGTCTCGCGGTAGTAGCGGGCAAGCAGCCCGTGGTCGCCGCCGACCTCGATGAGCCGGGTGCCGTGCAGCGGCATCACCAGGGTTCCTCGCGTGGCCGTGATCCCCAGCGCTGTCACCTCGGCGGACTGCGCGAGGTAGGCGAACGGCGCCCCGAGCGCGGTGGTCGGCCGGTCAGCCGCGTCCGGCGACCAGGCCCGCGACTGGTGGGACCACACGAGCAGCCGGCGACCGTCGTCGCGGCCGACGTCCGGGAAGTCGCCGAACTGCACGGCCAGCGGCGAGGACGTCGTCCAGCCGTGCTGGATCAGGCCACGCACGTGCTGCGGTCGCCGCCGCCCGGCATACGCCGCCAGGACCGCCGAATGTCCGTAGAAGTGGTTCTGGATGTCCACCGGCGGGCTCCTGGTCGATCGGGGTCGTCACGCAGGTCCGTTACTCTACCTAGCGCCAGGTAGCGCCCGGGTCCGTCCCGGGACCGCCGACGCCCGACCCGACGAAGGACCCTCCGTGACTGTTGACGTGCTCCTGCCGTACTACGGCGATGTCGCCATGATGAAGCAGGCCGTCGAGTCCGTCCTTCGGCAGCACCACCAGGACTGGGTGCTCACGGTGGTGGACGACGGCTACCCCGACCCCGACGTCCCGACCTACTTCGCCAACCTCGTCGCGTCGGACTCGCGCGTGGTCTACACCCGCAACGAGCAGAACCTCGGCGCAAACGGCAACTACCGCAAGGCTCTGACGTTCGTGAAGCACGAGCTCGCGGTGGTGATGGGTGCCGACGACGTGATGCTGCCCAACTACCTCGACTGCGTCCTGCGCACGCACGAGAGGTTCCCGCAGGCCCAGATCATCCAGCCCGGCGTCGAGGTCATCGACGAGCGCGGCATGGTCGGTGAGCCGAGCCTCGTCGACAGGGTGAAGTCGGTCCTCTCGCCCCGCGGCACCGGCACCCGCCTGCTCGCCGGCGAGGCCCTCGCGATCTCCCTGATGCGCGGCAACTGGCTGTACTTCCCGAGCATCGCCTGGCAGTCCGAGGCGCTGTTGCGCACCGGCTTCCGCGAGGGGCTGAACGTCGTGCAGGACCTCGCCCTGGCCCTCGACCTCATCAAGGCCGGGGGTGCGCTCGCCGTCGACGACGAGACGTGCTTCCAGTACCGCCGTCACCGCGAGTCGGACTCGAGCTGGCGTGCCCTCGAGGGCACCCGGTTCATCGAGGAGCGCGACTTCTTCAACGGGATGGCCGATGAGTTCGAGGACATCGGCTGGCACCGCGCGGCCCGGACGGCGCGGCTCCACCTCACCTCTCGGCTCAACGCCGCCACCCTCCTGCCCAAGGCGTACCGCACCAAACAGACCCAGGGTGTGCGGAACCTGAGAGACCACGTGCTCTCGCGCCCGGGTGGCAAAGGCCGCTGAGCTGCGGCACGCCGTACGCTGAACCCGATGAACGACAACCTCGTCCCCGGCTACGACGACGTCTGGCTGGTGGTCCCGCTCTACAACGAGGCCGCGGTGATCGCCGAGGTCGTCCGTACTGCGCGGCTCACCTTCCCCCACGTCGTCTGTGTCGACGACGGCTCCAGCGACGACTCCGCCCGCGAGGCTGAGTCGGCCGGCGCCAAGGTGGTGCGCCACCCGGTCAACCTCGGTCAGGGGGCCGCCCTGCAGACCGGGTTCGAGTACGCCCTGTCCGACCCGGGCATGCGCTGCGTGGTGACCTTCGACGCCGACGGGCAGCACCAGGTCGACGACGTGGTGGTGATGGTCGAGCGGCTCCGACGCGGCGACGTGCAGGTGGTCTTCGGGTCACGCTTCCTCGATGAGCGCACGAAGCCCAGCCCGCTCAAGCGCCTCGTCCTGCGCCTCGCGGTGGCCTACACCAACGCCACGACCAAGACCCGGCTCACCGACGCGCACAACGGCCTGCGGGTCATCGACCGCCGGGTCGTCCAGCAGATCCACCTCACCCAGGACCGCATGGCCCACGCCTCCGAGCTGGTGGCCCAGATCGGCAGCATGCAGATCGACGGTCACCCCGTGGCGTATGCCGAGGAGCCGGTCCACATCCTCTACACCGACTACTCGAAGGCCAAGGGCCAGTCCCTCTGGAACTCGATCAACATCCTCGCGGAGCTGATCCTGCGATGAACCTCCTGCTGATCCAGATCGTCCTCATCGGTGTCGTGCTGGCGATCGCCGGGCGACTCGTCTTCTCCCGGGGTGTCCGCACCCAGGCGGTCCGCCGGCTCGGGCTCGTCGGGTTCGCAGCCTTCGCGGTGTGGTCGATCCTGTTCCCGAGTGTCTGGAACTCCATCGCCCACCTGGTCGGCGTCGGCCGCGGCACCGACGTCGTGCTCTACGCCCTGGTGCTGGCGTTCCTGTCGTTCACCCTGACCAGCTACATGCGCTTCCGCGAGCTGGAGAACCGCTACACCCGCCTAGCCCGCCGCATCGCCCTCGACGAGGCCGCGCCGCCCCGGGACCCGGTGGCCGAGCCGGCATCCGCACCCGCACCCGCACCCGCACCCGAGGTTCCCGCGCAGGAGGCCGCCACCAATGACGACGCCTGAGGACTGGGACGCCGGGAGCGCGAGCTCCGACGACGAGGTCTACACCGTCGACACCCGCAGCCGGACCCTGGGTACGGGCCGTGCGGGCCGGGCGACCCGGGCGACCCGGGCCGGGGTCGCGGCCACCGCGGCCGGGGGCGCACGCACCGCCGACCGCCGACGGGGCGGACCCCTCTCCGGAGCCGGCCCGGCCCAGCCAGGCGCCTACGGAGGCGCGCAGGCTCGACCAGAGCCACGAGTTCGACGGCCGCGACGCCGCGGCCGCCTGGTCGTGGCCGTGGTCGCGCTGCTGGTCCTGGCGTGGTTGGCCTTCATGATCTGGGTGCCCTTCGACGCCTGGGGCCAGGTGGCGCGCGTCGACACCACACCCGCGGCGCAGCAGCCACCCCAGGGCAAGGGCCACGACTACCTCCTGGTCGGCAGCGACAGCCGCGCCGGGCTCACCGCCCAGCAGAAGAAGGAGCTCACGACCGGATCTGCCGACGGTCAGCGCACCGACTCGATCATCCTCGTCCACGTGCCCGCAGGCGGTGGCAAGCCCGCCCTCATCTCGATCCCCCGCGACAGCTACGTGCCGATCCCGGGGCACCACAGCAACAAGATCAACGCGGCATACGCCATCGGCGGCCCCAAGCTGCTCGTCGAGACACTGCAGAACGCCATGGGCATCCGGCTCGACGGCTACGTCGAGATCGGGTTCGGCGGCTTCGCCGGCGTGGTCGACAGCCTCGGCGGCGTCGACATCTGTGTGCCGTTCCACATGAACGACCCGCACGCCGGCATCAACCTCAAGAAGGGCTGCCAGACCCTCAATGGCAAGAACGCCCTGGGATACGTGCGGGCGCGGTACTCCGATCCCCGAGGCGACATCGGCCGGGCCGAGCGGCAGCGTCAGTTCCTCGCCGCGATCATGAAGAAGGCCGCGACGCCGTCGACCGTGCTCGTGCCGACCGAGTACTACGGGTTCACCCATGCGGCGAGCACCGGGCTGACCGTCGGCCAGGACACCACGATGTGGGACGTCCTGCGGGTCCTGCAGGCCATGCGTGCCATCTCGAACGGCCAGGGACTGTCGCTGGTCGTCCCGATCCAGAGCGTGAACTACCAGACCTCGGCAGGCAGCTCGGTCAAGTGGGACACCGCCCGCGCCAAGGCACTGTTCACCCTCCTGCGCGAGGACCAGCCGCTCGAGGCCCCGCCCGCCGGCACCGACGGCAAGCCCTCACAGGGCTGACCAGCAGCGCCGCCCCGCAGCGTCCGACCTCAGTGCGGCGGCCACCCGAGGTACCTCGGGTGCCGGGCGTAGAACCGCAGGGCGCTGCGGGCATGGAGCACGTGGCCGCGGTTGATCCGCCCGCCGCGCGAGTCGCCCCGCCACTCGTGCACCCAGCGGACCTGTGCGGTCACCGACACCGGCAGCCCCAGGGCCCCGGCGCGGACCCCGAGCTCGACGTCCTCCATGTAGAGGAAGTACTCCTCGGGCCAGCCGCCCAGCTGGGCGAAGGCCCCGGCTGACAGCGCCGTGGCTCCGCCGGCCACCCACCGCACCGGACCGCTCTCGTAGGGTCCGACGGGCCACAGGTAGCGCTGCATCGAGCCGGCCGGGGCCAACCCGCGGTGGGCGAGCTTGGCCAACAGGAACGGCTCCCCCGCGGGCCGCACTCTGGGGTGTGCCGTCGGGGAAGTCCAGGCGCGGCGTGACGATGCCACCGGTGCGGTCGATCTCCGCAGCCAGCGTCGGCAGGTCGGCGACGCGCACCCCGAGGTCGGGGTTCGCGAACAAGCAGGTAGTCGCCGCGGGCGAGGTCGGCACCCCGGTTGTTGGCGGTGGACAACCCGAGGTTGGTCCCCATGGACAGGTAGGTGTAGCCCTCGGCTCGGGCAAACGCCTCGACGCTGGGTTGGTCGGCGTTGTCGACGATGATGACCTCGACCTCGCCCGACCCGTCGAGCAGTCCACGCCAGTACTTCTCGAGCATCGCGAGACTGTGGTAGCTCACCACGACGATGGACCAGCGCACCCGGCCCGGGTGGGGCGCCGCGCTCTCGGCATCGGTCGCGCCGGCCGGCTCGGCGGCCTGCGCAAAGGTGCGCTGCCACGCCTCCAGCGTGGTCGCCTCCCGCGCCGCCGACCGGTATGCCGCGCCGAGCCGGGACCACGCGGCGACCAGGCGCCCGCTCACGGCGAGGGTCGACAGGGCGCTGGACAGCGGGTGTGGTGCGACCGCCTCACGAACCGCGGCCTCCTGGGCGCGGTGCCGGGCTGTGGGCAGGTCGCGGTGCAGCCAGGCCGGGCCTGCGAGGACGTCCTGGAGCGCGGCCCGCCGTAGCGCCAGGGCACCGGGCTCACGGCGCAGTGCGTGCCGCGCGCTGACGGCCAGCCACTCGGCCGCCAGCAGCCACGGTCGATGACCGAGGAGGAGCGCCGTGACGATCCGGTTGCGCAGCAGGAAGTATGCCGGCCAGGTTGTCTCGTTGGCCTTGCCGGTCCACGCGTCGTGCCAGACCGCCGCGCCCGGCAGGACGACGGACGCCACCCCAGACCGGCCCGCGCGGAGGCCGAACTCGACGTCGTCCCACTTGAGGAAGAACGGCAGCGGCAGACCGGTGCTGTCGACGGCCTCACGAGGAACCACGGCCAGCCACCACGGCTGGAAGTCCACCTCGCGGGCGGGACCCATCCACCGGTGGCGGGTGACCGGCTGGTCGGCCAGGTCGCAGTTCCTGGGGGTGCCGGACAGGCTGGTCCAGGTGAACCGGCGACGATCGAGCACCTCGCCCAGACGGTAGAGCACCGTCGGCCGCGCCGCGTCGAACATGTGGCCGCCCACAATGGTCGGTCGCGCGGTCGCTTGGGCGAAGGCCCACGCGCTGGCCAGGCCCTCCGGCTGGGGGAACGCGTCGTCGTCGATCAGCGCCACGTGCTCGATCGTGGGGTTGGCGAAGGCCTCGACGAGTCCGCGCGTGAAGCCTCCAGACCCGCCGAGGTTGCCCTGTCGGACGTGGCGGAGCCGGTCGCCGAGCCGTGCTGCGGCCTGGGGCCAACCGGGGGCGTCGGTCACGGGGACCGAGCCCTGGTCGATGACCACCACGAGGCCGACGACGTCATCGAGCACGCCGTCCTCGAGGGCCGCGGCGAGCACGTCGAGCTGGCGGAGCACGGCGTCGTGCCGGTCGAAAGTCGGCACGGCGACCGCGAGCGAGCGCGCGGGCGGAGCCACGCCGACGGCATACCAGCCGAAGCTCACCTCGGCGGCCTCGGTGCGGGCCTGGACCTCCGGCCACACCCAGCCGCCGCCGGCACAGGCGGACACCGGGACGTCGATGACCAGGTCGGGCGCGCCGGCGACGCCAGCCTCACCGGATGCCACAGTGCGCACCCGGCCCGCTGCGTCGCTGGCCACGACGGTGACGTCGACGGGAGCGGTCGAGCTGAGCTGGAGGCGCACGGTCTCCAGGGTCGTGAACCGTGCCCAGTAGCCCAGTGGGAGCGCCGCGAGCCATCGGTCGAAAGCCACCCGGGCCCCTGCTGACACGTGGGGGCTACCCGTGAGGGAGCGGGCCTGAGCCACCACGGGCTCGCGGACGAGCCCGCCGATCCGCACACTCACCATGCGGCCCCGAGCTCGTACCCCGCCTCCCGGAGCACCTCGCGGTTGGGCCGGGGGCGCGCGCGGAGGCCGTCGCGCAATCCCCGGACGAGTGCCGTGCGGAGCACCTCGCGGTCGCCGGAGTGGGCGAAGAAGCGCGCCCAGTTGACCACGGCGATCGCCACGCGGAGCAGCACCTCGGGGAAGCCGAAGGCAGCGCCGTCCCGGAACGTCCAGACCTTGTTGCGGACCTCGTAGTAGAAGCGGTCGCCCGGGTCGGCGGTGCGGGTGCCCAGCTCACGGGTCTTGTGGACCACCGTGGCGCGGGGCAGGTAGATGCCGGGGCTGCGGCGCAGGATCCGCGCAGTGAACTCGAAGTCGTCGTTCCAGATGAAGAAGTCCGCTGTCGGCAGGCCATGCCGGCGGATGGCGTCGGCGGTGACCAGCAGCGAGACGAAGCATGCGGTGCGCATGGGCCGACCGCCCGCGAGCGCTGCCGCGTGACGACGCCGGGCGCGCGCGAGGATCACGGGGCGCGGGATGTTGCGGTCCTGGTCGCGGCCATCGGTCCAGGTGACCCGAGAGGCCACGAGCTGGAGGTCGTCGGGGTAGTCCTGCTCGGCCGCCAGCAGCGCCTCGAGCGTGGTGGTGCTGGGCACGGTGTCGTCGTCCATGACCCAGACGAGGTCGGCGCCGTGCCGGTCGAGCGCCTGGGCCATGCCCGCTGCGAAGCCGCCCGCTCCCCCGGTGTTCGTCGTGAGCCGAACCAGGTCTGCCTTCGGGAACTCGCTCGCCACCAGGTCGGCAGAGCCGTCCGTCGACGCGTTGTCGACCACGACGACCGCGTCCGCGGGGCGGGTCTGGGCGGTCACGCCAGCCAGGCACTCGCGCAGCAGCTCGGCACGGTTGTAGCTCACCACGACAGCCACCACCCGTCGACCACTGCGCAGCGGTCCGGAGGGTGGCAGGGTCACGGGCCGAGCATACAGAGGCTGCTCTACCGGTCCCCCTCCACCATCGGCTGGTGCGCGCTCACATCCGCCGCCGCAGGCGCAGGTCCAGGGGTCGGCCGTCGGGGTCGTAGACGAGGCGATAGAGGGCGCCGGCCCACAGCCGGGTCGACCGGCTCATCGGCTTGTCGCGGATCGGCCGCAGCTGTCCCGGCGGCCGGTCCCCGACCTGCCCTCCGTCGTGCCAGCCCTCCAGCGCCGAGGCCGCCGCGGCGAAGGTGTCGAAGAGGTCAGCCAGGTCGGGCCCGGGCTCATCCTCGCGACGCCCCAGATGCTCGCGGGCGAGGACCTCACGAAGCCCCGCGGCATACCCCTCGTGGCGCACCGCGGCCGAGAGCTCGGAGTCGTGCGTCCACGAGCGGCGGTTGAAGTTGTCGGAGCCGACGGTGGCCCAGTGGTCGTCGATGACGCAGGTCTTGGCATGGACGTAGATCGGCGTGCCGGCGGCGTTCTCGATGCCGTAGAAGGCGACCCGCCCGGGCGCGACCTCCTGCAGCTGGCGCATGAGCCGGCTCCGCGCCACGAGGTTCGGCGGCTCGGACAGCCGCCCGTCCTGGTCGGGGAAGCGGGGCAGGACCGCGACCAGCCGAAGCTCGGGGCTGCGCCGCAGCGCGCTGGCGAACGCGCGGGCGACATCCGGTGACCACAGGTACTGGTCCTCGACGTAGATCAGGTGACGCGCCCGCCCGATCGCCTTGAGGTACCCGCGGGCCACGCTGCGCTCCCCACGGGGTGCGAACGGGTAGCCACCGAGGCGCCGCGGATAGGTGCGCAGCAGCTGGACCGGGTGCGGGCCGGTGGGCTGCGGGTCGGGCAGCTGGGCCGGCAGCGGCGTCGTGTGCACGGTGTCTCGTCGCAGCCGGTCGGCGGCCCATCGCAGCGGTGAGCGGCTCCCCCGCTGCGGGTCGTCCCACCGTTCGCGGAAGACCGTCTCGACGTCACCCACGGCAGGCCCGGTGATGCAGACCTGCAGGTCGTGCCACGGCGGTCGGGAGCCGTAGACCTTGGCCATCGCCTGGCGCTGGGGGTCGCCCTCGTGCCGGGCGTCGTCGCGCCGGCTGTGGCAGAGGTCGATGCCCCCGAGGAAGGCGGCGTCGCGCTCGGGACGCCCCGGGTGCCGCAGCACCACGAACTTCTGGTGGTGCGACCCGCCGACGCGCACGCGCATGTCGAGGACGACCTGACCGCCCGCTGCGTTCACGTCCCGCTCGAGGGTGCGGTTCTCGGCGCTCGAGAACGCGAGCCGGTCCCAGTGCGAGCGCCAGACGAGCCCGCGCACGTCGACACCCCGGGCCGCGGCCGCCCCGAACAAGCGCGGCCACCTCGCTGCCCGGCTCGTCCGTGAGGCGCTCGTCGGGGTCGCCTCGCCAGTCGGCGAACAAGCAGCAGGTCACCTGCCCGCATCGCCTCGACCCGCTCGACGAGCTCGGCGAAGTAGGTGGCGCCGTGGACGAGCGGGCGCACGAGGTTGCCCTCGGTCCACGGCGTCGAGCCGGTATGCCGCGCATCCAGCCTCGTCGCCGGGTTGCCCCGCTCGCCGACGCCCAGGAACCACTCGGTGCCGGTCACGACCCGATGCTAGACGGCGCGGCGCCGGGTGCGGTGCTGAGGGGTCTCCTCAGGCGTCACGGCGTCGGAGGGTGACCGCTGCGGCCGCCATGACGACTGCGGTGTAGCCGCAGAAGAGGGCGAACCCGGTCCACGGGGCGAGTCCCGTCGGATCGGTGTGCACGTGCGTGATGGCCTCGCCCGCGGCGTTCGGCAGGTACCTGCTGATCGGGTCGGCCCAGGACGACGGCAGGAACCGCACGATGATCGGGAGGACGAACAGCAGCCCGAACAGGGTGGAGATCCCGCCGGCGGTGTTGCGCAGCACCGCACCCAGGGCCAGTCCGAGCAGGCCCACCACGGTGAGGTAGAGCGCGGCGCCGACGACGGCCCGCAGCACGCCCGGGTCGCCCACCGATGCCTGCAGGTGCTTGCTGGTGAAGATCGACTGACCGATGAGGAAGGCAGCCAGCGTCGAGGGCACGGTGAGCACGAGGGTCACCGCGGCGAACACGATGGCCTTGGCCCACAGCACCGGTAGTCGGGTGGGCACAGCGGCCAACGTCGCCCGGATCATCCCGGTCGCGTACTCCCCCGTGACGAACAGGACCCCGAGGACGCCGATCGCCAGCTGGGCGAGGAAGACACCGGCCAGGCTGCGTGATGTCGGGTCGAAGCTCAGCGCTTCACCGGGGTTGCGCGGTGGCCAGTGGTTGACCGTGACCGTCGGGACGAGGACCGCCAAGCCGACGATGAACAAGCACGGCGGCCGCGAGGGAGAAGACCGTCGAGCGCAGCGACCGCGGCTTGGTCCATTCGGAGAGAATGACCCGCGCCTGGGTCACCGTGGTGGGCCGGGCGGCAGGGTGGCGCGAGGTGGTGGGACTGGTGGTCAGGGTGCTCATCGGTCGGCTCCGGTGGTCTCCAGGGCGTCATGGCCCGTCGTCTCGGAACCGTGGTACTCCACGGAGTCC
Organism: Nostocoides sp. HKS02; assembly: GCF_009707485.1. Classification (NCBI taxonomy): domain Bacteria; kingdom Bacillati; phylum Actinomycetota; class Actinomycetes; order Micrococcales; family Intrasporangiaceae; genus Nostocoides; species Nostocoides sp. HKS02. The sequence continues at coordinate 139,579 of NZ_CP046121.1, read as the reverse complement.
TTGGTCAGGTCCATGAAGGCTTCCTCCAGTGAGGTCTGCTGGGCGGTGAGCTCCAGCAGCGTGATGCCCGCCTTGCCGGCGGCGAGCTCCGACCTGGTCGGTGCTCAGGCCGGTCACCTCGAGCGCGTCCGCGTCACCGGTCTCCACGGACACGTCGGGGCCTTGGAGGAGGCGTGCGAGGCCACTCGGGTCAGTGGTGCGCACCCGCACCCGGTTGCCCGACGAGCGCGCGATGAACTCCTCGACGCTGGTGTCCGCGATGAGCTTGCCGCGGCCGACCACGATGAGGTGCTCGGCGGTCTGGGCCATCTCGCTCATCAGGTGCGACGACACGAACACGGTGCGCCCCTCGGCGGCGAGGGACTTCAGCAGGTTGCGGATCCACCGGATGCCGTCGGGGTCCAGGCCGTTCACGGGCTCGTCGAGGATCAGCGTCTGGGGGTCGCCGAGCAGGGCGGACGCGATGCCGAGACGCTGCCCCATGCCCAGCGAGAAGCCGCCCGCGCGCTTCTTCGCGACCTCCTGCAGCCCGACCAGGTCGACGACCTCGTCGACGCGGCTTCGGGGGATTCCCGCGGTCTGGGCCAGTGCGAGGAGGTGGTTGAACGCGGTGCGACCGGTGTGCACCGAGCGCGCCTCGAGGAGCGCCCCGACCTCGTGCAGCGGTGCGCTGAGGTCGCGGTACGCCTTGCCGTTGACGCGCACGGACCCGGCGCTCGGCGCATCAAGGCCGAGGATCATCCGCATCGTCGTGGACTTGCCGGCGCCGTTGGGCCCGAGGAACCCGGTGACCACGCCTGGCTGCACGGTGAAGGTCAGGTCGTCGACAGCGGTCTTCTGGCCGTAGCGCTTGGTGAGAACTACGGCCTCGATCATGGGGATCTCTCTCGTCGTAGGGCGGCCCCTGCGACTGAGCCGACGGGCACGCCACAGGGTGCCCGACAATCCTGAGAAGCCCCTGTGACCGCTACGAGAGCAGCTGCCGGGCCATGACGACCCGCTGGATCTGGTTGGTGCCCTCGTAGATCTGGGTGATCTTGGCGTCACGCATCATCCGCTCCACCGGGAAGTCGCGGACGTACCCAGCGCCGCCGAGCAGCTGCACGGCATCGGTGGTGACCTGCATGGCGACGTCCGAGGCGTAGCACTTCGCGGCGGCGCCGAAGAACGGCAGGTCCTTGTCGCCGCGCTCGGACTTGGCGGCCGCGGCATACACCATCTGGCGCGCGGCCTCGACGGCCATGGCCATGTCGGCGAGCATGAACTGCACGCCCTGGAACTCGGCCACGGCCTTGCCGAACTGCTTGCGCTCCTTGACGTAGCCCACGGCGAAGTCGAGTGCCCCCTGGGCGATCCCGACGGCCTGGGCGCCGATGGTGACCCGGGTGTGGTCGAGGGTGCGCAAGGCGATCTTGAGTCCGTCGCCGACCTCGCCGACGACCCGGTCACCGGGGATGCGCACGTTGTCGAAGTGCAGCTCGCGCGTGGGGCTGCCCTTGATGCCGAGCTTGCGCTCCTTCTCACCGAAGGTGAAGCCCTCGTCGGACTTCTCGACGACGAACGCCGTGACGTTGGCCCCGCGGCGGCCGTCGGGGTCGGTGACCGCCAGCACGGTGTAGTACTCGGAGACTCCCGCGTTGGTGATCCACGACTTCTGTCCGCCCAGGACCCAGTCGTCACCGTCACGACGCGCTCGGGTCTTCATCGCCGCGGTGTCGGACCCGGCCTCGCGCTCGGACAACCCGTAGGAGAAGGTCGTGCGGCCCTCGGCGAGCGGGGTGAGGTACCGGCGCTTGACGTCGTCGCTCGCGGCCAGGATGAGCGGCATCGAGCCCAGCTTGTTGACCGCTGGGATGAGCGAGGCCGACGCGTCGACGCGGGCGATCTCCTCGATGACGATGCACGTGGCCAGCGCGTCGGCCCCGACGCCGCCGTACTCCTCGGGGACGTGGGGGGCGAAGAAGTCGGACGCCACCAGGGCGTCGTGCGCCTCCTGGGGGTACCGCGCCTCCTCGTCGACCTCGGCCGCGTAGGGCGCGATCTTGTCCTCGGCCACGGCGCGGACCGCCTCGCGGAGGGCCTCGTGGTCCTCGGAGATCTTGAACAGGTCGAAGGACGGGTTACCGGTGCTCACAAGGGGTCAGGCTACCGGCTGGTATGCCGCCGACCCACGGGTGTGCGATGTGGTCCCGCACACGTAACGGGTCAGCAGGTCGCGGGCGCGGCCCGCTCAGTCCGCAGGCTCAGAAGAACGACCGCACGGCATCGGTGACGCGCTGCTGGTCGGCCTCCGAGAGCTCGGTCGCGCACGGTAGCGACACGCCCCGGTGGAACAGCTGCTCGCCGACGCGGCCCCCGAGGACCGGGGCAGCCGCGAAGGGCGGCTGCATGTGGAGGGGGCGCCAGAGAGCTCGGGCACCGACCCCCGCACGGTTGAGGTGGTCGAGGAACTCGTCGCGGCCCCGTGGGTCGTCCTCTGGCGTGAGCACGGAGTACAGCCAGTAGGTCGCGTCGTACCCGGGAAGGCGCGGCGGGAGGACGAGCCCGGTGTCGGCGAGCTCGGTGTCATAGCGCGCGGCGATTGCGTGCTTGGCGCTGACGAACTCCTCGAGGCGCTCCAGCTGGGCGAGGCCCAGACCGGCCGCGAGGTTCGTGAGGCGGTAGTTGTAGCCCACCTCGTCGTGGAGGTAGCCGACGTCGGGCACCTTGGCCTGCGTGGTCAGGTGGCGGGCGCGCGCCGCGAGCTCCTCGTCGTCGGTGACGATCATGCCCCCACCGCCGGTCGTGGCAATCTTGTTGCCGTTGAAGGAGAACGCGCCCACACGGCCCACCTGGCCGGTGTGGCGTCCTGCGAGGGCGCCCCCGGACCACGAGGCCCCGAGAGACTCGGCCGCGTCCTCGAGCACCGCGACGCCGTGGCGCTCGCAGATGGCGAGGATGGTCTCGAGGTCGGCCGGTTGGCCAAGGACGTGCACGACCTCGACGGCCTTGGGCAGGCGCTCACCAGCCGCGACGCGTCGGTCGAGCTCGGCCTCCAGCAGCGCGGGATCCATGTTCCACGTGCGCAGCTCGGAGTCGATGAAGGTCACCTTGGCGCCGGTGTAGGCGATGGGGTTGACCGAGCCGACGAAGGTGAAGTCGGAGCAGAACACCTCGTCCTCGCTGGTCACCCCCAGCAGCAGCAGTCCGATGTGGATGGCCGCCGTGCCGGTCGCGCAGGCGATGGCGTAGCGGGCACCGACGCGCTCGGCGAAGCGGCGCTCGAACTCGGACACGAACGGTCCGACTGAGGACACGAAGCCTGACTCGACCGCCTCGAGGACGTAGCGACGCTCGAGCTCGCCGATGTTGGGCACCGCGAGCGGGATGGTGCCCGCGGGCCCGCGGGCCCCTGGCGCGTGGGCCTCGCCGGCCACCGGTCCGGTCGTGCTCATCGGTGGTAACGCCCGGCCGTCTCGAGGTCGACCCTGGGCCGGAGCCACTCAGCCGTGCGGGCGAGTCCCTCCTCGAGGCTGACCGTCGGCCCCCAGCCGAGCAGGGCATGGGCGTTGGACGGGTCGGAGAGCAGGATCTCCACCTCGGAACCGTCGGGGCGGATGCGCGCCTCGTCGGTGACGATCTCGGCCCGCGAGCCGGTGACCTGCTTGCAGATCTCGACGACCTCACCGACCGACACCGTGCGACCGGTGCCGAGCTGGATGGTGGTGCCGGGCGCCACGTCGGTGAGCGCGGCACGGACGAAGCCGTCCGCGGTGTCGGTGACGAAGGTGAAGTCGCGCTTGGGTGAGACCGCGCCAAGCCTGATCTGGTCGGCCCCGGCCAGCATCTGCGACAGGACCGTGGGGATGACCGCGCGGAACGACTGCCGCGGGCCGAAGGTGTTGAACGGGCGCAGGATGGTCACCGGGGTGTCGAACGACAACGCGTAGGACTCGCACATCTTGTCGGCGCCGATCTTGGTCGCCGAGTAGGGCGACTGGCCGCGCAGGGCGTGCGACTCGGTGATCGGCACCTGTTCCGGCGTGCCGTAGACCTCGCTGGTCGAGGTGTTCACCAGCCGGGGCGTTCCGTGGCGACGAACCGCCTCGAGCACGTTGAGGGTGCCGGTGATGTTGGTCTCGACGTACGAGCGGGGCGCCACGTAGGAGAACGGGATCGCGATGAGGGCCGCGAGGTGCAGGACGACGTCGACGCCCTCGACCGAAGCCATCACGTGCTCGGGGTCGCGGATGTCGCCGAGGACGACCTCGGCCTGGCCGTCGCGGACGGCCTGCTTGAAGGGTTCGGACTCCTCGAGCCACCCGGTTGACCCGTTGGAGTTGTAGAGGCAGAAGGCCCTGACGTGCGCACCGTCGGCGACCAGCCGCTCGACCAGGTGGCTCCCGATGAAGCCGTCAGAGCCGGTCACGAGGACGGTCTTGCCCTGCAGCGAGCCGGTCGGGGGGACGGGGGTCAGCTCAGCGTCGGTCACGCCTGTCCTTTCGCGCGGGCCAGGTCCTTGGGGGTGCCCACATCGATCCAGTCGGAGGAAATGGTCCACGCCGCGACCCGCTCGTGACGGTCGAGGCACATCTGCACCAGTTCCGGCATCGTACTGGGCTCCCCGGCGGCCAGGAACGCCAGCGTCGCCGGCTCCACGGCATACACCGCCGCGTTGATGTCGAAGGAGACCGTCGGCTTCTCCGTGACCGCGGTGACCAGCCCGACCTCGTCACGCTCGATGACCCCGAACGGGACCTCGTGCTGGTAGCTGCGCACGGCCATGGTGATCTGGGCACCACTGCTGGCGTGGTAGTCGAGCAGCTGGCCGGTGTCGAACTCGACCATCAGGTCGCCGTTCATCACGACGACCGGGTCGGTGAGGTCCGGGCGCAGCTCACGCAGGATGGTGAGCGAGCCGGCTGTGCCCAGCGGCTTGGCCGGGTCCTCGCGCAGGTACGTGACCGTGCACCCCAACCGACTGCCGTCGCCGAGGTGCTCCTCGATCTGCTCGGCCAGGTGGTTGACGCTGACGTAGATGTCGTGGATGCCGTCGCCGACCAGGTTGAGCACGATCCACTCGATGATGGACCGTCCGGCGACCTTCATCAGCGGCTTGGGCGTGTCTCGGGTGAGCGCCCCCAGGCGGGTGCCCTTGCCCCCGGCCATGATGACCGCCGGGTTGGGCAGCGGCTCGGCGCCAACCACGTCCGACAGGGTGTGCAGGCCGACGACCGTGCCGTCGGGGTCGAGCTCGGGCACGGCCGAGATGCGCCACGCGCGCATGAGGTCGAGGACCAGGGCGCGCGGCGAGCCCGCCGGGACGGTCTGAGGAGATCTCGTGGCGAAGGGAAGGGCGGGGTCGTCGAGGGTGGCGCCCCGCAGGAGCGCGCGGCGCAGGTCACCGTCGGTCAGCAGCCCGGCGAGGCGGTTGCCCTCGTCCGTGAGCATGCACAGCGACGAGGCCATCCGGTCGATCACCCAGGCCACGTCCCGCAACGACGCCGTGGTCGGGGCGCACGCCTGCTTCAGCTGTCGCTGGGTCATCCGTCCTCCACTGGGCTGTCGACGAACGGCTTGATCCGGGGCGAGCCCGGCGCCGCCCGAACGATATCGAGGATGCGCGTGCTCGCCTGACCATGACCGTAGGGGTTGACGGTCGCACGAGCGCGTTCAGCGCTCTCGTCGGTGAGGGCGGCTGCGACGGCGGCACTCACGGCGTCGTGGCCCTCCGCCGCGTCGAGGACGTTGTCGCCGCTCAGTCGACCCCGCTGCCGGTCACCGATGTTGACGGCGGGTCGGTGCACCGAGGCCGCCTCGATGACACCGGAGGACGAGTTGCCCACGACGACGTCCACGCTCGCGAGAACCTTCGGGTAGCGAGCGCCGAGGGCCTCGACGAGCACGACGCGGGGGTCGGCGGCGGCAGCCGTCGCGAGCGCAGCGATGATCTCGTCCCGGCCGGTATCCATGCCCGGATAGGTGGCCACCACCGTGCCGCAGTGCTCCAGGGTGGCGGCGAGCGCCTCGGCGGCCCACCGACCGACCGGGACGCCGCCGTCGGCCGTCGGGGGGTGGTACGTGAACAGCGCCACGGGCCGCTGCACCTCGACCCCCAGCAGCTGGCCCAGCTCGGCATCGGACAACGGCTCCAGCTGGCCGAGCCGGTCGAGGCCGGGAGCCCCGGTCACGTGCACGCGCTGCGCGGGCTCACCCATCTGGCGCAGCCGTCGAGCTGCGTCGGGCGAGGCCACACAGTGCTGGTCGGCGAGCTTGGTCACGGCGTGCCGGACGCGCTCGTCGACGGCCCCCTCGGTGACCTCCCCGCCGTGCAGGTGGACGATCGCCACGGCGTCGAGGAACGCGGCGGGCACGACGTAGAGGAGCTCCCAGCGGTCACCGAGCACGACGAGGACCTGGGGCGCCAGCTGCCGCAGCAGAGCGCCCATGCCCGCGGCGAGCAGGGGGCCGTGGTCGAGCATGGTGTCGGCGGTGACGGTGGCCAGGGGCTGCGCCAGCGCATGGATCTGGCCCGCCCACTGCTCGGCCGGCTTGGTGGCCGGCATCGCCGCGGCCAGCTCCGCCGGAGAGTAGGCGACCCCGGTGAGGATCTGGAGATCGATGTCCTCGGCGGCGTCGAGCACGACGAGCACCTCCGAGAGCGGGCCGAGGTCGGCCCTGGTGCCCACGAACACGGCGACGCGCAGCGGAGCGCCGCCGCTCATCGCTCGGCGGCCCGGCCCTCGGCCGGAACGAGGTCGTCGACGGTCACAGGGGCGCCCGCAGCAACGTCTCGAGCCAGGGCCCGCCCCCGGATGTCGACCGCCGGGCTGACGCCGCCCTCAGGACGCAACAGGCTCAGGTCTGCCTCGCTGAGGACCGAGCCCGCGGGCATGGCACGCGCCGCGTGCCAGCTGCGGCGCACCAGCGCGGCGTTCTCGACCTCACTCGGCATACGCCGCTTGCGCCCGTCACCGAGGCCACGGGCGAGCACCTTGGTCTGCGCCACGTAGTCGGCCAGCTCATCGGGCTCGAGGGAGGCCTTGTGATCCGGGCCGGGCAGGGTGCGGTCGGTGGTGTAGTGCTTCTCGAGGATGCTCGCGCCCAGGGCGACGGCGCCCAGCGCCGTCGTGAGTCCTGGCGTGTGGTCCGACCAGCCCACCGGCACCCCGTGGGCCTGCGCCATCGCGGGGATCGCCCGCAGGTTGCACTCCTCGATCGGTGCCGGGTAGGCCGACACGCAGTGGAACAGGATCAGCCCCGGAGCCCCGTCGCAGGCCTCGACCGCCTGGCTCACCTCCTCGGCCGTACCCATGCCCGAGGAGACCAGCAGGGTGACGCCGAGCTTGGCGAGCGCCCGCAGGTACGGGACATTCGTGAGCTCGCCCGAGGAGACCTTCAGCGCCGGCAACCCCAGGTCGACCAGGAGGCGGGCGCTGTCCATGTCGAACGGAGTGGACAGGAAGGTGATGCCCCGCTCGCGGGCGTGGCTCTGGAGCTCCGCCCAGGCCGAGTTCGGCAGCGTCAGCGCATCGAGCAGCGAGCGCTGGTCGGCGGCTCCACCACGTTCGAGCTGGTAGGGCGTGCTCGCGGCTGCGGAGGAGACCAGCTTGGCAGGGTCGAAGGTCTGGAACTTCACGGCATCGGCACCCGAGTCGGCGGCGACGTCGACGAGCTCGTGGGCGAGGCGCAGCTCACCGTTGTGGTTGACCCCGGCCTCGGCGATGACGTAGACGTCCTCCTCGGAGGGGATCTGCCGTCCGGCGATGTCAGCGGTGCGCATCGGACCTCTCTTCGGAGTCTGGCGTGTCGGGGCGTGGTCTCGCGGCCGGGCGTGCCACCAACGGGCCCGCTGGCACGCCCACGACGGTGTGCCCGCCAGGAACATCCTCTCGCACCACGGCACCCGCACCGACAACCGCGTCGTCGCCGACCGAGACCCCGGGAAGGATACGCGCCCCGGCCCCGATCATGGCCCGGCGGCCGATCGAGCACCCGCCGAGGACCGTGGCGCCCGGTGCGACGTGGGCTCCGTCCCCCACGACACAGTCGTGCTCGACCACCGCGGCCGTGTTGACGATGACGGCCCGCCCCAGAACCGACGCGGGCCCGACGTGCGCATGCTCCAACACGACGGTGGCAAAGCCGACGCGCGCATCCGTGGCCACGGTCGCCGTGCGGCCGAGGACCGGCGGGGCCGACGACTCCAGATCGCCCAAGCTGGCCCAGATCCGTTCGCGAGCCTGGTTCGCGCCCACTCCCAGGGCAATCAGGTGCCCTCCGGCGCGCGCAAGCTCCAGGGCCTCGTCATCGCCGGAGATCACGGGAACGGCCCACGTGCTTCCTCGGGGCGAGCCCGCCACGGCGGCCAGCTGGGCGCCTCCGCGCCGGAGCACGTCTGCCACACTGAGGGCGTGGCCGCTGGCGCCCAGCATCACCCACTGGCGGGCAGCGCGGCCGGATGCGGGGGCTGTCATGCTGACAACGTACTCGGCGCCCGCGCCAGCCCCCCGCATCACCTGACGAGAGCAGAGGTTTGTCGTGGTCACGTCCGCACCCCGCGTTCTGGCCGTCATCCCGGCGAGAGGGGGGTCCAAGGGACTTCCGGGCAAGAACATCCGCCCGCTCGCCGGCCTTCCCCTGATCGCCCATTCCATCGCGGCCGCGCGGATGGTTCCCTCGGTCACGCGCTGTGTCGTGTCGACGGACTCCGAGGAGATCGCCGAGGTGGCCCGCGCGCACGGCGGCGACGTGCCGTTCCTGCGTCCGGCCGAGCTGGCGGCCGACGAGACGCCCATGGCTCCGGTCCTGCGGCACTGTCTCGAGACCGTGGAGGCGCTGGAGGGCCAGCGCTACGACGCCCTCCTGCTCGTCGATCCGACGAGCCCCGCCCGCGACCCCGAGCAGATCGAGGCAGCCATCGCCCAGCTCCTCGCGAGCGAGAACCTCGACGGCGTCATCAGCGTCTCCCAGCCGACCTTCAATCCCACCTGGGTCGGCGTCAAACCCAGCGCCGAGGATGCCAGCGTCCTGCAGCGGTACTACGAGGTCGGGACCGGCATCACCCGTCGCCAGGACGCCGAGCGCTTCCTGCGCATCAATGGCAACTTCTACGTCTGGCGTCGAGAGTTCGTGCTCGGGCTCGAGGACTCGTGGTTCGACGAGGGTCGACACGGCATGGTGGAGATCCCGGAGGCCCAGGCCTTTGCGATCGACTACGCCTACGAGTTCGACCTGCTCGAGGCCTTGGTGGCGCAGGGGTTCGTCCAGCTGCCCTGGCTCACCGCAGACGCGGCAGGTGCCACAGGTGCCCGTGGTCCTGCCGGTCGACCAGCTCGGGCATGACGTCGCGCTCGAACATCGCGATGCCGCTCGTGTCGTACGCCGCCTCGTAGAAGTAGCTGATGAGGTAGGTCATGCCGAGCTTCTCCAACGCCTGGAGCCGCTCGACGATCTGCTCGGGTGTGCCGGTCCCCGGTGAGGTCTTGATGTCGTGGAGCCGTGACTCGAGGACCTGCTCGGGCACGCCGACGCCGCGCATGTGGTCGGCCAGCCAGTCGATCCGGTCCTGCACCTCGCGCTCGGTCGCGCCGATGAAGATGTCGAGGTTGCCCGTTCGGGTGATCTCGGAGAAGTCACGTCCGACGGTGTCGCAGTGCTCGCGCAGGACCGCGCTCTTGCGCTCGAACTCCGCCGCCACCCCGGACCCGTAGTTCGTGTAGTCGGCATACTGCGCGGCGATGCGCAGCGTGACCTTCTCACCGCCGCCAGCGATCCAGACCGGTATGCCGTTGCCGGCCGACCCGGGGGCCGACGTGCCCTGGAGGGGTCGCGGCATACACAGCGCGCCGTCGGTCGTGTAGTGCTTGCCCTCGAAGGTGGACCGGCCCTGCGTCCACATCTGGCGGAAGATCTGGACGCCCTCGTCGAGGCGCTGGAGCCGCTCGCCGGCGCGGGGGAACCCGTAGCCGTACGCACGCCACTCGTGCTCGTACCAGCCCCCGCCGATGCCCATCTCGAGGCGGCCCTCGGAGATGATGTCGACCGTCGCCGCGATCTTCGCGAGGTAGGCCGGGTTGCGGTAGCTCATGCAGGTGCACATCTGGCCGAGTCGCACCCGCCCCGTCACCGCGGCGAACGCCGACATGAGCGTCCATGCCTCGTGCGTCGCCTCGTCGCTCGGGACCGGCACGGTGTGGAAGTGGTCGTAGACCCAGATCGAGGACCAGTCCTCGTTCGCGTCGGCTCGGCGCGCAAGTCCGGCCATCACCCCCCAGTGCTGACCCGGCTCGATGCCGGCGAGATCCATCTTCCAACCCTGGGGAACGAACAGTCCGAACTTCATGGAGGCGACGTTACGTCACGCCCGGGGTGCTTGCGCGGCAGGCCCGCGTGTGGTGCGGTCGAGAGATGCTGCAACACCAGAACGACCCCGAGCTGATCCGCGAGCTGCTGTCCGACCCCGGCATCTGGGTGGTGGTCGGCCTGTCGTCCAACCAGACCCGCGAAGCGTACGGCGTCGCACGCTGGCTCAAGGTCGAGCTGGGCAAGGGCTTGATCCCCGTGCACCCCAGGGCCGAGACGGTTCACGGTGAGCGTGGTTTCGCGACGCTGTCAGACATCCCCGACGGGGTGGACGTCAAGGTGGTCGACTGCTTCGTCAACTCCGAGCACGTCGGCGCGGTGGTCGACGAGGCGATCGCGAACAAGGACCGCTTGCAGATCGACGCGATCTGGATGCAGCTCGGCGTCATCGACGAGGACGCCGCTCGCCGAGCCCGAGCGGCCGGCCTCGACGTCGTCATGGACACCTGTCCGCGCATCGAGTGGCGCGGCGTGCGCTCCGGGGGAATGGCGCGCTAGCCCCGGCGTTCGCGCAGGGCGGCACCCTTGGCGTGCGCCTGGTCGCGCAGCTCGGCCTGGAAGACGCCCATCCGGTCGCGCAGGCCCGCGGCATACGGCCCCTCGCCCGCGCCGAGGATCCGCACGGCGAGCAGCCCCGCATTCCTGGCCCCGGCGATCGAGACCGTGGCGACCGGCACCCCCGCCGGCATCTGCACGATCGAGAGCAGCGAGTCCATGCCGTCGAGGTGCTTGAGCGGCACCGGGACTCCGATGACCGGCAGCGGGGTGACCGCCGCCAGCATGCCAGGCAGGTGAGCCGCGCCCCCGGCGCCGGCGACGATGACCCGCAGCCCGCGGTCGGCGGCGGCCTGTCCGTAGGCGATCATCTCCGCCGGCATCCGGTGTGCCGAGACGACGTCGGCCTCGTAGGGGACTGCGAACTCCTCCAGTGCCTGCGCTGCGAGCTCCATCACGGGCCAGTCGCTGTCGCTGCCCATGACGAGCCCGACCAGTGGTTGCTCGGTCATTCGGTGATCACTCCCGCGAGGTAGTCGGCGGCGTGGCGGGCGCGCTCACGCAGGTCGGCGAGGTCGGTGCCGGACACGCTGACGTGCCCGATCTTGCGGCCGGGGCGGACGGCCTTGCCGTAGAGGTGGACCTTCAGCCCGGGGTCGCGGGCCATGAGGTGGCGGTATGCCGGGTAGAGCTCGGGGTAGTCGCCGCCCAGGACGTTGGCCATCACCGTGTGCGGCTCGCGCGGTGTGGGGGCGCCCAGCGGCAGGTCGAGGACCGCTCTCAGGTGTTGTTCGAACTGACCGGTGACCGCGCCGTCCATCGACCAGTGGCCGCTGTTGTGGGGTCGCATGGCCAGCTCGTTGACGACGTACGCCGGGGCACCGCTCTCGGGGTCGCGCACCTCGAAGAGCTCGACCGCGAGCACGCCCGTCACGCCGAGGTTCTCGGCGATGCGCAGTCCTGCCTCGGTCGCCACTGCTGCGAGGTGCGGGTCGAGGTCGGGAGCAGGGGCCAGCACCTCGGTGCAGATGCCGTCGGTCTGCACGGTCTCGACCACCGGCCACGCCGCGGCCTGGTCGGAGGGGCTGCGCGCGATGAGGACGGCGAGCTCGCGGACGAAGCCGACCTTCTCCTCGAGCAGGATCCCGTCGGCGAGCGGACCCTCGGAACCCACCTGGGCCAGCCAGTCGTCGAGGTCGGCCACCTCGGCCACGACGCGGACGCCCTTGCCGTCGTAGCCGCCCCGTGGGGTCTTGGCCACGAGGGGCCAGCCGACCTGTCGACCGAACTCCTCGACGTCGGCGGCCGACCGCGCCTGCGCCCACGCCGGGCAGGAGACCCCGATCTCGGTGAGCCGGTGGCGCATCGCCAGCTTGTCCTGGGCGAACCGCAGGGCCTCGGGCGAGGGGTGCAGGGGCACCCCGGCGTCGACGAGGGCGGCGAGCACCTCGGCCGGGACGTGCTCGTGGTCGAAGGTGACGACATCGCAGTCCCGCGCGAACCGCAGCACGGCCTCGACGTCGGTGTGGTCCCCCACGGGCGCCGAGGGGATGACCTGGGCGGCCGAGGCGTCACTGCTCTCGGCGAGCACGCTGAGGCCGATCGCCAGCTCGGCGGCCGGGGCGGCGCACATCCGGGCGAGCTGTCCGCCACCGATGATGCCGACGACAGGAAAGCCTCCGGGGGCACGCTGCGGTGAGGTCACGCGGCGAGGATATCGGCCGCGGACGTGACCGCCTCCGGAACCTGCCAGCCGGCATACAGATGACCCCGCTAGGCTCCCGGCGTGGCCACGCATCTCTCCCCCCTCGACCGGCTGCGCGGTGCCGTCGACGTCCTCTACCGCGAGATGATCAAGTTCGGCGTCATCGGCTTGGTCGCCTTCGTCGTCGACGTGGGCCTGATGAACGTGCTGCGCCACACCGTCATGGTCGACAAGCCGACCGGCGCCAAGCTGATCTCCGCCTCGGTGGCCACGGCGGTCGCCTGGATCGGCAACCGGGCCTGGACCTTCCGGCACCGCCGCAGCCGGCCAGCCCACCACGAGGCGGCCCTGTTCGTGCTGACCAACGGGGTGGCCCTGCTCATCGGCGCCGGCTGTATCGCGTTCTCGCACTACGGTCTGGGCCTGAAGACCCTGACCGCGGACAACATCGCCAACATCGTCGGCATCGGCCTGGGCACGCTGTTCCGGTTCTGGGCCTACCGCGCCTTCGTGTTCCACGGCGAGCCGCTCGAGGACACCTCACCGCTGTCCGAGCACTCCTAGGGTCAAGGCAGGCGCGGCTCAGGCCGCGTCGGACTCGCTGAGGAACAGCGCGAAGATCGCCGGCTGAGCCTGGATGAGCTCGAGCCGGCCGCCGTTGGACTCGGCGAGGTCTCGAGCGAGGGCGAGGCCGAGGCCCGTGCCGGTCGTGGTGACCGACCGCTCGAAGATGTGCGGCGCGATGGCCGCCGGCACGCCCTCGCCCTGGTCGCTGACCTCGACGACGACGGAGGGCCCGCTGCGCCGGGCGTGGACGTCGACGGTGCCGCGACCGTGCGCGAGCGAGTTCTCGAGCAACGTCGAGAGGACCTGCGAGAGGTCGACCGGCTTGGCCTGCACGGCGAGCCCGCGTTCACCGTGGACTCGCACACTGCGCCGGGCCTGCTCGAACGCCGGCTGCCACTCCCGCTGCAGGGCCGCGATCACCGAGTCCAGCGACACCGATGCCTGAGGCTCGTCGCCGCCGCGTCGGGTCCGTGACATCAGGTCGTCGACGACGCGGGTGAGCCGCTCGACCTGGGCGATCGCGATGCTGGCTTCCTCCTGGACCACCTCGAGGTCGTCGGTGACGGCGATCTCCTCCAGGCGCATCAACAACGCCGTGAGCGGCGTGCGCAGCTGGTGCGAGGCGTCGGCGGCGAAGTCGCGCTCCGACGCCAGCGACTTGGTCAGCCTCTGGGCGCTGCGGGCGAGCACCTCGGAGACCTTGTCGAGCTCGGCGATCCCCGAGTGCAGGGGCTGGATGCGCGACTCGCCGGCCCCGAGCCGCTCCGCGCGGTCGGCGAGCTGGGTCATCGGCGTCGCCAGTCGCCGCGCCTGGCCGATCGCGACCACGACGCCGGCCACGAGCGCGAGGACCGCAAGCCCGAGCAGGAGCCCCACCAGCTGGAGGGAGATCGTGGGGGTCATGCCCTCGTGCACCCACTGCTCGAGGAGGCCGCCCCCGTGGTTGCTGGCCCGCCAGAGGCTGAGGCACACGGGCACCATGGTGATGGCGATGGCGAGGAGGACCGCGAGGACGGTCGACCGGATGAGTTGTTGACGCATGGGCCGTTCTCAGGCCCCGTCGACGCGCTCGAAGCGGAAGCCGACACCGCGGACGGTCGCGATGTAGCGGGGCTGTGCCGCGTCGTCGCCCAGCTTCCGACGCAGCACGGAGATGTGCATGTCGAGCGTCTTGGTGGAGCCGAACCAGGCGGTCTCCCAGATCTCGCGCATGAGCTGCTCGCGCGAGACCACCTTGCCCTGCTCGCGCACCAGCACCCGCAGCAGGTCGAACTCCTTGGCGGTGAGCTGGAGCTCCTCGTCGCGGAACCACGCGCGGCGGCCCTCGGGGTCGATGCGGACGAGCTCCTTGTCCGTGACGGCATCGGTGGGGGTGCGTCGCAGGAGGGCGCGGACCCGGGCCAGCAGCTCGGCGAGCCGGAACGGCTTGGTGACGTAGTCGTCGGCTCCGGCGTCGAGGCCCACGACGGTGTCGACCTCGTCGGCCCGAGCGGTGAGGATGAGCACGGGGACGGTGCGGCCCTCGGCGCGGATCCGACGACACACCTCGAGCCCGTCGACGAACGGCAGGCCGAGGTCGAGGACCACGAGGTCGGGATTCTCCGACGACGCCTCGAGCGCGGCCTTCCCGTCAGCTCGCACGTCGACGTCGTACCCCTCGCGGCGCAGCGCGCGGGCCAGCGGCTCGGAGATGGCAGGGTCGTCCTCAGCGAGGAGCACACGGGTCATGGTGGTGATCGTAGGCAACAGGGACCCCCTCAGCGACCGGGCCACACCGGTTTGCGCTTTTGATTGAAAGCGGCGACGCCCTCGGCACGGTCGGCCGAGAAGGCCGTGGCTGCCCAGTACCGGTCCTCGATGCGCAGTCCGGCGTCGAGATCGGTGTCGAAACCCTCTCGCATGGCAGCCTTCGCGTTGCGCACCCCGACGGGTGAGTTCGCGGCGATGCGCTCGGCGATCTCGAACGCCCGCTCTCGCGCGGCACCCGCTGCGACGACCTCGTCGACCACGCCGAGCTGCCGGGCCTGCTCGGCGTCGTACCGCTCGGCCGTGAAGACCATCCGGGCCGCTCGCGACCACCCGACCCGCCGGGTGAGCAGCTGGGTGCCGCCTCCGCCCGGAATCACGCCGACGCTCACCTCGGGCAGTCCGACCACGGCGGCCGCACCGCAGACGGCGAGATCGCACGACAGCGCGATCTCGAAGCCGCCTCCGAGCGCGTAACCCTCGACCGCCGCCACCACCGGGACGGGCAGCTCGAGAACCCCCCGGTATGCCGCCTGGGCCACCGGGCGCTGCGCGCGCAGCTCCTCGTCGGTGAGGGCGTTGCGCTCCTTGAGGTCCGCGCCGACGCAGAACGCCTTGGGGCTGCTGGAGGTCACGACCACGGCGCGAACCGTGGGGTCCGCCGCGAGCTCGCTCGTCGCCTGGCCGAGCGCCCGCGCCATGGCGGTCGACACGGCATTCATCGCTTCCGGCCGGTCGAGCACGAGCTCGGCGACGTGGCCGCCAACGCCGTGACGTTCGATCCTGACCAGTGGCTCGCTCATGGGTGTACCTCTCGGATCGTCGTGCGCCGCGCGCCTGCGGCCCGGCGCAGCTCGCTGGGGGTGACCTGCCCGATGCCGCGCAGGCTGCGGCGCCGCAGGGCGGTGGTCTCGAAGCCGCTCCCGCTGGCCAGCGCGGACGCGAGCGCGTCGTCGACGAGGACCCCACCCCCGGGGGCCACGCTCGTGAGGCGACTGGCCCGGTTCACGGTGGTGCCGAAGACGTCGCCCAGCCGCGACAGCACCGGCCCGAGGGCCATCCCGACCCGCACGTCGGGCAGCAGGTCGTCCTCCGCCATGGTGTCGACGAGGTCGAGCGCGATCGCCGCAGCGGGCGCGACCTCGATGGTCACGAAGAGGATCTCGTCTCCGACCGTCTTGATGACCCGCCCACCGTGCGCCGTGACGATGTCGGTGCACAGCGCCTCGAACCTCTGCACCATGACGGCGAGCTGGCGCTCGGTCATCCGACGCACGAGCGAGGTGAAGTTGACGAGGTCGGCGAACCCGACCACGCGGCGTACGCCCTCGCTGGAGCGCTCGGGGTCGGCATCGGCCAGCATGCGCGAGATGGCCGCCGTGAGGTGGCGGCGCCAGGCATAGATGAGCAGGGGCTCGAGTGCATCGGCCATGTCGGCGAGCTTGAGCGCGGAGGCCTCGGCCGCGGCGAGGTCGGGCACGGCCCGCGCGTCGGCCTCGTCGAGTGCTGCTTCGATCTCGATCGGCGCCAGCGCCTCGGCCATCAGCTGCGTCTGCCAGACCGCGAGCCGGTCGGTCGTGCGGGCGAAGGCCCGGGTCATGGCCAGCGCGGTCGTCTCGTCGAGCTCCTCTTCACGGACCAGTCGCGCGACGGCCTTGAGCGCCATGAGGTCGGCCTCGGTGAACATGGCCTCCTCGTCCTCGACGATCGGAAAGCCCAGGGCGTGCCAGAACTTGCGCGCCGAGAGCAGGGACACCTGGGCGCCGCGACTGACCTCGCGTCGGCCCATGGTGGCGCGCTTGCCGAGCAGGCGGGCCTCGAGGTTGTCCGGGCGAAGCGCCTCGATGTCCTCAGGGCGCACAGGGCGGTGGCGTCCGGGCTCGGTCACCCGCCACCTCCCTCTCGGTCGTCTCCGCACGGCGTCGTCGCCGTATCCGCGGTCAGGATCGCGAACCTGACCGGCGCTGGTCACCTCGCATCATGCCGTGTCGCCACAGACGCCGTCCGCCGCCCCTGCGCACGGTCGGCCGGTCACCCTTGCGGGGCCCGGCGGGCGTGGACGACGTCGCCGGCGGCCACGGCATACTCCGCCCCGCCCGAGGCGACCACGAGCCGCCCTTGCGCATCGATGCCCACGGCGTGCACGCGCCGGACCGTGCCGTCGGCGGCATGCAGGTCGACCTCACGTCCGGTCGTGAGGCATGCCTCGCGGTATGCCGCCTGGGCGCCCGCGCGGGCCGTGCCACCACGGACCAGGTCACCGTGCAGCACCGCGAGGTGCCGCAGGATCGCGACGACGAGGTCCTCCCGGCGCACGTCCTGCGCCCCGGCAAGCCGCAGCGAGGTCGCGGTGTCGACTGGCAGCTCGTCGCGGGTCTGGTCGACGTTGACGCCGAGGCCCACGACCACGCCCTGGGGCTGCAGCTCGCACAGGACGCCGCACACCTTGCGGTCGTCGTCGGCCGCGAGCAGCACGTCGTTGGGCCACTTCAGGCCCGCGCGCAGGCCGGTGACCTCCGCGATTCCCCGCAGGACGGCCAGGCCGGTGACCAGCGGCATCCACCCCCGCGCCTCGTCGGGCGCCGGGAGCAGCACCGAAAGGGTGACCGAGGTGTTCGCCGGGGTCTCCCACGAGCGCCCGAGGCGGCCTCGGCCCGCCTCCTGGTGGTCGGTGACGACCACTCGCCAGGGCTGCGCGAGTCGCGCCGCCTCGACGTTGGTCGAACCGAGCCTCGGGTGGACGTCGATGCCGGTCCACGGCGACCCGGACGTGACCAACGCCTCGTGCAATGCCTCACGGTCGAGCGGTTCGCGCATGGGTGCAAGGCTAGGCTCGCCAGCATGGCGCAGACCACCGATTCCGTCGCTGATCCGCTCTCGCTCGGCGGCACCGACGTCCCTGGCTCCGACACGGGCATCGACATCCACTCCACGGCGGGCAAGCTCGCCGACCTCAAGCGCCGGGTGGCCGAGGTGGCCCATGCCGGGTCCGAGCGAGCGGTCGAGAAGCAGCACGCCCGCGGCAAGAAGACCGCGCGCGAGCGGCTCGAGCTGCTGCTCGACGAGGGCTCGTTCGTCGAGATGGACAAGTACGCCCGGCACCGCTCGACCGCGTTCGGCCAGGAGAAGAACCGCCCTTACGGCGACGGCGTGGTCACCGGCTACGGCACCGTCGACGGCCGCACCGTGGCCGTCTTCGCCCAGGACTTCACCGTGTTCGGCGGGTCCCTGGGCGAGGTGTTCGGCGAGAAGATCTGCAAGGTCATGGACTTCGCCATGAAGGTCGGCTGCCCCGTCGTCGGCCTCAACGACTCCGGCGGCGCGCGCATCCAGGAGGGCGTGGTCTCGCTCGGGCTCTACGGCGAGATCTTCCGGCGCAACGTGCACGCCTCGGGCGTCATCCCGCAGATCAGCCTCATCATGGGCCCGTGCGCGGGGGGCGCGGTGTACTCCCCGGCCGTCACCGACTTCACGGTGATGGTCGACCAGACCTCGCACATGTTCATCACCGGCCCTGACGTCATCAAGACCGTCACCGGCGAGGTCGTCTCGTTCGAGGACCTCGGCGGAGCGCGCGCCCACAACACCAAGTCCGGCGTTGCCCACTACATGGGCCACGACGAGGACGACGCCATCGAGTACGTCAAGGCGCTGCTGTCCTACCTGCCCTCGAACAACCTCGAGGACCCGCCTAGCTATGCGGACGAGAACGCCGAGCTCCCCTCATTGGCCGTCACCGACGAGGACCGCGAGCTCGACACCCTCATCCCCGACTCCCCCAACCAGCCCTACGACATGCACACCGTGATCAGCCACGTGCTCGACGACGGCGAGTTCCTCGAGGTGCACCCGCTGTTCGCGCCCAACATCCTGTGCGGCTACGGCCGCGTCGAGGGTCGCTCGGTCGGGGTCGTGGCCAACCAGCCGATGCAGTTCGCCGGCACCCTGGACATCGACGCCTCGGAGAAGGCCGCCCGGTTCGTGCGGACCTGCGACGCGTTCAACGTGCCCGTGCTCACGTTCGTCGACGTGCCCGGGTTCCTGCCCGGCACCGACCAGGAGTGGGACGGCATCATCCGCCGCGGCGCCAAGCTCATCTACGCCTACGCCGAGGCCACCGTGCCTCTCGTCACCGTCATCACCCGCAAGGCCTACGGCGGCGCCTACGACGTGATGGGCTCCAAGCACCTCGGCGCCGACATCAACCTCGCCTGGCCCACCGCCCAGATCGCCGTGATGGGCGCCCAGGGCGCGGTCAACATCCTGTACCGCCGCCAGCTCGCCGAGGCGGCCGAGCGCGGCGAGAACGTCGACGAGGCGCGCGCCCGGTTCATCGCCGAGTACGAGGACACCCTGGCCAACCCGTACGTCGCGGCCGAACGCGGCTACATCGACACCGTCATCACCCCCTCGAACACCCGGATGAACGTCACCAAGGCACTGCGCGCGCTCCGCACCAAGCGCGAGACCCTGCCACCCAAGAAGCACGGAAACATTCCGCTGTGACCCCCGAGACCGACGACGCGGCCCAGCGGCCGCCGCTGCGGCTCGTGCGCGGTGATGCCACCCCTGAGGAGGTCGCCGCACTGCTCGCGGTGCTGTCAGCAGTGTCCGCGGACGCTGCGGGCGCGCGCGAGCCGGCTGCGCGGCATACCTCGCAGTGGGCGTCCCGCGGACGCTCCGTGCGCCGATCGGTGGCTCCCGGCCCGGGCGGCTGGCGCGCTTCGGCCTTCCCCCGCTGAGCCGTCCAGGGCGGTGTGCAGCATCGTCCGGGTCCTGACCCGGACGATGCTGCACACCGCCACCGGCCGCCCGGCCGGGCTGGCCGGCCGCTCAGGACTCCAGCTCTGCGCCGCCACCCGAGCCGCGCCGAGCCACCAGCTCGCGCAGCTCGTCGGCTTCGGACTCGACCAGACAGCCCGCAGCGAGCACGCGTTGCGCCGCTTCGACCTCGCCCATGAACGCCCGGAACGTGTCGGGCACCGTGATCTCGTGGTCGGGCCGCGAGACGACCGTGATCGCATCGCCCTGGCGCACCGTGCCACCCGTGACCACGGACAGGTAGGCGCCCGTGCGACCCACGGCACTGAACCGCTTGACCCAGCCGCGCTCCCCCATCCGGGCCGCGAACGTGGCGCACGGGATCCGCGGCCCACACACCTCGAGCACCACCGTGTCGCCCACCGCCCACCGCTCGCCGATCAGGGAGCCGTCCACGTCGAGGCCAAGGGTCGTGAGGTTCTCGCCGAAGGTGCCGCTGGGCAGCTCCCGGCCGAGCTCGCCGGCCCACCAGTCCAGCTCCTCGCGGGCGAACGCGTAGACCGCCTGGGTGTCCCCGCCGTGGTGCCGGGTGTCGCCCAGGAAGTCCCCTTCGACCCCGCTCCCGAGGCCGCCGTGCTTGGGCCCCGGCGCCCGCAGCACCGCGGTACCCACCGGACGCTTGTGTATGCCGGTCACACCCACCGGCTTCGCGGCGTTGGGCTCCGGGGTACCGACGTTGAGGGACAACAAGCTGGGCGGCCATGCCGGTCAGCCTAGGGGGGCGAATCGTCCGCGTGAACGCGGTTATTCGCGATGCCGCGGACAGGAGCCTGAGGTACGTTCCCTCGGGTGACTACCGAGACCTCCACCGCACGTCCCACCACGGACGTCGACCGCATCGCCGACTCCTTCCTCGCCGAGCTCGTGGTCCTCAGCCCGATCACGGCGACCTACCTGGGGATCCCCGGCCACGAGGAGGACCTCGACGACTTCTCGCCGCAGGGTCACGCGGCACATGCCGAGCTGAGGCGCCGCACGCTCGCGGCGCTCGACCAGGCCGAGCCCGCGGACGACATCGACCGGGTGACGATCGCGGCCATGCGCGAGCGGCTCGGCCTGGCCGAGGAGACCCACCAGGCGGGTCTGGACGAGATGTCCCTCAACGTGATCGCCTCACCGCTGCAGGAGATCCGCGGCTGCTTCGACCTGATGTCCACCGACACCGACGAGGACTGGGGCGTGATCGCCCGACGCCTGGCGAAGGTGCCGGCCGCTCTCGAGCAGTGGAAGGAGAGCCTGCGCAGCGCAGCAGCCAAGGGCAACGTCGCACCGCGGCGCCAGGTCGAGGCCTGCGCCACGCAGTGCACCGACCTCACCGCCGCCGACGGCTACTTCGCGAACCTGCTCGAGGGCGCCAAGGCCGGTGACGGCGACCTCGCCGACGGCACCCGGGTCGAGCTCACGACCGCCGTGGAGTCGGCGCGCGCGGCCTACGCCGACCTGCGTGGCTGGTTGTCGTCCGAGCTGCTGCCGCAGGCCCCCGAGGCCGACGCGTGCGGTCGCGACCGGTACCAGCTGCTCTCGCGCGCCTTCCTCGGCGCGAGCGTGGACCTGGAGGAGACCTACGCCTGGGGTCAGCAGGAGGTCGAGCGAATCACTGCCGAGATGGCGCGGGTAGCCGACCAGATCGCGCCCGGCAGCACCGTCAAGGAGGCCATTGCCGCGCTCGAGGCCGACCCGGCATACCAGCTGCACGGCACCGACGAGCTCAAGGCGTGGATGCAGACCAAGGCCGACGAGGTGATCACCAACCTCGCCGGGACGCACTTCGACATCCCCGACCCGGTGCGCACCATCGAGTGCCTCATCGCGCCCACGCAGACCGGCGGCATCTACTACACCGGCCCCAGCGAGGACTTCTCCCGACCGGGGCGGATGTGGTGGTCGGTCCCCAAGGGCGTGACGGAGTTCGGCACTTGGAAGGAGCTGACCACGGTCTACCACGAGGGGGTGCCCGGCCATCACCTCCAGGTCGCCCAGACGGTGTTCCGGTCCGAGCTGCTCAACTCGTGGCGCCGGATGGCCGCGTGGACCTCGGGGCACGGCGAAGGATGGGCGTTGTATGCCGAGCGCCTCATGGACGAGCTCGGCTACATGGACGACCCGGGCAACAAGCTGGGGCTGCTCGACAGCCAGTCGCTGCGGGCCGCGCGGGTCGTCATCGACATCGGCGTGCACTGCGGCTTCGAGGCGCCTGCGGAGGTCGGCGGCGGCGAGTGGACCTACGACAAGGCCTGGCAGTACCTCACCGCCCACGCCAACCAGGGCGAGGCGTGGCTGCGCTTCGAGCTCGACCGCTACCTCGGCTGGCCCGGCCAGGCACCGTCGTACAAGATCGGCGAGCGCCTGTGGATGCAGCTGCGCGACCAGGTGCGCGACCGTGAGGGCGACGCGTTCTCGCTCAAGGACTTCCACCGCCGCGCCCTCGACATCGGCGGAGTCGGTCTCGACACCCTGCGCGAGGCGGTCCTGGGCGAGCTCGGCTGACCGGGGTCTCGCGCGGGCGCCCTGTCCTGCGCGAGGTGCGAGGATGCGCAGGTGGAACTCGCCCTGACCCTGGTCGTGCTCGTGGCGACCGTCATCATCGTCGCCGGCTTCGCTCGCAAGATCGGTGCGCCCGCGCCGCTGGTGCTGATCGTCGTGGGCATCGTCGCGTCCTACGTCCCGTTCATCAAGGAGCCCCAGCTCACCCCGCAGGTGGTGCTCATCGGGCTGCTCCCGCCCCTGCTGTATGCCGCGGCCGTCCGCACCTCGCTCGTGGACTTCCGGGCCAACACCTCGGCGATCCTGTCGCTGTCCGTGGGCTTGGTGCTGTTCACCGCGGCTGGCGTCGGGTTGGTCACCTGGTGGCTGCTGCCGGTGCCCTTCGCCGTCGCCTTCGCGCTCGGCGCGGTCGTGGCACCCCCGGATGCCGTCGCCGCGTCGGCGGTGGCGCGACGGATCGGCCTGCCGCGCCGCGTCGTCACCATCCTCGAGGGCGAGTCCCTCGTCAACGACGCCACCGCGCTGGTCTCCCTGCGCACGGCGATCGTCGCGTTCACGACCGTCGGGGCCGTGTCGTTCGGCTCGGTGGTGTTCGACTTC
The DNA here is from genome assembly GCF_009707485.1 of Nostocoides sp. HKS02. Taxonomy (NCBI): domain Bacteria; kingdom Bacillati; phylum Actinomycetota; class Actinomycetes; order Micrococcales; family Intrasporangiaceae; genus Nostocoides; species Nostocoides sp. HKS02. The sequence continues at coordinate 116,817 of NZ_CP046121.1, read as the reverse complement.
GCGACGGCCGTGGTCCTCGGTCTCGGGTTCGGGGTGCTCGTGGCACTCGTCATCGGGCTGCTGCGCCGGCAGCTGACCGACCCCGCGCTCGACACCTCGCTGTCGTTCATCGTCCCGTACCTCGCCTACCTGCCCACCGAGCACTTCCACGGGTCCGGGGTGCTTGCGGTCGTCGTAGCGGGGCTGCTCCTCGGCCACAAGTCACCCATGGTGCAGACGGCCTCGTCGCGGCTCAGCGAGCGGATCAACTGGACGTCCGTGCAGTTCCTGCTCGAGCACGCGGTCTTCCTGCTCATCGGGCTGCAGATGCGCCGGATCGTCGCCGACGTGGCGCGGTCCGGACTCGGCTGGCCTCGAGTCCTCGGGGTGTCGCTCGCGGTCTTCCTCGCGGTGACGGTGCTCCGCCCGGTCTACCTGTTCCCGGTCCGCTGGCTGGAGCAGCTGGTGAAGCACCGGACGACTCGCGAGAGCCAGTCGGGCGCGCACAACGCGATCCTCTCCTGGGCGGGCATGCGGGGCGTGGTCACGCTGGCCGCTGCGCTGACCCTCCCCGCCGACACCCCGCAGCGCGGCATGCTCGTGTGGCTGGCCATGTTCGTCACCGTGGCGAGCCTCGTGGTTCAGGGCACGACGCTGCCGTGGCTGGCGCGCCGGCTGCGGGTGCGCGGGCCCGACCCGCGCGAGGACGCCCTGCAGGAGGCGACCATCCTCCAGGCGTCCGTGGCGGCCGGGATCGCGGCCCTGGAGGACTGCGACCAGTCCGACCCCACCGTCATCCAGACCCTGCGCGACCGGGCCGAGAACCGCACCAACATCGTCTGGGAGCGGCTCGGTCAGGGGCGCGCCGGCGCCGAGACGCCCAGCGAGACGTACCGACGGATGCGGCTGATCATGCTCCAGGCGGAACGTTCGGAGTTGCTGCGCATCCGCGGTGCGGGGATCGTGGACCAAGAGGTACTCGCCCACGTGATGGCCCAGCTCGACATCGAGGAATCCATGCTCGACCGCATCGACGACCGCACCGAGGCGCTGCGCGACGAGCCCATGCTGCCGCCAGAGCGCGCCGGGGACGAGTGCGAGCACCTGGCCGCCCACCACAACCGGTTCGTGGCACCCACGAGCCCGCACGGGTGCGAGGAGTGCCTGCGTGATGGCACGACCTGGGTGCACCTGCGGCTCTGCCTCGACTGCGGCCACGTCGGCTGTTGCGACTCCTCACCGCAGCGACACGCCTCGGCCCACTTCCGCGAGTCGGCCCACCCGGTCATGCGCAGTTTCGAGCCCGGCGAGTCCTGGCGATGGTGTTTCGTCGACGAGCAGCTCGGCTAGCGTGACGTCGGTGACCAGCCCAGCACCCATCAGCCTCGTCCTCGCCTCAGCCTCCCCCGCACGCAAGAAGCTGCTCCACGCCGCGGGGATCGACCCGAGCGTCGTGGTCAGCGGGGTCGACGAGGCAGCGGTCCTCGATGCCGCCCGCACGACCTACGGTGAGCTGGCCGCCGAGGACATCGCCCTGCTCCTCGCCCGGGCCAAGGCCGAGGACGTCGCGGCCCAGATCGACCACGCGGTCATCGTGGGGTGCGACTCGGTGCTCGAGCTCGACGGCGAGGTCCACGGCAAGCCGGCCTCGGCTGCCGAGGCCGTCGCCCGATGGCAGCGGATGCGCGGCACCGCCGGCGTGCTCCACACCGGCCACTGGGTCGTCGACACGCGGGACAGCGACCTCGGCGGCACCGGTGCGACCCTGGGCGCCACCGCCTCGACCACCGTGCACTTCGCCCGCCTCACCGATGCCGAGATCGAGGCCTACGTCGCCTCGGGCGAGCCGTTGCGGGTCGCCGGCGCGTTCACCCTCGACGGGCTCGGTGGGCCCTATGTCTCGGCCATCGAGGGCGACCCGAGCAATGTCGTCGGGCTCTCCCTGCCCCTGCTGCGCGAGCTGCTCGGCGAGCTCGGCCTGCTGTGGCACCAGCTCCGCGCGTCGGGCATCCCCACCTAGCCGAGCCGTGGAGCAAGCTCAGACCGGCGGGATGTCGCGGCGCTTGGTGGAGAAGTGGCGCTCGCGACCCTTGGCGTACCGCAGTCGCAGCAGCAGCTCATCCCGCAGGGCGTCCGCCTCGATGATCTGGTCGAGCACCAGGTCGGCAGCCAGCCGCTCGAGGTCGACGTCCTGCTCGTACTCGCGCCGCATGTCCTGGACGAACTGCTCGCGCTCGGCCTCGTCCTCGATCGCCGCGATCTTGTTGGCGTAGACCGCGTTCACCGCGGCCTCCGGACCCATGACCGCGATCCGTGCCGTGGGCAGCGCGATGGTCGCATCGGGGGCGAAACCCGGACCGCCCATGGCGTAGAGCCCGGCGCCATAGGCCTTGCGGACGATGACGCAGAACTGGGGGACCGTCGCCGAGGACACCGCGTGCACCATCTTCGCGCCGTGCCGGATGATGCCACCGCGCTCGACCTCGGAGCCGATCATGAAGCCCGGGACGTCGGCAAGGTAGACCAGCGGGATCGAGTATGCGTCGCACAGCCAGATGAACCGCGCGGCCTTGTCGGCGCTGTCGCTGAACAGCACCCCGCCCTTGACCATCGAGTTGTTGGCCACGATGCCAACGGTCTCGCCGGCCATCCGTCCGAAGCCGATCACGAGCTCGGGTGCGAACAACGGCTTGACCTCGAAGAACGACTCGTCGTCGACCAGGCCGTCGATGACCTCGTGGATGTCGAACGGCTGGCTCTCCCGCTCGGGCACCGTGTGCCGGGTGAGCGGCGTCGCGGGCTCCTCCGGCGCGTACGCCGGCAGCTCCGAGCGCCAGCTGGTCGGGAGGTAGGAGAAGTAGAGCTTGGCCAGCTCGATGGCTTCGGTGTCGTCGGAGACGAGCAGGTCGCCGACCCCTGACACGGTGCAGTGCATCCGCGCCCCGCCCATGTCCTCGAGCGAGACCTTCTCTCCCACCACCATCTCGGCCATGCGTGGACTGCCCAGGTACATCGACGCGTTGTCCTCGACCATGATGACCAGGTCCGTGAACGAGGGGATGTACGCGCCGCCCGCGGCACTGGGGCCGAACAGGCAGCAGACCTGGGGCACCTTGCCGGAGAGCGCGACCTGGTTGTGGAAGATGCGACCCGCGCCGCGGCGTCCGGGGAACATCTCGACCTGGTCGGTGATGCGCGCACCCGCCGAGTCGACGAACCAGAAGACGGGCAGCTCCTCGCGCAACGCCATCTCGGTCGCGCGCACGATCTTCTCGACCGTTCGCGCACCCCAGGAACCGGCCTTCACCGTGGGGTCGTTGGCGATGACGACGGCCGCGCGCCCGTCGACCGTGCCACGGCCCGTCACCACACCGTCAGCGGGCAGGCCCTGGGCGGTCGCGTTGGCATACCGGCCGTCCTCGACGAAGCTGCCCTCGTCGAACAACAGCGCGATGCGGTCGCGTACGTAGAGCTTGGCCTGGGAGTCGAGCTTGGCCTGAGCCTTCTCCGTGGCAACCGCCGAGTCCTGGTATGCCGCGGCGAGCCGCTCACGGACGTCGGTCACCTTGGGATCGGTGCCGGAGTCCTCGCCCACCGCGAACGGGGGGCTGGACCGACGGCGTGGACGGGACGGACGACGTGGTGGGGGTCACCGGCATACCCTCTCGCAGCTCGGTGGTCATGCGCTGGGCAGGCCGAGGTGCCGGGCGATCACCATGCGCTGCACCTCGGAGGTGCCCTCGCCGATCTCGAGGATCTTCGCGTCGCGGTAGAACCGGGCGACGGGGTACTCCTCCATGAAGCCGTTGCCGCCGAAGACCTGGGTCGCGATGCGGGTCGCCGTGACGGCCGCCTCGGTCGCGTAGAGCTTGCAGACGGCGGCCGCCTGCTTGACCTCCTTGACCGAGCGGCGGCCGTGCTCCAGCTCGTCCTTGAGCCAGGCGGCCTTGTAGGTCAACTGGCGCGAGGCCTCGACCATGACGGCAAGGTCGGCGATCTGGAACGAGATGCCCTGGTTGACCCCGATCGGCTTGCCGAACGCCTTGCGGGTCTTGGCGTACTCGGTCGTCTCCTCGAGCATGCGCTGGCTCATGCCGACCGCGAGCGCGGAGATGGCGATGCGGCCGTCGTCGAGGGTCTTGAGGAACTGCTTGAACCCGTCGCCCTCGCGGCCGAGCAGGTGGTCGGCCGGGACGCGGCAGTTCTCGAACGTCAGGCCATGGGTGTCGGACGCGTGCCACCCGAGCTTGTCGTAGGCCGGCTCGACCGTGAACCCCGGTGTGCCGGAAGGGATCATGATGGCGCTGAGCTGCGCGGACCCGTCATCGTTGGTGCCGGTGCGGGCCGTCACGGTCACGACCGAGGTGATGTCGGTGCCCGAGTTCGTGATGAACGCCTTGGCGCCGTTCACCACCCAGTCGTCGCCGTCACGGGTGGCCTTGGTGCGGGTGGCACCGGCATCGGACCCGGCGTCGGGCTCGGTGAGGCCGAAGCCCGCGAGCGCACGGCCAGCGACGAGGTCGGGCAGGAAGCGCTCCTTCTGCTCCTGGGTGCCGTAGGTCAGGATCGGGTTGATGCCCAGGCCCACGCCCGCGGACAGCGTGATGCCGATCGACTGGTCGACCCGGCCGAGCTCCTCGATCGCGACACAGAGGCTGGTGAAGTCGCCGTCGGCGCCCATACCGCCGAACTCCTCGGGCACGACGAGGCCGAACAGGCCCAGCTCCCCCATCTTGGGCACGAGCTCGCTCGGGAAGTAGTGGTCCTTGTCCCACTTCGCGATGTGCGGCTCGACCTCGGCCTCGGCGAACTCCCGGACGACCTTCCGGAAGTCCTCGTGCTCCTTGCTCAGCTCGAACATCGTGCTCCCACTCTCGTTGTCGTAGGTGCGGCGCGAGGATCGCCCGACCGCCCGGCATACCGTCAGTTACTTGACGTTGACGTAAACGTAAAGCAATACTCACCGGTATGCCAGCCCCGGAGCGTGAGACGTGGACCATCCGGGACATCGCGGACGAGTTCGCGGTGACGCACCGCACCGTGCGGCACTACGAGGACCTCGGCCTGATCACGCCGGAGCGCCGGGGCACCACCCGCGTCTACCACCGTCGCGACCGGACCCGGCTGGCCCTGATCCTGCGCGGCAAGCGGCTCGGCTTCCCGCTGGAGGAGATCCGGACGATCATCGACCTCTACGACCGCCCCCGCGGCAAGGCGAGCCAGCTCGAGTACGTGCTCGGCCAGATCGACGAGCGCCGCACCGACCTCGAGCAGCGCCGCCGCGACCTCGAGGACGCCCTCACCGAGCTCGAGCAGTTCGAGCGGCGCTGCCAGGAGGACCTGGCCCGGTTGCGCTGAGCCAGGCTCCGATGGGTGGCGCCGACCGGCCTAGGGTGGACGCATGAGTGCCCAGTCAGTTCTGTTCATCGGCGGCACGGGCGTGATCAGCTCGGCCTGCACGCGCGAGGCGCTGGCCCAGGGGTGGGCGGTCACCGCGCTCAACCGGGGCACCAGCACGACCCATCCCCCAGTGGAGGGGGTCGAGGTCCTGCACGCGGATGTGCGCGATGCCGAGGCGGTGCGGGCAGCAGTCGGCGACCGCGAGTTCGACGTCGTCGCGGACTTCCTCTCGTTCACCCCCGACCAGGTCCAGCAGCAGCTCGACCAGTTCGCCAGCCGCACCGGGCAGTACGTCTTCATCAGCTCGGCCTCGGCCTACCAGACGCCGCCGAACAGGCTTCCCGTCACCGAGTCCACGCCGCTGCGCAACCCGTTCTGGGCCTACTCCCGCAACAAGATCGCCTGCGAGGACCTGCTGGTCCGGGCCTATCGCGACGCCGCGCTGCCGACGACCGTCGTGCGCCCCTCGCACACCTACGACCACACCCTGCCGCCGTTCGAGGGCCGGTGGACCGTGGTCGAGCGGATGCGTCGCGGCCAGGAGGTCGTCGTCCACGGCGACGGCACCTCCTTGTGGACGATCACCCACCACACCGACTTCGCCCGTGCCTTCGTGGGGCTGCTGGGACGGCGCGACGCGTTGGGCGAGGCGTTCCACATCACCTCCGACGAGGCACCGACGTGGAACCGCATCTACACCGACCTCGCCGAGGCCGCCGGGGTCGAGCCCCGGTTGGTGCACGTCCCGTCCGAGGCCATCGCCGCCGTGGACGCCGACTTCGGGTCCTCGTTGCTCGGCGACAAGGCGCACTCCATGGTCTTCGACAACAGCAAGATCCGGTCGCGGGTGCCGGGCTGGACGGCCACGGTCCCGTTCGCGCAGGGCGCCCGGGAGATCGTCGCCTGGCACGACGCCGACCCGGCCCGGCGCCAGGTCGATGAAAGGGTCGATGCGATCTACGACCGCCTCGTCGAAGCCCATCGCACCGCCCGCCGGTAGCCGCCGGGGCCCGCACGGCGCGGTCGGCTAGGTTCGCCGCCGTGGACTGGGAAAGCGTGCGCAGCCGGCTGGAACCCGCGACGGGTCAGGTCGCCATGAGTGCGTCAGCCGTGACCGTGGCCTTGGTGGCAGCCGTCATCGTCGTGGCCGTGCCCGCCGTCTGGCAGGTCCTGCGACTGGCGGTGACTCTCGTCCACGAGCTCGGTCACGCCATGGTGGGCCTGGCCGTGGGACGGCGCTTCACGGGTTTCATGCTGCGGGGCGACATGTCCGGGCACGCGGTCACCGTCGGGCCCTCGCGCGGCCCGGGCCGGATCCTGTCGACCTGGGCCGGTTACCCCGCGCCGGCCGTGGTGGGCGCGGTGCTGATCTGGACGGCAGGTCGTGGCTGGGCGGCACCAGCCCTCACCCTCGTGGTCGTCGTCCTGGTCCTCGCCCTGGTCCGGGTGCGCTCCCTGCTCACTGCGGTCGTGATGCTGACGGCGCTCGTCGCGACCGGCACCCTCTGGTGGTGGCGTGATGACGCGGTGCAGGCACAGGCGCTCGTCGCGTCCGGCACCGTGCTGCTCGTGGGGGCGTGGCGACATCTCGGTGCAGTGCTGCGCTCGCGCACCCGCACGAGCGACCCAGCGGTCCTCGCCACCCTGACGCACATCCCGCGCACCGTGTGGAACGGCTCGTTCATCCTCGTCTGCGCCGGCGCCACCGCCCTGGCCGTCCGTGAGGTTGTCAGCGTCTGGCAGTGACGACGCCTACGCCGACGCGTCCCGCCCGGCGAGGAAGGCGTCGATCTCCGCCGCTGTCGGCGCGGTGGCTGGACCGCGCCGCGTCACCTTGATCGCCCCCGCCGCATTGGCCCGGCGCGCCGCCGTGTCCCAGTCCGAGCCGGCCGCACGGCACGCGACGAGCACCCCGGTGTGGGTGTCCCCGGCGCCGTTGGTGTCGATCGCCTCCTGCGGATGACCGGGCAGGTGTGCCGAGCGGCTCCCCCTCGCGCAGCTGGCACCCGTTGGGCCCGTCGCGGACGATGCAGACGGCATCGGCCGGCAGCCGACGCGCGAGCGCCGCGGCCGAGGCCACGGGGTCGGCGTGTCCGGTGAGCTGCTCGGCCTCCTGGGCGTTGGTGGTCCACACCGTTGTGCGCGCGAGCACGCGCCGCTGCACTGCCTCGGGCAGCCCTGCGAAGGCCGCGCCCGGGTCGAGCACGACGACCACCCCGGGCGCGAGGCCCGCGAGCCAGCCCAGGAGCGGGTCGCGGGTGCGGCCCACCAGCGAGAAGCCACTCACGCAGACTAGGTCGCCGGGCACGGGCGCCGAGGTCTGCAGGGACTCCAGGCTGATGCGACGCTCAGCGCCCTGGGTCGTCACGAAGGTGCGCTCCGCGCTCGGCTCGACCATGACGACGCAGATGCCGGTGTCGAGCTCCGCGACAGCCGGGCTGCTCACGGCGACTCCCTCCGCCGCCAGCGCCGACCGCACCAGGTCGCCGTTGGGGCCGGTCCCCACCGACCCGGCGAGCACCGCGGATGCGCCGGAGCGTGCCGCCGCGACGAGGATGTTCACCGCTCCCCCGGCATAGCGCGCGTAGGAGTGCGCCACCGCGTTGCCACCGCGCACCGGCAGCGCGTCCACCACGACCACCTCGTCAACGAGGGCTTGCGCGGTGTGGATCACCCGGGGGGTGGGCACGGTGTTCAAGGCGCCCTCGTGGGTGGTCATGGTGAGGGAGTATGCCGCGTGGGCTGACGGGGCGCTCCGACGAGACCGCGGGCGGGCCGATGCCGCCGGGTGCGGCGTGGAATGCTGCACGGCATGGCGAGCGCACCGCAGACGACCCTGCTCATCCTCGGCGCCGGGGGTGACCTGACCCACCGGTTGCTCCTGCCCGGGCTGGCCAGTCTGCTCGCGGTCGAGCCCGACCGCGAGGTTCGCGTCGTCGGCGCCGACCGCGTCGACTTCACCGACGCCCAGTGGCGCAGCCGCGTCAAGGACGCATTCGCCAGTGCCAAGCCACCCGCGAAGGTCACCAGCGCGGTCACGAAGCACACGGCATACGTCAAGACCGACCTGCTCGACGAGACCGCCCTGCGCGAGCTGGTCCACGGTTGCGGCCCCGGTCCACTGGTCATCTTCTTCGCCCTGCCCCCGCAGGTGACGATGAAGGTCTGTGACCTGCTCCAGCACGTCGACCTGCCCGAGGTCACCCGGCTCGCGCTGGAGAAGCCGTTCGGCACGGACCACGCGACGGCGGTGCGGTTCAACGCGCTGTTGCACAAGGTGGTCGCCGAGGACGACATCTTCCGGATCGACCACTTCCTCGGCGTCGCGACGGTGTTCAACCTCGTCGGCCTGCGCTTCGCGAACCGCATGCTCGCCCCGATCTGGAGCGCCGAGCACATCGAACGCGTCGAGATCGTCTACGACGAGGACCTCGCGCTGGAGGGACGGGCGGGCTACTACGACACCGCGGGGGCGCTGAAGGACATGCTGCAGAGCCACCTGCTCCAGGTGCTCGCGCTCTTCGCCATGGAGTCGATCGCCGCCCTCGACGCCCGGGAGCTGCAGGACCAGAAGGCCCAGGTGCTGCGCGCCACGCGGGTCTGGGGCGGCTCACCCAAGCGGTCGTCCCGGCGGGCGCGCTACACCGAGGGGACGCTCGGTGGCCGAACGGTGCCGGACTACGCCAAGGAGGTGGGGGTCGACCCGAAGAGGTCCACGGAGACCTTGGCCCAGGTCACCCTCGAGGTCGCCAACAGCCGGTGGGCCGGCGTGCCCTTCGTGCTACGCAGCGGGAAGGCGCTGGGCGCTCCGCGCAAGCAGATCGTCGCCCACTTCCGGGACGTCCCGCACCTGCCGACCGGATTCTCCGGGGGCTCGGGCGGGGACCGGCTGACCATCGACCTCAAGCCCGGGGCGGTGTCGCTCACGCTGACGATGAACGCCGAGGGCGACCCGATCGACCTGGAGCAGAAGACCCTGACCGCCACGCTGGCCGCGCCACGGATGCAGCCCTACGGCGAGGTGCTCGCGCAGATCCTCGACGGGAGCCAGCTGCTCACGGTGCGCGGCGATGCCGCCGAGGAGTGCTGGCGGGTCATGGCGCCGGTCATCAAGGCCTGGGCGGACGACACGGTGCCCCTGGAGACGTATGCCGCCGGATCCGCCGGTCCCGACGGCTGGCTCGCGCCGTAGGGGCAACCCCGCAGCAGGACGTCACCCCTCAGACGCGGGCGCGCACGGCGTAGAGCTCGGGGAAGAAGGTCAGGTCGAGGGCCCGGCGCAGGAAGTCGACGCCCGACGAGCCGCCGGTGCCCTTCTTGTGGCCGATGGTGCGCGTGACGACCTGCAGGTGGCGGAACCGCCACAGCTGGAAGTTGTCCTCGATGTCGACCAGCTCCTCGCACGTCTCGTAGACGCCCCAGTGCTCGTGCGGCGCCGCGTACACACCGGCGAAGGTGTCGACCAGCGCCTCGCTGAACCGGTACGGCTGGGTGAAGTCGCGCTCGAGCAGATCGGCGGGCACGGCATACCCGCGCCGCGAGAGGTAACGCAGGAACTCGTCGTAGAGGCTCGGCTCGGCGAGGAGCTCGGCGAGCATCGCGCGCGCTGCCTCGTCGTGGTCGAAGACCTTGACCATGTCCGCGTTCTTGTTGCCGAGCAGGAACTCGACCGCACGGTACTGCCAGGACTGGAACCCCGACGACGTCGCGAGGAACGGCCTGATCTCGGCGTACTCGCTCGGCGTCAGGGTCGCCAGCACCGACCACTGGTCGGTCAGCGTGCGCTGGATGTGCTTGACCCGCGCCATCCGCTTGAGCGCCGGGGCGAGGTCGTCGGAGGCGAGCAGTGACCGCGCCGAGCGCAGCTCGTGGAGCATCAGCTTGAGCCACAGCTCGGACGTCTGGTGCTGGATGATGAACAGCAGCTCGTCGTGCTGCGGGGGCACCGAGCGAGGGTGCTGGGCGCTCAGGAGCTGGTCGAGCCCGAGGTAGTCGCCGTAGGACATGGCGGCGGAGAAGTCCCGCTGCACGCCGTCCTCGATCGGCCGGATGGCCCGCTGGTCCTCATCGCTGACGCTCATGCGCGCAACCTATCGCCTCCCCCTGCGAGTGCCGTGCGAGTGTTGGCGAGGCCACACCCGGGGGTGACCGAAACGGCCCGGAAACGGGCTAGGCTCCGGCGCATGGCGCCCATTTCCGAGTCCACGACGAACCCGGCCTCCCGCCCCATCTCCAAGGTCCTCATCGCGAACCGTGGTGAGATCGCAGTGCGGATCGCCCGCGCGTGCAAGGACAGCGGGATCGGGTCGGTCGCGGTCTACGCCGACCCGGACCGGGACGCGCTGCACGTGAAGGTGGCCGACGAGGCCTACGCGCTGGGCGGCTCGACCCCTGGCGAGTCCTACCTGGTCCAGGACAAGCTCCTGGACGTGGCGAAGCGGTCCGGCGCCGACGCGGTGCACCCGGGCTACGGCTTCCTCGCCGAGAACGCCTCGTTCGCCCAGGCCGTCATCGACGCCGGGCTGACCTGGATCGGCCCCTCCCCCGAGGCCATCGACTCCCTCGGCGACAAGGTCAAGGCCCGGCACATCGCCGCCCGGGCCAACGCCCCGCTGGTGGCCGGGACGTCCGACCCGGTCGAGACGGCCGAGGAGATCGTCGAGTTCGCCAAGGAGCACGGCCTCCCCGTCGCCATCAAGGCGGCATACGGCGGTGGCGGTCGCGGTCTGAAGGTCGCGCGCACCCTCGAGGAGATCCCCGAGCTGTTCGACTCGGCCACCCGTGAGGCGGTCGCCGCGTTCGGGCGCGGCGAGTGCTTCGTCGAGCGCTACCTCGACAAGCCCCGCCACGTCGAGACCCAGTGCCTCGCCGACCAGCACGGCGCCGTCGTCGTGGTCTCGACCCGCGACTGCTCGCTGCAGCGCCGCCACCAGAAGCTCGTCGAAGAAGCCCCCGCACCCTTCCTCTCCCCGGAGCAGAACGCCGAGCTCGTGCGCGCCTCCAAGGCGATCCTGGCCGAGGCCGGCTACACCGGCGCCGGCACGTGTGAGTTCCTCGTCGGCCAGGACGGCACCATCTCCTTCCTCGAGGTCAACACCCGCCTCCAGGTCGAGCACCCGGTCACCGAAGAGGTCACCGGCATCGACCTGGTCCGCGAGCAGTTCCGCATCGCGAACGGCGAGCACCTCGGCTACGACGACCCCACCGCGGTGCGGCACTCGTTCGAGTTCCGGATCAACGGCGAGGACGCCGGCCGCGGGTTCCTGCCCGCCCCCGGCGTCGTGGCCGTGTTCGAGCCGCCATCCGGACCCGGGGTCCGGCTCGACTCCGGCGTCGTCGCCGGTGACGTCATCGGCGGCGCCTTCGACTCCATGCTCGCCAAGCTCATCGTCACCGGCCGCGACCGGCACCAGGCCCTCGAGCGGGCCAGGCGGGCGCTGGCCGAGTTCGTCATCGACGGCATGCCGACGGTGCTGCCGTTCCACCGCGTCGTGGTCGAGGACCCCGCATTCGCCCCCGAGGGCGACACGCCGTTCTCGGTGCACACCCGCTGGATCGAGACCGAGTTCGACAACCAGATCCCCCCGTATGCCGGTCCACTGGGCGAGGCGCCCGAGGACGGCGGCGACCGGCAGACCGTCGTGGTCGAGGTCGGCGGCAAGCGACTCGAGGTCGTCCTGCCCGGCGGCCTCGCGCTCGGTGGCGGCGGCGCTGCGGCGAAGAAGAAGGCACCCAGGCGCTCGGGCGGCGCCAAGTCCGGTGCCGCGGCATCAGGCGACGCGCTCACCGCGCCGATGCAGGGCACCATCGTCAAGATCGCGGTCGAAGAGGGTCAGGAGGTCGCCGCGGGCGAGCTCGTCGTCGTCCTCGAGGCGATGAAGATGGAGCAGCCCATCAACGCCCACAAGGCCGGCACCATCACCGGCCTCGCCGCCCAGGTCGGCCAGACCGTCACCAACGGCGCCGTGATCGCCGAGATCAAGGACTGATCGCGGCGGGTTCCGGCGTCCTGGGTCAGGGAGTCGGGCTGCCCTGCTGGGTCGGACCGCCCTCCGGCAGCGGGTCGTCGCCGCCAGGGTGGGCCGGAGCCTGGTCCGGGCGCAGGTCGGGCTGGAGCGGTCCGCCCGGCTCGCCGGGGCGCTGCGGCCCGCCGGGCGTAAGGGGCCCGTCTCCCTCGCTCGGCAGCTGGGGGTCGTCCGTAGCCGGTGACGGGTTGGGCGCAGGGGCCGGTGGCGGGTCGGGCGCCGGGGTCGGGGATGCGGGAGCGGGCGTCGAGTCGGCCGGCGCGGGAGCCTGGTCCGGGGGAAGGCCGAGCTGCTCGCGGAGCAGGTCGCTGCCCCGGTCGACCTGGTCGGCGTACTTCCCCCCGGTCTTGGTGTCGATGATCTCCTCGACCTTGTCCAGGGCCGAGTCCGCCTGCTGCGGGTTCCCCTTGACGTAGTCCTTCACCTTGTCCAGCCAGCCGTTGGTCATCGGTCTGCCCCTCCTGGATTGGCGCGCCCAGCTGGTCGCGCTCGTCGGTCACTGTCGCTCGACCCTAGCGCCGATGGGCGGGAACGGTGCGGCTCGCTACTCGGGGTGGTGCAGCTGCCGGGCGGCCTCGGCGACGGACCCCGACAGCGAGGGGTACACCGTGAACGTGCCCGCCAGCTGGTCGACGGTCAGTCCGTGCTGGACGGCCAGGGTCACCGGATAGACCAGCTCCGAGGCCCGGGGCGCCACGACCACACCACCGACCACGGTCCCCGTGCCGCGGCGCGCGAACAGCTTGACGAAGCCGTCGGTGATGCCCTGCATCTTGGCGCGCGGGTTGGTAGCCAGCGGGAGCATGACGCCGGTCGCGTCGATGCGGCCTTCGTCGAGGTCCTGCTGCGAGAAGCCCACCGTCGCGATCTCGGGGTCGGTGAAGATGTTCGCGGACACGGCGCGCAGGTTGAGGGGCGCCACGGCGTCACCGAGGGCGTGGGCCATCGCGATGCGGCCCTGCATGGCGGCCACCGACGCCAGCGGCAGGACCCCGGTGCAGTCGCCCGCGGCATACACGCCGCGCACCGACGTACGCGAGACGCGGTCCACCGCGACGTGACCGGACTCAGTGAGGGTGACTCCCGCCTCCTCGAGACCGATTCCCGCCGTCTGGGGGACCGAGCCGACGGCCAGCAGGGCGTGGCTGCCCTCGACCTCACGGCCGTCCACGAGCCGGACGACCACCCCGGTGGCCGTCCGGGTGACGGCAGCCATGCGCGAGCGCCCGAGCACCTCCATGCCGCGCTTGCGGAAGACGTCCTCGATGACGGTGGCGGCGTCGGCGTCCTCGCCGGGCAGGACCCGGTCACGCGACGAGACGAGGGTGACCCGGCCCCCGAGGCCGAGATAGGCCTGCGCGAGCTCGGCACCGGTGACACCGGACCCGACCACGATCAGGTGCTCGGGCAGCTCGGCCAGGGAGTAGATCTGCTGCCAGGTGAGGATGCGCTCGCCGTCGGGCTGGGCCGTGGCCATGACCCGCGGGGTGGCGCCGGTGGCGACGAGCACGACGTCGGCGCGCAGGGTCTGCGTCGAGCCGTCGGCGAGGGTGGCCTCGACCTCGCTGGCCGACACCAGGCGGCCGGACCCCGCGAGGACGGTGACGCCGTCGGCGGCGAGCCGGGCGCCGATGTCCCGGGACTGCGCAGCGGCCAGCGCGAGCACGCGGCGGTTCACCGCGACGAGCTCGGCGACGGAGTCGGAGACCTCGTCGCCCTCCTGGTCCTCGAGGTGCACCCCGAGGTCGGAAGCGGTCTCGAACTGGCTCATGAAGTCGGCCGTGGAGATCAGCGTCTTGCTGGGCACGCAGTCCGTGAGCACGGCGGCGCCGCCGAGTCCGTCCCGGTCGACGACCGTGACGGCCGCGCCGAGGTGGGCGGCCACCAGGGCGGCCTCGTACCCGCCCGGACCCCCTCCGAGGATGACGACCGAGGCTCCGCGCGCATTCACAGGCCCTATCCAACCATCCGCGAGCCGGGCACCATTGGCCACGGCGTGTTCACCAGCCCTTTGCAGTTCTCGCGCCGACCGGTCGCCCAAAGGCCATACTGTCCGCGTCGGCACACTCGCCGCCCGTCGCCTCGGGCCAGGACCTCAGGATGGACAGATGAGAGCGCGAACCCCGTACACCCCTTGGTGCGTCACCCTCGCCGTGGCCACCACCCTCGTCGTGGGGGCCTGTTCACCACCGGCCTCGACCTCGGGCGGCGGCTCGACCAGCGGCGCCGGCGCCGCCTCGGCGACCTCCGCGAAGGACCTCGGCGGCATGGACAAGCTCGTCGCCGCCGCGAAGAAGGAGGGCACGCTCAACGTCATCGCACTGCCCCCGGACTGGGCGAACTACGGCGCCATCATCAAGGCCTTCGGTGACAAGTACGGCATCAAGGTCAACAGTGCCCAGCCCGACGCGAGCAGCGCGGACGAGATCTCTGCTGCGCAGCGCCTCAAGGGCCAGCCCGGCGCCCCCGACGTGTTCGACCTCGGCACCTCGGTCGCCTCGGCCAACACGACCATGTTCGCCCCCTACAAGGTGGCCACCTTCGACTCCATCCCCGCGACCCTCAAGGACGCGAACGGCACCTGGGTCAACGACTACGGCGGCTACATGTCGGTGGGCTACGACTCGTCCAAGGTGCCCGCGCCGACCTCGCTCGCGGACCTGCTCAAGCCGGCATACAAGGGCAAGGTCGCCCTCAACGGTGACCCGACCAAGGCCGGGGCGGCGTTCGCCGGGGTCCAGATGGCCTCGCTGGCCAACGGCGGCACCGCCGGCGACGTGACCAAGGGTGTCGACTTCTTCAAGCAGCTCAAGGCCGCGGGCAACTTCCTGCCCGTCGACCCCACGCCTGCGACGATCGTCTCGGGGCAGACCCCCGTCGTCATGGACTGGGACTACCTCAACGCCGCGCAGAGCAGCAAGGTCAAGACCTGGAAGGTCTTCGTGCCGCAGAACGCCGTCCTCGGCGGCTACTACGTGCAGGCCATCAGCAAGGACGCCCCGCACCCCGCGGCGGCCCGGCTGTGGCAGGAGTTCCTCTACTCCGACGACGGCCAGAACCTCTGGCTCAAGGGTGGCGCCCGGCCCGTCCGGTTCGACGCGATGAAGACGGCCGGCACGCTGGACCAGACGGCCGCCGCAGCGCTGCCGCAGGTCTCCGGCACGCCGACCATCCCCACCCAGGCGGACTCCGACAAGGCGAAGGCGTACCTCGCCGCGAACTGGGCCAACGCCGTTGGCTGACCGACCCGCTCGCAGGGCGCTCGGTGGCCGCCGGCCATCGGGCGCCCTGCTCGGCGTCGTCCCGTTCTTCGCCTACGTCGCGGTGTTCCTCATCATCCCGACGCTGGTCGTCGTCATCGGGGCCTTCGTCGGCGGCAAGGGCGGGTTCACCCTGTCCAACCTCCGGGCGCTGGGCCAGCCGGCCGTCACCACCGCCTTGTGGCACTCGGTGGTGCTCTCGGCGGTGACCGCGCTGGCCGGCGCGGTGATCGGTGCCCTCCTCGCGTATGCCGTGTCCACCGGGAGACCCGGCGGGGTCCTCAAGAAGTTCATCACCTCGCTGTGTGGCGTGCTCGCGCAGTTCGGTGGCGTCGCACTGGCCTTCGCCTTCCTCGCCACCTTCAGCGCCACCGGCTACCTCACGAAGGTCCTCACGAGCGCGGGCCTCGACTCCAGCGGCGGCCTCTGGCTGTACGAGTGGGACAAGGGCCTGATGCTCGTCTACCTGTACTTCCAGATCCCGTTGATGCTCATCGTCTTCCTCCCGGCCGTCGAGGGGCTCAAGCCACAGTGGCGGGAGGCGACGGAGACGCTGGGGGGCAGCACCTTCCTCTACTGGCGCAAGGTGGCCGCGCCGATCCTCATGCCCTCGTTCATCGGCGGTCTGCTGCTGCTGTTCACGAACGCGTTCAGCGCGTATGCCACCGCCGCGGCCCTGGTCTCGCAGGGGTCACCCCTGCTACCCCTCGAGATCGGCGGCACCTTCACCTCCGAGGTCATCCTCGGCCAGGAGAACGTCGGCAAGGCGATGGCCCTGGAGATGGTGGTCGTGGTCGCCGTCGTCATGACGGCCTACGTCATCCTCGACCGGCGCGCGTCGCGGTGGCTCGTCCGATGAGCGGCGGCCGGGGGCAGCGGGCGGCCTTCCGCCGCCGCCAGGACGTCCTGCGGTGGGTGGTCGTCACCGTGGTCCTGCTCTTCTTCTTCACCCCGCTGGTCGCGAGCCTGGACTTCACGACCCGCGACGCCTCGGGCAACCGCAGCCTCCAGACGTGGACCACCTTGCTCAACTTCCCTGCGATCTCCCAGCGGTACCCCGACCTGCAGGCAGGCTTCCTCGCCTCGGTCGGTCTGGCGGTGCTCACGGTCGGGATCATGCTCGTCCTGCTCGTCCCGACGATGACCTGGGTCCGGCTGCGGGTCCCGGGGGCGACGCGCACCGTCGAGTTCCTCTGCCTGCTGCCGCTGACGGTGCCGGCCATCGTGCTCGTCGTGGGCCTCACCCCGGTCTACGCCTGGGTGACCTACTTCCTCGGCGGCGCGACGATCTGGCTGGCCTTCGCCTACGTCGTACTGGTGCTGCCCTATGCGTACCGCGCCATCGACGCCGGACTGCGAGCCATCGACGTCCGCACGCTCAGCGAGGCCGCGCGCTCGCTCGGGGCGAGCTGGCCGACGGTCATGGCGCGGGTCATCCTGCCCAACCTGCGCACCGCCGTGCTGTCGGCATCCTTCCTCGCAGTGGCCCTCACCCTGGGCGAGTTCACCATCGCCAACCTGTTCAGCCGCACCAACCTCCAGGTGGCGATGTTCCTGCTGGGCAAGTCCGACGCGCAGATCTCGGTCGCTGTCGGCCTGGCTTCGCTCGTCTTCGCCTTCCTGGTCCTGTTCGCCATGTCGTTCGTGGGCGGCCAGCGCGGGGCCGTCGCCCCGCTGGCCCGCCTGCGCCGCAACCGCAAGGAGACCCGATGAGTGCCCTGAGTGCCCCGAGTGCATCCGCCGGCGTCGGCGTCGAGCTCACCGGGCTGCGCCGGACCTACGGTCCGGTCGTCGCCCTCGACGACCTCACCCTGCACCTCGCTCCTGGCGAGCTCGTCGCACTGCTCGGCCCCTCCGGCTGTGGCAAGACGACGGCGCTGCGATGCCTGGCCGGTCTGGAGGACCCGGACGCCGGCCGGATCGAGGTGGGCGGCAAGGACATCACCCGCGTTCCGACCAACCGGCGCGACATGGGGATGGTCTTCCAGGCGTACAGCCTCTTTCCCCACCTCACGGCGCGGCAGAACGTCGAGTTCGGCCTCCAGCTGCGCGGCCACGCCGCTGAGCGACGTCGCAAGCGGACCGCCGAGATGCTCGAGCTGGTGGGCCTCTCGAGCCAGGCCGACCGGTACGCCCACCAGATGTCGGGCGGTCAGCAGCAGCGGGTCGCCCTGGCCCGCGCCCTGGCCATCGAGCCGCAGGTCCTGCTCCTCGACGAGCCGCTCTCGGCCCTCGACGCCAAGGTCCGCGTGCAGCTGCGCGACGAGATCCGGCGCATCCAGCTCGATGTCGGCACGACCACGCTGTTCGTCACCCACGACCAGGAGGAGGCGCTGGCCGTCGCCGACCGGGTCGGCGTGATGCGCAGTGGCAGCCTCGAGCAGATCGCCCCACCCCAGGAGCTGTACTCCCAGCCGGCGACCGAGTTCGTGGCGGACTTCGTCGGCGTGACCAACCGGCTGCGTGGCACGGCGTCCGGCGACGGCGCCACCGTGCTGGGGGCGGCGGTCCCGCTGCTGCCCGGTTCGGCGTCGGCCGGGCCGGTCACGGTGCTCGTCCGGCCGGAGCACCTCGCCGTGCAGTCCGGCCCGACCGGTGGCGACGGCGACGGCGCCGGCACCGTCGTGAGCGCCAGCTTCCTCGGTGCACACGGACGAGTCGTGGTGTCCGTGCCGGCCGCTGGGCGGGACGGCGCGGACACCGTCCTCGTGCAGGTGCCGAGCGCGACGGTGGCCCAGTTCAGCCCGGGTGACCCCGTCAACGTCCGGCCGACCGGCGTCCCCGCCCTGGCGGTGGCCGCCGACTGAGGTGCGTGGCCGCTCCCGCTGGTCGGTAGTCTGCGGGAGTGAGCGAGCAGAGCCGCACGTCAGCCGGCGCCCCCGACCTGTCCGACCCCGCGACCGACCCCTTCGACGTCGCCCGAGCCGCCGCGGCGGTCATCGCGGAACGCACCGGGACCGAGCGCCATGACGTGGCGCTCGTGCTGGGCTCCGGCTGGGGCCAGACCGGCGACCTCATCGGCGAGACGCTGACCACGATCGACAACGCCGACGTCCCCGGCTTCGCCAAGGCCGCCGTGGCAGGCCACTCCGGCACCATGCGCTCGGTGGCCATCGGTGACACCGGTCGCCGCGCCCTGGTCTACGGCACGCGCACCCACTTCTACGAGGGCAAGGGTGTCCGCTCGGTCGTCCACGCGGTGCGCACGGCCGCCGCGGCCGGCTGTTCCACCATCGTCCTCACCAACGGCTGCGGAGGGCTCAACCCGGCGTGGTCGCCGGGCACCCCGGTCCTCATCCGCGACCACCTCAACCTCACCGCCCACTCCCCGATCGAGGGCGCGAACTTCGTCGACCTCACCGACCTCTACTCGCCCCGGCTGCGTGCCCTGGCCCGCGAGGTCGACGCCGACCTCGACGAGGGCGTCTACGTCCAGTTCCGCGGCCCGCACTACGAGACGCCTGCCGAGGTGCAGATGGCCAAGATCCTCGGGGGTGACCTCGTGGGCATGTCGACGACGCTGGAAGCCATCGCTGCCCGTCAGGCCGGCCTCGAGGTGCTGGGCATCTCCCTCGTGACCAACCTCGCCGCCGGGATCAGCGACCAGCCACTGTCGCACCAGGAGGTCCTCGAGGCGGGCCAGGCAGCTGCCGAGCGCTGCGGCCGGCTCCTGGCCGCCGTCGTCGCCACGATCTGAGAGGACCACCACGATGATGTATGCCGCGCGGCACGGACGGAACGGGACGACGGCGCCTTCGGCTGCCGAGACGCTCGCCCAGGAGCTCATCGACGCGGCACAGGCCTGGGTGGACGACGACCCGGACCACGAGACCCGGGTCGAGCTCGGAACCGCCCTCGCCAAGGCGAAGCAGGGCGACGCGGCCGCGGTGGCCGACCTGGCAGACCGCTTCTCGGGCCTGCTGGAGTTCGGGACCGCCGGCCTGCGCGGCGCCCTCGGGGCCGGCCCGAACCGGATGAACCGCTCCGTGGTCATCCGCGCGGCTGCCGGGCTCACGGCATACCTCAAGGCCACGGCACCCGAGCCGTTCGTCGTCATCGGGTACGACGCCCGACGCAACTCCGACGTGTTCGCGCGCGACACCGCTGCCGTCGTCGTCGGGGCCGGAGGCCGGGCCGCGGTGCTGCCACACACCCTCCCGACGCCGGTGCTGGCGTTCGCGATCCGACACCTCGGTGCCGACGCCGGCGTCATGGTCACCGCGAGCCACAACCCACCCCAGGACAACGGCTACAAGGTCTATCTCGGCGACGGATCCCAGATCGTTCCGCCCGCCGACGTCGAGATCGGGCGCAAGATCGCGCGCATCGCGGCGGTGGCCGACGTCCCCCTGGCCGACGACGGCTGGGAGACGCTCGGGGACGACGTTCTCGCGGCCTACCTCGAGGCGACCGCGGCCGTAGTGGCCCCCGAGAGCCCCCGCGACCTGTCGGTCGTCCACACGGCCCTGCACGGCGTGGGCAGCGACACCCTGCTGCGGGTGTTCGACCTCGCCGGCTTCCCCGCCCCCACCCCGGTGGAGAGCCAGCAGCACCCTGACGCCGACTTCCCGACGGTCTCGTTCCCCAACCCAGAGGAGCCCGGGGCGATCGACGCGGCCCTCGACCTCGCCCGCTCCACCCATCCCGACCTCGTGCTCGCCAACGACCCCGATGCCGACCGCTGCGCCGTGGCCGTCCCCGACGGCGGCGAGTGGCACATGCTGCGCGGCGACGAGGTGGGCGCACTGCTGGGGTCGCACGTGCTGGAGCGCGGTGTCGACGACGACGCCGTCTTCGCGTGCTCGATCGTCTCCTCCCGGCTGCTCGCCGCGATGGCCTCGGCGGCCGGGATCCGCCACGAGGAGACCCTGACCGGGTTCAAGTGGATCGCGCGCGTCGAGGGACTGCGCTACGGCTACGAGGAGGCCCTCGGCTACTGCGTCGACCCCGGGCACGTCCGCGACAAGGACGGCGTCAGCGCCTGCCTGCTCATGGCCGAGCTGGCCGCCACCCTCAAGGCGCAGGGCCGCACCCTCACCGACCGGCTCGACGAGCTGGCGGTGGCCCATGGCGTGCATGCGACCGATGCGTTCTCGGTCCGGGTCGCCGACCTGTCGCTCATCGGCACCGTGATGGCCAGGCTGCGCGAGAACCCTCCCCAGGCCATCGCCGGCCTGTCCGTCGCCCGTGCCGACGACCTCGCGCTGGGCAGCGACCGCCTGCCACCGACCGACGGCCTGCGCTACTACCTCGAGGACAACTCGCGCGTCATCGTGCGCCCCTCGGGCACCGAGCCCAAGCTCAAGGTCTACCTCGAGGTCATCGAGCCGGTGGCCGACGCTGCAGCGCTCGCCGAGTCCAAGGCGGCTGCGGCGGCCCGGCTGGCACGCGTGCGCGAGGCCATGGGTGCGCTGACCACACTCTGAGACACCGCTAGAATCACGTGGTGAGCACCTCCTCCACCGTCGCCCCGGCAGCCCCCTCGGTCGACGCGACCGCCCGGGCGCGCGACCTCCTCGGCGTCTCCCGCCTGACGAACTCCGCCCTGACCAGCTGGCTCCACGGCCTGCCCGGCGTCGACCAGGTCGGGTGCGAGAGCCGCGCCGCCGGGCTCGGGTCGCGGTCGATCAAGACCACCGCGAAGGCGTGGGGCATCGACACCGCGATCTCGATGATCGACCTCACCACCCTCGAGGGCGCCGACACGGCGGGCAAGGTCCGCGGCCTGTGCGCCAAGGCGATCAGCCCCGACCCCACCGACCCCGCGACGCCCCGGCCCGCGGCGATCTGCGTGTACGGCGACATGGTCCCCGTGGCCAAGGCAGCCCTCGGTGCGAGCGGCGTCAAGGTGGCCGCCGTCGCGACAGCCTTTCCCAGCGGCCGGGCCCTGATGCCGGTCAAGCTCGCCGACACCCGCGACGCCGTGGCGGCGGGGGCCGACGAGATCGACATGGTCATCGACCGCGGCGCGTTCCTCTCGGGCGACTACCTCGGCGTGTTCCGCGAGATCGCCGAGGTCAAGGAGGCCTGCGGGTCGGCCCGCCTCAAGGTGATCATGGAGACCGGCGAGCTCGTCACCTACGACAACGTCCGCCGCGCCTCGTGGCTGTGCATGCTCGCCGGCGGCGACTTCATCAAGACCTCCACGGGCAAGGTGTCCCCCGCCGCCACCCTCCCGGTGACCCTCGTCATGCTCGAGGCCGTCCGCGACTGGCGCGAGACCACCGGCGAGATGGTCGGCGTGAAGCCCGCGGGCGGCATACGCACCAGCAAGGACGCCCTGAAGTTCCTCGTCGCGGTCAGCGAGGTGGCCGGCGACGACTGGCTCGACCCGTACTGGTTCCGCTTCGGCGCCTCCAGCCTGCTCAACGACCTGCTGCTCCAGCGCCAGAAGCTCGCGACCGGCGCCTACTCCGGGCCCGACTACGTCACCGACGACTCGCCCAGCCTCTACTGACCTTCCACCCTGAGGACATTTCCGCACATGGCCACGTTCGAGTACGCACCTGCTCCTGAGTCCCGGGCAGTCGTCGACATCAAGCCCTCCTACGGCTTGTTCATCAACGGTGAGTTCACCGAGTCACAGGGCGGGTCGGCGTTCAAGTCGATCAGCCCCGCCACCGAGGAGGTCCTCGCCGAGATCTCGTCTGCGAGCGAGGCCGACGTCGACCGCGCGGTCGCCGCGGCCCGGCGCGCCTATGCCGGTGTGTGGGGCCGGATGTCCGGCGCCGACCGCGGCAAGTACCTCTTCCGGATCGCGCGCATCCTCCAGGAGCGCGCCCGCGAGTTCGCGGTCCTCGAGAGCCTCGACAACGGCAAGCCGATCAAGGAGAGCCGCGACGTCGACGTGCCCCTCGCCGCCGCGCACTTCTTCTACCACGCGGGCTGGGCCGACAAGCTGGAGTATGCCGGGCTGGGCGCGGGCGCCCGCGCGCACGGCGTCGTCGGCCAGGTCATCCCGTGGAACTTCCCGCTGCTCATGCTGGCCTGGAAGATCGCCCCCGCGCTGGCCACGGGCAACACCGTGGTCATCAAGCCGGCCGAGACCACACCGCTGACCGCGTTGCTCTTCGCCGAGGTGGTCCAGCAGGCCGACCTGCCCCCGGGCGTCGTCAACATCATCACGGGGGCCGGCGCCACCGGCCAGGCCATCGTCGACCACCCCGACATCGACAAGCTGGCGTTCACCGGCTCCACGGGCGTCGGCAAGATGATCGCCCGCTCCATCGCCGGCACCCGCAAGAAGGCCACCCTCGAGCTCGGCGGCAAGGCCGCGAACATCGTCTTCGACGACGCGCCGCTCGACCAGGCCGTCGAGGGCATCGTCAACGGCATCTTCTTCAACCAGGGCCACGTCTGCTGCGCCGGGTCGCGACTGCTCGTCCAGGAGACCATCGCCGACGAGGTCGAGAAGCGACTCAAGCGTCGGCTGGCCACGCTGCGGGTCGGCGACCCGCTCGACAAGAACACCGACGTGGGCGCGATCAACTCCAAGGCGCAGCTGCAGCGCATCACCGAGCTGACCGCGGCCGGCGAGGCCGAGGGCGCCGAGCGCTGGGACACCGGCTGCGAGCTGCCGGCGAAGGGCTTCTGGTTCCGGCCGACCGTCTTCACCGGCGTCAGCCAGACCCACCGGATCGCCCAGGAGGAGATCTTCGGGCCGGTGCTGTCGGTGCTGACCTTCCGCACCCCCCACGAGGCCGTCGCCAAGGCCAACAACACGCCCTACGGCCTGTCGGCCGGTGTCTGGACCGAGAAGGGCTCGCGCATCCTCTGGATGGCCGACCAGCTGCGGGCCGGCGTCGTGTGGGCCAACACCTTCAACAAGTTCGACCCGACCAGCCCGTTCGGCGGGTACAAGGAGTCCGGCTACGGCCGCGAGGGCGGCCGCCACGGCCTGTCCGCCTACGTCACGACAGAAAGCACTCGGTGAGCCCCGTCATGCCTCCCACCCAGCGCAGCAGCACCGATGCCCGCGTCGACGTGCGCAAGACCTACAAGCTCTACATCGCCGGGAAGTTCCCGCGCTCCGAGTCCGGCCGTTCCTACGAGGTGTTCTCGGCCGGGCGCTCGCCGCAGTTCCTCGCCAACGCCTCGATGGGCTCGCGCAAGGACGCCCGCGACGCGGTCGTCGCGGCTCGGGCGGCGTTTGCCGGCTGGGCCGGCGCCACGGCATACAACCGCGGGCAGGTGCTCTACCGCGTCGCCGAGGTGATGGAGGGTCGTCGGGCCCAGTTCGTCGCCGACGTGCGGGCGAGCGAGGGCGTGGCCGAGCGTCGCGCCGAGACGATCGTCTCGGCGGCCATCGACCGCTGGGTCTGGTATGCCGGGTGGACCGACAAGCTGGCACAGGTGCTCGGCGGCCTCAACCCCGTGGCCGGCCCGTACTTCGACATCTCTGCGCCGGAGCCCACCGGGGTGGTGGCGGTCCCTCGCCCCACAGGGCTCGTCGTTGCTCGGCCTGGTCTCGGTGCTCGCCCCGGTGATCGTCTCGGGCAACACCGCGGTGGTCCTCACCAGCGAGCGACGCCCGCTGCCCGCGATCACGCTGTCCGAGGCGCTGGCGACCTCCGACGTGCCCAGCGGGGTGGTCAACCTCATCACCGGGCGCACCGCCGAGGTCGCTCCGTGGCTGGCCTCCCACCGTGACGTCAACGCCATCGACCTTTCGGGCGCGGCCGACGCCGAGGACCTCGCGTGGGGTGACCTCGAGCTCGCCGCCGCCGAGAACCTCAAGCGGGTCCTGCGGCCCGCCGGCATCGGCAGCGACGCCATCGAGCCCGACTGGACCGTGACGCCCGACCTGTCCCGGGTCACCGCCTTCCTCGAGACCAAGACGGTCTGGCACCCCAAGGGCCGCTGACCTCCGTGACCCGTGCGCGCGTGGTCGTCCTTGCCGGTCCCAGTGGGGCCGGCAAGTCGCGTCTGGCGGCGCGGCTCCACGCCGCCCACGGCTGGCCGATCCTGCGGCTCGACGACTTCTACCGCGACGAGGACGACCCGCTCATGCCGCGCAGCGAGGGAGCTCGGGATCGTCGACTGGGACCACCCCGACTCGTGGGACGGCGAGGCCGCCGTGCTGGCCCTGGCGACGCTCGTCGACACCGGCTCGGTCGACACCCCGGTCTACGACATCGGGCTCAGCCGGGCCGTGGGCACCACGACCGTCTCCGCCGGGCCGCACGACCTGGTCCTCGCCGAGGGCATCTTCGCCGCCGAGGTCATCGGCGACCTGCGCGAGCGCGGCCTGCTCGCCGGCGCGTACTGCGTCCACCACCACCGCGTACTGACGTTCGTCTGGCGGCTGCTGCGCGACCTGTCCGAGCGCCGCAAGCCGCCGTGGACCCTGGTGCGTCGCGGTCTGGCGCTGATGCGCGACGAGCCCCGGGTCGTGGCCCGGCAGGAGTCGCTGGGGGCCGTGTCCGCTCGCGCCCAGGACCTCGAGCGGCTGCTGTCCGCGCTGTCCACCCTGGCCCGCTGAGAGCCTGCCGAATCGGCCGACTCGCCGCATAACACCCGTGGTTCGGTTAGGGTTCCAGCACGTCAGGAGGGGGAGAGGACACCATGACCGAACCGCAGTGGGTGGCCCCGGGAACGGGTGCCCAGCCCGACCCGGGCCCCGGACCTCAGTACAGCCCGGCACCCGGACCTCCGTACGGCCCTGGCGCGCCCGGGGCCGCGGCGCCCCCGCTGATGATGGAGTTCCGCCCGGGCATCATCCCGTTGCGCCCGCTCGGTCTCGGCGACCTCTACGGCGCGGCCGTCAAGGCGGTCCGCGGCAACGTCGGCGCCACCGTGGGACTCGCGCTGGTCACCACGCTCATCTTCCTTGTTCCCACCACCGCGCTCGGCGCGTGGGTCAGCTCACTCGAGACGGCGCCCCAGGAGTCCGAGTCGATCCCCGTCCTCGGCATGCTCGGCGGCTACCTCCCCAGCGTCGGCACCTCGCTGTCCTCGATCCTGCTGAGCGGGTTCCTCGCGTTCGTCATCGGGCAGGCGATCCGCGGGCGCCGGGTCAGCGCAGCCCAGACGTGGGAGGGCACGCGGGGTCGGCTGATGCCCCTGGTCGGCGCCACCGTCGTGGCCAGCCTGTCGATCGTCGCGGCCGTGGCCAGCCTGCTCGTCGCGCCGGTCCTCGCACTGGTCAGCGCCATCCAGTCGGGCGACCCCTCGACCGACCCCGCGGGGATCATCGGCGCGGTCCTGCTGGTGGTCGGGGCAGGGTTCGTCGCTGCCGTCGTGGCGCTGTACCTCTCGACCCGGCTGGCCTTCGTCGCGCCATCGGTGGTCCTCGAGCAGCTCGGCGTCGGTGGCGGCATCCGCCGGTCCTGGCGCTTGACCAGCGGTCGCGAGTTCTGGCGGGTGCTCGGCATCCGGCTCCTCACGGGGATCATCGTCGGGATCGCCGCCGAGGTCGTGACGTTCCCGCTGTCGATGCTCGGCACGATCGGCATCCTCGGCACGGGCGACCCATCCCGCATCTACGTCTGGCAGGCCGTCGTCGCCGGGGTCAGCGGCCTGGTCGCTGGCGCGCTCACCACCCCCTTCACCGCGGGCGTCGACGCGCTCCTCTACGTCGACCAGCGGATCCGTCGCGAGGGGTTCGACGTGCGGCTGATCGCCGCCGTCCAGGAGGATGCGGGAGCACCCGGACGTCCATGACCTTCCCGTTCGACGGCCCGCCGCTCGACCCGAGCTCACCGACGGCCCAGCAGTGGCTGCGCGACGAGTTCGCCCACGGGAGCTACACGACCCAGCCATCGTGGTTCCAGCGGTTGGTGGAGTGGATCGCCAACCTCCTGGGCCGGTTCGGCGGTCACGGCCCCGGCGGCTTCCCTGCCTGGGTGGCCGGGGTCGTCGCGCTGGTGTTCGTGGCCGTGGCGGTGCTGGTGGTGTCGCGCCTGGTCCGCCCCGAAGCCCGCGCCCTGTCGCGCACCCGCCGCGCCACAGCGGGGACGATGGACGACGAGGGGTTGAGCGCCGCCGACTACCGCGGGCGTGCGGCCCTGGCGCTCGCCCGCGCCGACTGGGACGCGGTCCTGCTCGACCGGTACCGCGCCCTCGCGGCCTCGGCCGTCGAGCGCACCCTGCTCGGGGAGCTGCCCGGCAGGACCGCGCACGAGGTGGCGGTCGCCCTGGCCCCCGTCTTCCCCGACCACCGCGCGCCGCTCGCTGCAGCCGCAGCCGCGTTCGACGCGGTTCGTTACGGCCACGAGCGGGCCACGAGCAGGCAGGCGCATGATGCCGCCGAGCTCGACGACGCCCTGCTGCGCACCCGGCCGCGGATCGCCGCGGAGGTCCGGTCGTGACCGCGTCCCGCCTGAGCCGCATCCGGGCCCGCGGCGCCTGGCTGCTGGTCGTCGCCATAGGCGTGGCCGTCCTCGTGGCGATCAGCCTCGCCAACTCCGGACCGTCCCAGGACCTCGACCCCGACAGCGCCGGCCCGAGCGGTGGCAAGGCGCTCGTCCAGGCGCTGCGCCACCACGGCGTGGACGTGCAGGTCGTCCGGTCAGCGCAGGCGCTCGCCGACGCCGCTCCGGCCCCTGGCGTCACCGTCGTCCTGGCGAACCCCGAGTACCTCGGCTACGACAGCGCCGTGCGGATGCGCGCCACGGCCGCCCACGCTGACCGGCTCGTGCTGCTCTCGCCGAGCAGCGACCAGCTGACGGCGCTCGGGCTGGAGCTGGTCTCGGCGCCCGCGCCCCCCTCGGACGGCTCGGCGGGGTGCACCAGCCCGATCGCGCGCGCCGACGACACGGTGAGCGAGTCCGACGTCCGGTTCGCGCGCCCCGACAGCGCTCGCGGACCCGCAGCCCAGCTGTGCTTCGTCCTGTCCGACCCGAGCAGGCACGGGACCACGCGACCCGACCCCACCTTCGGTGCCCTGATGGCGACCCAGCCAGCCACCTCCGACCAGCCCGAGGTCGTCGCGCTCGGTTTTGCCTCCGCCTTCACCAACCGCTATGTCACGCAGGCCTCGCACGCCGGGTTGGCCGTCCGGGCGCTCGGCCACTCCCCCGCCTGCTCTGGTACCAGCCCGGCCTCGACGACCTCGTCAATGCCTCCGGGCGCGCGACGCCCTCGCCCTGGCCCCCCTGGCTGGCCCCGGGCGCGGCGGTGCTCGCGATCGCGGTCCTCGTTCTCGCCGTCGTGCGCGGGCGCCGGATGGGCTCGCTCGTCGCCGAACCGCTGCCGGTCGTCGTCCGCGCCGTGGAGACCACCGAGAGCCGTGGTCGCCTCTACCGCCGGGCCGGCGACCGTGGCCGCGCGGCCACCATCCTCCGCTCGGCGACCACCGGGCGGCTCGCCCGTCGGCTCGCGGTGCCCCCAGGGGACGTGGCGGATGTCGTGCGCGCGGCCGCCGCCGCCTCCGGTATGCCGTTGACGCACGTCGCTGCCCTGCTCACCGGGCCGCCACCCACCACCGATGTCGAGCTGCACACCGTGGCCAGCTCGCTGACCGAGCTCGAGGAGAGGGTCCGTACCTCATGACCGACTACCCCGCACCAACCCAGACCGTGCCTGCACAGGACGGCCCGGCCGCCGCAGCGCCGGACGCGCGCGCCGCGCTGCTCGCCGTCCGCGCCGAGGTGGCCAAGGCGGTCGTCGGCCAGGATGCCGCGGTCGCCGGGCTGCTGGTGGCCCTGCTCACGGGCGGGCACATCCTCCTCGAGGGTGTGCCGGGCGTCGCCAAGACCCTCCTCGTCCGCAGCCTTGCCGCTGCCTTGTCCGTCGAGACCAAGCGAGTCCAGTTCACCCCGGACCTCATGCCCGGTGACCTCACCGGATCGCTGATCTACGACGCCTCCACGAGCGACTTCACCTTCCGCGCGGGCCCGGTCTTCACGAACCTGCTGCTCGCCGACGAGATCAACCGGACGCCCCCGAAGACGCAGTCCGCCCTGCTCGAGGCCATGGAGGAGCGTCAGGTCAGTGTCGACGGGCGTGCCCACCCGCTCCCGGTGCCGTTCATGGTCGCCGCCACCCAGAACCCCGTCGAGTACGAAGGCACCTACCCGCTGCCCGAGGCCCAGCTGGACCGGTTCCTGCTCAAGGTCAGCCTGCCCGTGCCGCCCCGCGACGACGAGATCGCCGTGCTCCGCAGGCACGCCACCGGGTTCGACCCGCGCGATCTGGCGGCCGCTGGACTGCGCCCGGTCGCGTCGGTCGACGACCTCGCGGCGGGCGCCGAGGCGGTCCGTACCGTCGAGATCTCCGAGGAGGTCACGGCATACATCGTCGACATCGCCCGGGCGACCCGCACCTCCCCCTCGGTTGCGCTCGGGGTGAGCCCACGCGGCGCCACCGCGCTGATGGCTACCTCCCGAGCGTGGGCGTGGATGAACGGCCGCGGCTACGTCACGCCCGACGACGTCAAGGCGCTGGCGCACGCCACGCTCGCCCACCGGCTGTCGCTGCGGCCCGAGGCCGAGCTGGAAGGCGTCAGCGTGGGCGCAGTCCTGCACAGCGCCCTCGGGGCCGTGCCGGTCCCGCGCTGATGGCCCTGACCTACCGTGCGGTGGTGCTGGCCCTGCTCGGGCTGGTCCCCGTCGCCGTGTGGCCCGATGCCACCACGGTCCGGTGGTGGGTCCTGGCGATGGTCGTCCTCGTCGGCCTGGACCTGTTGCTGGCGAGCTCGCCGAAGGCTCTCGCCTTCGAGCGCGTGGGCCCCGGGCAGGTCCGGCTCGGCGAGCGCACCTCGACCGCACTGCTCGTGACCAACACCGGTCGGCGCCAGGTCCGGGGTGCGCTGCGCGACGCCTGGCCGCCCTCGGCGGGGGCGGCCACCACACGGCATACCCTCGCGGTCCCGGCGGGCGAACGCACCCGGGTGACGACCACGCTCGACCCCACGCGTCGCGGTGACCGGATCGCGCACCGCGTCACGGTGCGCTCGGCCGGTCCGCTGGGCCTCGCCGCCCGGCAGCGGTCAGTGGAGGTGCCCGGCAGGCTGCGCGTGCTGCATCCGTTCCCCGCGCGCAAGCACCTCCCTAGCCGGCTGGCGGTGCTGCGACAGCTCGACGGGCGGGCGGCACTGCGCACCCGGGGCCAGGGCACCGAGTTCGACAGCCTGCGCGACTACGTCGACGGCGACGACGTGCGCAGCATCGACTGGCGCGCGACCGCCCGCCGGCAACACCTGGTCGTGCGGACCTGGCAGCCCGAGCAGCACCGCCGCATCGTCATCGTCGTCGACACCTCGCGGACCTCGGCCGGCCGCGTGGGCGACGCCCCGCGGCTCGACGCCGCGATGGATGCCGCGCTGCTACTCACCGCACTGGCCGGCCACGCCCGCGACCGGGTTCAGGTGTTCGCGGGCGACCGCAGCGTGGTCGCCCGTGCCTCCGGGGGCGACCGGGCCACGCTGCTGCACGACACCATCAGCACGCTGGCCCCGATCGAGTCCCGACTCGTCGAGGCGGACTGGAGCCTGCTCGCCACCGAGGTCTCCCGACTGGGCACCCAGCGCGCCCTCGTCGTCCTCCTCACCCCGCTGGAGTCTTCGGCGATCGAGCAGGGACTGCTCCCGGTCCTCCCGGCCCTGTGCGCCCACCACCGGGTCGTCGTGGCCTCCGTGGCTGATCCGGCCGTGGCCCGGATGCGCATCGACAGGGACACCGTGGCCGGGGTCTACGACGCCGCCGCTGCCGAACGCACCACCGCCCTGCGCGAACGAACGGCGACTGCGCTCGGCCAGCTCGGCGTGGACGTCCTCGACGAGCCGCCGGAGCTGTTGCCGGCCCGGCTGGCCGACCACTACCTCATGCTGAAACGACACGGCCTGCTCTGAGCGCCGCTCACCACGCCCGACCAGCGCCGCGTCACCGCGCCCGACCAGCGCCGCGTCACCGCGCCCGACCAGCGCCGCGTCACCGCGCCCGACAGGTCAGCCCACGAGCAGTGGGGCGTCGCCGGCGTCGCGGGCCTCGACGTCGCCGGTGACCCCGGCACGGTGGGCGGCCCGCCCCACCACGAACACATAGGCGAGGAAGCCGCTCTCGGCGACCAGCCCGACCCCGATCCGTGCCCAGGTCGGCAGCCCCGACGGCGTGACGAAGCCCTCGATGGCCCCACTGACCAACAGCACGAACACCAGGCCGAGGGCGACGGCGACGGCAGTGCGGCCCTCGGCGGCAAGGGACTGCAGCCGCGTGCGGGGCCCCGGCTCGACCCACGACCAGCACAGCCTCAGCCCTATCGCCCCGGCCACGAACACCGCGGTCAGCTCGAGCAGCCCGTGCGGCAGGATCAGCCCGAAGAACAGGCTGGTGCGGTCGTGCGAGATCATCAGCGCCGCGACCACGCCGAGGTTCATGACGTTCTGGAACACCACGTAGAGGACCGGAAGGCCCAGGACGCCACCGGCGATGCACTGCGCCGCGACCCAGGCGTTGTTGACCCACACCTCGGTCGCGAACTCGTGGTGCGGGAACTCCGAGTAGTAGTGCTGGAAGTCGGTGCCGACGTAGGCCCTGATCTCGGCCGGGCTGAGCTGGCTGGTGTAGACCTCCGGATGCCGCAGCGTCCACGCGGCGATGAGCACCGCGACGAGGACGCTGGTCAGGGCAGTCGCCACCCACCACCACCGGGTCCGGTAGAGCGCGGCGGGAAAGGTCCGGGTGAAGAACCGCAGGGCGTCGGTCCAGGTGCTCGTGCGCGTGCCCACCATCTCGAGCCGCGCCCGAGTCAGCAGCAGCGACAGGTAGGAGACGACGGACGGGTCAGGGCTAGCCGACCGCACCACCGACAGGTCTGTCGACACGCGCTGGTAGAGGTCCAGCAGCTCGTCGCCCTCCGCGCCGGTCAGCCGGCGCCGTCGCACGAGCTCCTCGAGGCGCCCCCACTGCCTGCCGCGCGCGGCGGCATACGCGTCCAGATCCACGGGCGTCACTCTATGCTTCCGGCATGAGCACGGGGGCCGGTTACCGCCGCTACGCCAGCGACGACATCGTCACCGGCGAGGGCGTGGCCGTGGAGCTCCCCGTGGCCGGCGTGGCGTCGCGGGCGGCCTCGGGTCTGATCGACCTGGTCATCGCGGCCGTCGCCCTCATCGGTGGGTCCTTCCTGGCGGCGCTCTTCCTCCCGGACGCCTCCGACGCCGTGGTCACGACAACGACGATCCTGCTCGTCGTGGGCGTGACCGTCGGCCTTCCCGCGCTCGTCGAGACCCTCACCCGCGGGCGCACCGTCGGCAAGCTCGCCCTCGGCCTGCGGGTGGTGCGCGACGACGGTGGGCCCATCACGGCCCGGCACGCCATCACCCGTGCGCTGGTCGGCTGGGTCGAGATCTATCTCCTGCTCGGGTCGGGGGCTCTGGTGTCCTCGATCATCAGCCCGCGGGCAAAGCGACTCGGCGACATGGCCGCAGGCACCTACGTGGTCTCGCAACGGGCGACCATGCGGCTCCTGCCCCCACCACTCATGCCGGCCGGCTTGGCCGGCTGGGCCGTAGGCGCCGACCTCGCCGCGCTCCCACCCGGACTGGCCATCGCGGTGCGACAGTTCCTCGGCCGCGCGCCCGGGCTGGCTCCGGGGTCGCGCGAAGTGCTCGGCCAGAGCCTGTTGCGCCAGGTGCTGCCCTATGTCTCGCCGCCGCCACCGGCGGGCGTGCACGCCGAGTACGTCCTCGCCGCGGTCATCGCCGACCGGCGGCGCCGCGACGCCGAGCGACTGGCCCGTGAGGACGCCCGGCGAACCCAGCTGCTGCCCGCCGACCCCTTGCAGCCGTGAGGCGTCCTCGTTGCCGTGAGGCCTGTCTGAACGCGGTGGGTGTCAGCTCGTCGCGAGCGCGTCGTAGCCGGGCTTGACGACGCCCTCGATGATCGCGAGGCGCTCGTCGAACGGGATGAACGCCGACTTCATGGCGTTGATCGTCACCCAGCGCAGGTCGTCCATCGTCCAGCCTGCCTCGTCGACGAGCAGACCCATCTCGCGAGACATCGTCGTGCCGCTCATGAGGCGGTTGTCCGTGTTGACCGTGACCCGGAACCGTAGCCGCTTGAGCAGCGAGATCGGGTGCAGCGCAACGGATTCCGCAGCGCCGGTCTGGACATTGCTGCTCGGGCACATCTCGAGCGGAATGCGCGTGTCCCGGACGTATGCCGCGAGGCGGCCGAGGTGCACCTCGGCCGGGTCAGCGGCGATCGCCGCTGCGACGTCGTCTCCGAACGGCTTGTCGCGCACGACGAGGTCGTCGACGATGCGTACGCCGTGCCCCAGCCGGTCGGCGCCGCACCACTGGATGGCCTCCCAGATGCTGGGCAGACCGAACGCCTCGCCGGCGTGGATCGTGAAGTGCGCGTTCTCGCGGCGCAGGTACTCGAACGCGTCGAGGTGACGAGTGGGCGGGAAACCCGCTTCCGCCCCCGCGATGTCGAAGCCAGCCACGCCGCGGTCGCGGTAGCGGACCGCCAGCTCGGCGATCTCGGTGCTCTTGGCGGCGTGGCGCATCGCGGTGAGCAGGGCCGTCACCCGGATCGGCGTCCCGGCCTCGGCCGCGGCCTGCTCGCCTTCGCGGAACCCGGCGTTGACCGCCTCGACGACGTCCTCGAGCTCGAGACCGCCCTCGAGGTGCTGCTCGGGGGCATAGCGACTCTCGGCGTAGACCACCCCGTCCGCGGCAAGGTCGAGTACGCACTCACGGGCCACCCGGCGCAGGCCGTCGGCCGTCTGCATCACGGCAATGGTGTGGTCGAACGTCTCGAGGTAACGCACGAGGGAGCCGGAGTCGGCGCTCTCGCGGAACCACGCGCCCAGGCCCTCGGCGTCGCCGGCCGGCAACCCGGCATACCCGATCTGGTCGGCGATCTCGATGATCGTCTGGGGCCGCAGGCCACCGTCGAGGTGGTCGTGCAGGAGCGCCTTGGGCGCGCGCAGGATCGGGTCCATGGTGACGTCGGTGGCGGCGTCCGTGGCGGTCTGCGCGGCGTCGCCGACCTTGCGCCCGAAGATCACGCGTCGCCCTTGCCGTCGCTCGAGTCATCGCTCGAGTCATCGCTTGAGTCATCGTCGCGGTGGACGGTCTCGGGCGAGAAGGCGGGCAGGCAGACGGCGACGTACTCGGCACCCTCAGGACCGGTGGAGTAGCGGATGCGCTCGCCCCCGCGGGTGATGACGCTCTGGCCGGCGTCGACGCGCAGCTGGCCACCGTCGTGGTCGACGAGCACGGCTCCGGCGAGGACCAGGGTCACCTCGTCGAACTCAGGCGTCTGGAACGGCTCGGACCAGTCGGCGGGCGCCTTCATGTGGGCCACCGACACGGCGTCGGTGCCGGTGTTCACGCGGCCGACGTGCTCGTCGATGATCTTGCCCCCGGGGACGGGGATGGTCGTGGGCGTCGGGATCAGTTCAGGCACGGACTCACCCTAGCGGCGTCCGGCGGCGCTCAGGTGGGGGCGTGCAGCGGAACCCGCAGCTCGAAGCGACACCCCCCGGCGACGTTGCGGACCGCCGCCGAACCGCCGTGAGCCGCCGCCACCCCACGCACGATCGACAGCCCCAGTCCCGCGCCGGCATCGCCGGGCGTGCGGGCTTGCGTGCCGCGCCACCCCGCCTCGAACACCCGCCCGAGGACACCTTCGGGTATGCCGCCGCAGCCGTCCTCGACGCTCACCACGGCGTCGCCGCGGTCCGCTCCGACCCGCACCGTGACCTCGCCACCGGCAGGCGTGTGCCGGATGGCGTTGACCACGAGGTTCCCCACCGCACGCGACACCTCGCTGGCATCGACGGTCGCCGCCACCGGCTGGTCGACCGAGCCGGTGAGCCGGACCCCGCCGGACTGGGCGAGGGGCTGCCAGGCGGCTACCGCGTCAGACACCAGGTCTCCGACCGCAACCCGCTCGCGACGCAAGGTGAGCGAGGGGGACTGCAAGCGCGAGAGCGCCAACAGGTCGTCCACCATCGCGCTCATCCGCATCACGTCGGCGCCCAGCCGGGCCAGGTAGTCCGCCGGGTCGCTGGCCACGCCGTCCTGGAGGGCTTCGGTCAGAGCCCG
Source organism: Nostocoides sp. HKS02 (assembly GCF_009707485.1). NCBI lineage: Bacteria > Bacillati > Actinomycetota > Actinomycetes > Micrococcales > Intrasporangiaceae > Nostocoides > Nostocoides sp. HKS02. The sequence continues at coordinate 82,156 of NZ_CP046121.1, read as the reverse complement.
CATGCCCGCCAGGGGTGTCCGCAGGTCGTGCGAGACCCAGGCGACGAGCTCGCGCCGCCCTGCCTCGACCTCTCGGTCGCGTTGGCTCGTCGCGGCCGCGAGCGCCGCCGTCCGAGTCACCTGCTGGATCCGCGCCGCGATGACCCAGCCCACGGCCACGGCGATGGGCAGCGAGGCGAGCAGCACCAGCAGGACGGTGGTCGAGTCCCGGTCGGACAGGAACATCGCGCGGGCACTGGCGTAGACCCCGGCGGCCACCGAGCCCACGACGACCAGGGGCGCGAGCGCGGCCGCAGCAGCGACCGAACGGCGGGCCAGCGCCAGGACGAGCAGGGCGCCCAGCGTCCCGAGAACCGCGGCAACGCCCGCGGACAGCCCAACGGCCTGGAGCTCTGGCCCGCTCACCGCGAGAGCCCGGGGCGGTCGGAGAGGTCGGACGCGCCGTGACTCGGCGCCAGGTCCCAGCGATAGCCGATGCCGAAGACGGTGACCAGCCGTCGTGGTCGGGAGGGGTCCGCCTCGACCTTCTCGCGCAACCGACGGACGTGCACGGTGACGGTGGAGCGGTCCCCGAACTCCCAGCCCCAGACCGACCGCATCAGGGCATCGCGATCCTGCGCCCGGCCAGGATGGGCCAGGAACCAGTGCAGCAGGTCGAACTCCCGGGCGGTGAGGGCGAGCTCGACTCCCCCGAGCTGGGCCACGTGCGCCACCGGGTCGAGAACGAGGTCGCCGTCGCGGAACACGGTGCTCTCCTCGGCCAGGCCCGGCACGGGGGCGGCGCGGCGCAACAGCGACTGCACCCGCAGGACGAGCTCGCGCGGGCTGAACGGCTTGGTCACGTAGTCGTCCGCGCCCACCTCGAGTCCGAGGATGCGGTCCTCCTCCTCGCCGCGGGCCGTGAGCATCAGCACGGGCAGCCCCGCCCACGAGGCGCGCAGGCGGCGGCATACCTCGAGCCCGTCGATGCCCGGGAGCATCAGGTCGAGGACCACCGCGTCAGGCGGTCGCGCCTGTGCGGCAGCGAGACCGCTGGGGCCGTCGACGGCCTGCTCGCCCTCGATGCCGGCGCGCTCGAGATACGCGAGCACCACCTGGGAGACGGTGGTGTCATCGTCGATCACCAGGACGCGAGCCACCCCGTCAGGATAGGCGTGGCCGCCCGCCCTCGCGGGCCACCGGCCTCGACGTCACGACCACGTAAGGACCGCGTAAGCGTGCGGTCATGGAGCGCACGGAGATCGCCCGATCTACTGGAGAGCGGACCGGCCGAGCGGCCGGACGGAAAGGCGAACTCCCATGAACCACAAGCGAATCCTTGGCAGTGTGGCGGTCCTCGCCACTGGCATGGCACTGTCCGTCGGAGCGACCGGCGGAGCCTTCGCCGCCGGTGTCAGCGGGCCGGCGATCTACGTCAACCACGTGCTCTATCGCACCGTCGCCACGCCGACGGACCTGTCCGGCACCGGGGCCCCGGCGCAGGCATGGGACACGATCTACAGCTTCAACGGCGCCCAGCGCAGCGTCGCGACGGCAGCGCCCGGCGACCCTGGGTTCAACGGCGGACGGTGGCAGGTGCACAGCGTGACCTTCCCGAACGGGTATGCCGCCGCGCTTGCGTCAGGGGACCTCGACGGCAACGGGGTCCTCGACGCCACCAACGAGGTCCAGGCCGCTCTCACCTCGGGCAACGCCGTGGACAACGGCATCGTCCGCTACTTCGTCTGCACGCTCAACAAGGTGCCAGCCAGCGGGGGCTGAGCCCCGCCGTGGGTTCGCGGCCCGGTCGTCAGGAGATCTTCTCGATGACCAGCGGCAGCAGGGCGGGTCGCGAGCCCTCGGGCGCGATGGTGAACGCTCCCTCGAGTGCGTCGAGCGCCCGCTCGAAACGGTCGGGGGTGTCGGTGTGTAGCGTCAGCAGGCGCTCACCCGCGCGCACCGTGGCGCCGGGCTTGGCGTGCATCTGGACGCCGGCTCCTGCCTGCACCGGGTCCTCCTTGCGGGCCCGGCCGGCGCCGAGCCGCCAGGCCGCCACCCCGACCTTGAGCGCGTCGAGCTCGGTGAGCACACCGTCGGCCGGCGCGAGGATCTCGTGGGTCTCCCGGGCCACCGGGAGCTCGGCGTCGGGGTCGCCGCCCTGGGCCCGGATCATGGCCTTCCAGGTATCCATGGCCCGGCCGTCCCGCAGCGCCTCTGCCGGGTCGACGTCCTCGCGACCCGCGCACGCGAGCATCTCGCGGGCCAGGGCCAAGGTCAGCTCGACGACGTCCTCGGGGCCGCCGCCGGCCAGCACCTCGACCGACTCGCGCACCTCGAGCGCGTTGCCCGCGGTGAGCCCGAGCGGCACCTGCATGTTCGTGAGCATCGCCACGGTCTTCACGCCGGCGTCGGTGCCCAGGTCGACCATGGTGCGCGCGAGCTCGCGGGCGTCGTCGACGTTCTTCATGAAGGCGCCGCTACCGACCTTGACGTCGAGCACGAGGGCGCCCGTGCCCTCGGCGATCTTCTTGCTCATGATCGACGACGCGATGAGCGGGATCGCCTCGACGGTGCCGGTGACGTCGCGCAGCGCGTAGAGCTTCTTGTCGGCCGGAGCGAGGCCGTCACCGGCGGCACAGATGACGGCGCCGACATCCTCGAGCTGGCGCAGCATCTGGTCGTTGGTCATCGCGGCCCGCCAGCCCGGAATCGACTCGAGCTTGTCGAGGGTGCCACCGGTGTGCCCGAGCCCCCGGCCCGAGAGCTGGGGCACGGCCACGCCGCACGCGGCCACGAGCGGCGCGAGGGGCAGCGTGATCTTGTCGCCGACACCGCCCGTGGAGTGCTTGTCAGAGGTGGGTCGCGACAGCGAGGAGAAGTCCATCCGTTCGCCCGTGTTGATCATGGCGTTGGTCCAGCGCGAGATCTCACGACGGCTCATGCCGTTGAGCAGGATCGCCATGGCCAGGCTCGACATCTGCTCGTCAGCGACGACGCCGCGGGTGTACGCGTCGATGACCCAGTCGATCTGGGCGTCGGACAGCTCGCCCCGGTCACGCTTGGTGATGATGACGTCAACAGCATCGAAGGACTCGGTCATGGCCCCATCGTGTCAGATCGGCGGTAGCCGCAGACCTGGGATCAGCCCGGGTGGGTGTGGGCGATCTCGAGGTTGTCGGGGCCGAACGCCTGCGGCAGTACGTCGCTCATCGGCAGGACGCCCTCGGGGGTGAGCAGCAGACAGCTGGGGCCGCCGTTCTCCCACAACAGCTGACGGCACCGACCGCACGGCATGAGCGGCTCGCCGTCGACGCCCACGCACGAGACGGCCACCAGCCGTCCGCCGCCGGTTGCGTGCAGGTGCGAGACCAGCCCGCACTCCGCACACAGCCCCACGCCGTATGCCGCATTCTCGACGTTGCAGCCCACGACGACCCGACCGTCGTCCACCAGGCCCGCGACTCCCACCGGGAAGTGCGAGTACGGCGCGTACGCCTTGCGCATGACCTCGACCGCCCGGCCGCGCAGGGCGTCCCAGTCGACCTCGCCATCGGTCAGGGCGGGCATCACCTAGTGACCCTCGCCCTTGCGGTAGATCTGGCCGTCGGCAGCCGGCATACGGAGCCGTTGCGACGCGAACGCGAGCACGAGCAGGGTCGTGACGTACGGCGTGGTGCCGGTGAGCTCGGCGGGGACGGCATCGGCGGCGAAGTACCACCAGGCGACCAGGGCGCCGATGACGATGGCGATGCTTCCCTGCACCATCCGGCGGTTGCGGACGATCTGCCACACACCGACCGCGACGAGCAGCACGGCGAAGAGCAGGAGGAAGGCGTGGACCGTGGCGCCGCCGCGCAGCTGCACCGCGTCGGTGTAGCCGAACAAGCGCCGCGCCGGTCAGCAGGCCACCGGGACGCCAGTTGCCGAAGATCATGGCCGCGAGGCCGATGTAGCCGCGACCACCGGTCTGGCCGTCGCGGTAGATGTTCGCCGCGACCAGCGCGAGGAACCCGCCACCGAGACCTGCGAGGCCGCCGGAGACGAGCACCGCGAGGAACTTGTAGCGCAGCACGTTCACCCCCAACGACTCCGCCGCGACGGGCGACTCGCCAACCGAGCGCAGTCGCAGTCCGAAGGCCGAGCGCCACAGCACCCACCACGTGCCGACGAACAACAGCACGGCCAGGATGGTCAGGGCCGACAGGTTGGTGCAGACCGCGCCGAGCACGGCCGCGAGGTCGCTGACCAGGAACCAGTGCTTGCCCTCGAGGGTGCCGAGCCCGCTGGAGACGCCCGGGATGGTGAATGCCGGGAGCTCGGCGATCGGGGGCGACTGGGTGGGACCACCGCCGGGCAGCCCGGTGAAGAAGCGCGCGGCAAGGTACTTCGCGACCCCGAGCCCGACGATGTTGAGGGCCACACCCGAGACGATGTGGTCGACGCCGAAGGTCACCGTGGCCACGGCGTGGATCAGGCCGCCGAGGACCCCCATGCCGATGGAACCCAGCACCCCGGCCCAGGGCCCGTAGTGGTAGCCGAAGAACCCCGCGCCCCAGGTACCGAGGATCATCATGCCCTCGAGCCCGATGTTGACCACGCCGGCCCGCTCTGACCAGAGGCCACCGAGCCCGGCGAGACCGATCGGCACCGCAAGACCGATCGCAGCGGACAGCGCGCCCGACGAGTCGATGTCGTTCGCCCCCGTCACCACCCGCAGGATGGAGACGACGGCCAGGGCGCCGATGGCGATGACCGCCCACTCGCGCGGCCCGAAACGGCGACGGGTCAGGGGGCGGTCGGCGACGGTGGTGGCGCCGACCTCGAGTCCGGTGGCGCTCATGCTGGCGCTCCTTCCGTCGCGGGGACGGCACTTCGCTGTGCCGCGAGCTCGCGGGCGACCCGCGCCTGCTCGAGTCGCTTGTCGGCCCGGCGGATCAGCTCGTAGGCGATCACGACCGCGAACAGGATGACGCCCTGGATGATGTTGACGAGCTCCTGGGCCACGCCCGCCTGGATCTGCAGCGCGTTGGACTGCACGTCGAGGAACGCCCACAACAAGCGACGCGAAGGCGATGCCCACGGCGTTGTTGCGACCGAGCAGCGCGATGGCGATGCCGGCGAACCCCAGCCCGGACTGGAACGTCGTGCCGTAGTTGTGGTCCTGCCCGAACAACAGGGGCATGCCGACCAGGCCCGCGAGCGCACCCGACGCGATCATCGCGGTGACGACCATGCGAGGCACGTTGACCCCGCTGGCGACGGCCGCACTCTCGGACCGCCCGGTCGCCCGCAGGTCGAAGCCGAAACGGGTCTTGCCGAGCACGAACCAGTAGAGGAACCCGACGAGCACCGACAGCACGATGAGCGTGTAGACCTTGTTCGTCGCACCCGGGACGAGCAGGAAGCCGTCGAGCTGGGAGGAGTCCGGGATCGTCTTGGTCTGGATGCTGTTGGAGCCGGCCTCGTGCGTGGAGATCTTGACCAGCAGCCAGCTCACCACGCCGGTCGCGATGGCGTTGAGCATGATCGTCGAGATCACCTCCGAGACGCCCCGACGAACCTTGAGGTATGCCGCGATGCTCGCCCACAGCCCGCCCGCGACCATCGCGATCACGAGGCTCGCGAGGACGTTCAGCCAGCCGGGCACCCAGCCCTGCCCGGCGAACACGGCCGCAGCGAAGACGGCGACGCGGTACTGCCCGTCGACGCCGATGTTGAACAGGTTCATGCGGAAGCCGACGGCGACGGCGATGGCCGACAGGTAGAACACCGACGCGGCGTTGATGATGTTGACGCTCTGGCGGGGCTTGGGCACGGCCAGGATGGTCTGCCAGACCTCGGCCACCGGGTCGCCCACCGCGACCAGCACCAGCGAGGTGACCACGAAGGCCACCACGAGGGCGAGGACGGGTGCGGCCACGCTCAGCAGGATCCGGCGCGGGCTGAGGGTGGTCATCGGTCGTTCTCCGTCGTGGTCGCGGCATCGGTGGAGGCGGTGGTCGGTGAGGCGTCGGTCCGGGAGGCGTCGGTCCGGGAGGCATCGGTCCGGGAGGCGTCGGTCGCGGCGCCCCCGGCGCCGGTCATCGCAGCCCCGAGGTCCTCGGCCGTGACGACGTCGGGGTCGAACTCGCCGGAGAGCTTGCCCCGCAGGATGACTCGGATCGTGTCGGACAGGCCGATGAGCTCCTCGAGGTCCGCCGAGATGAGCAGCACGGCCAGTCCCTCACGGCGGGCGGCGCGGATGTGGTCCCAGATGCTCGACTGCGCGCCGACGTCGACCCCACGGGTCGGGTGGGCCGCGACCAGCACCTTGGGCTGGTGGCTCATCTCGCGGCCGATGATGAGCTTCTGCTGGTTGCCGCCCGACAGCGACCCGGCCGTGACGAAGATGGACGGGGTGCGGACGTCATAGGCGTCGACGATGCGCTGGGTGTCCTTCTTCGCGGCCGCGGCGTCGATGAGCGCGCCCTTGACGTTGGGCGACTCCGTCTGGTGGCCGAGGATGCGGTTCTCCCAGAGCGGGGCTTCGAGCAGCAGTCCGTGGCGGTGACGGTCCTCCGGGATGTACCCGACGCCGGCCTCCCGGATCTCGCGGGTATGCCAGTCGGAGATGTCGGTGTCGCCCAGGAAGACGGTGCCCGACGTGGGCTCACGCATCCCCATGATGACCTCGACCAGCTCGGCCTGGCCGTTGCCCTCGACGCCGGCGATGCCGAGCACCTCACCGGCGTGGATGGTCAGCGAGATGCCGTCGAGGATCGGCCGGCCGGTGCCGCCGCCGAGGACGAGGTCGTCCACCCGCAGCAGGACCCGGTCGGTGACCGTGGACTCTTCGGTGGTCGGCGAGGGCAGCTCCGAGCCGACCATGAGCTCGGCGAGCTCACGTGCGTTGACGCTGGCGGGGTCGACGGTGTCGATCGTCGTGCCCCGCCGGATGACCGTGATGGCGTCGGCGACCTTGAGCACCTCGTCGAGCTTGTGGGAGATGAACAGGACAGTCAGGCCCTCGTCCTTGAGCTCGGCGAGCTGGTCGAACAGCTCGTCGACCTCCTGCGGCACCAGGACGGCCGTGGGCTCGTCGAGGATCAGGGTCTTGGCGCCGCGGTAGAGGACCTTGAGGATCTCGATGCGCTGCCGGGCCCCGACGCCGAGGTCGGCGACCAGTGCGCCGGGGTCGACGTCGAGCTTGTAGGCGTCGGAGATACGCATGATCTCGGCCCGGGCCGACTCACCGATGCCGTGCAGCTTCTCGGCCCCCAGGACGACGTTCTCGAGCACCGTGAGGTTGTCGGCCAGCATGAAGTGCTGGAAGACCATGCCGATCCCGGCCGCGATGGCGTCGGCGGGCGAGTGCAGGTGCACCGTCTGACCGTCCACCTTGATGGTGCCCTCGTCCGGGCGTTGCACGCCGTAGAGGATCTTCATCAAGGTGGATTTGCCCGCGCCGTTCTCACCCACGATCGCGTGGACCGTGCCGCGGCGCACCGAGAAGGTCACGTCCTTGTTCGCGACCACTCCGGGGAACCGCTTGGTGATGCCCTCGAGCTCGACGGCCGGAGCACTCGCGGCGGCGCTCGAGGGTGTCGCTTGCGTCATCGGTGGGGAGGCGGTGATGGCTCACTCTCCTGGGACGGGCCCGCATCGGCGCGGGCGGCTGGCGCACGGGGGCGCACCGGGCATACCGGAGCGCCAAGGCCGCCTGGAACGCACACGGCCCGGGTCAGACGCTACCGCGCCCGCCCGGGCCGTGTGAGCCCACAAGAGGCGTATCAGGGGGTCGTGGGGACCTTGATCGTGCCGTCGATGATCTTCTTCTTGTAGTCGTCGATCTTGGCCTTGATGTCGTCGATGTGGCCACCCGTGGTCGAGTAGTCCACACCGCCGACCTTGAGGTCGTAGATGTTGTTGCCCGTGAGCTCCTTGCCCTCGGACGCCGACTTGATGAAGTCGTAGACCGCGACGTCGACCTTCTTGATCATCGAGGTGATGATCACGGACCGGACGTCGGCCGGGGCGGTGAGCGCCTGGTCGGAGTCGACACCGATCGCCATCTTGCCCGCGGCCTTGGCCGCGGTGAAGACGCCGCCGCCCGAGCCACCGGCAGCGTGGTAGACCACGTCGGCGCCCTTCTGGTACATGCCCTCGGCCGCGGTCTTGCCCTTGGCCGGGTCACCGAAGCCGCTGAAGTCCGGCGGCTGGGTGAGGTACTGGGAGTCGATCTTGATGTTCGGGTTGACGGCCTTCGCGCCAGCGATGTAGCCAGCCTCGAACTTCTTGATCAGCGGCACGTTGACGCCACCGACGAAGCCGATCTGGCCCGTCTTGGACTTCAGCGCGGCAGCCACGCCGACGAGGAACGAGCCCTCGTTCTCGGCGAAGGTGATCTGGTCGACGTTCGGGCCCTTGGAGTCCGCAGACGCGTCGTCGACGATCGCGAAGTGCACGTCGGGGTTGGCCTTGGCCACCTTGCCGACGGCCTGCGCGTAGGCGAAGCCCACCGCCACGACGTGGGTGTAGCCCGCGTCGATCAGCTGCTGCAGGCGCTCCTCGCGAGCGGCCTCGTTCTCGCCGTTGACGGCGGCTGCTTCCTTGACGTCGACGCCGAGGTCCGTCTTGGCCTTGTCCAGACCCGCTGCGGCGGCGTCGTTGAACGACTGGTCGCCGCGCCCGCCCACGTCGTAGGCCATGCCGACCTTGAGGCTGGACTTCGAGCTCGAGCTGGAGCTCGAGCTCGAGGAACCGCTCGCGCTGGACCCGGAGTTCCCGGAGTTACCGCACGCGGCCAGCGTCAGCGCTGCTGCCGACACCACCGCAGCAACCTTCATCGTGTGACGCAAGGCTGTCTCCTGTTCTGTGGATTGCATGAGGCGCTGTGCTGCGCCGCTAGGCCGTGAGGATAGTCGCACCGGCGGGCGGCACTTGCGCCCTTCGTGCACACTGCCGGTAAACCGTTACCAACCCGCGACTGTCGACTCCGGCGCTGCCTTGACGACACCCGCGACGGCGGCACCAGCCAGCAGCCGGGCGCCCCAGGTCACGGCGGTCTCGTCGACGACGAGGTCGCCCTGGTGCAGGTCGAAGGTGTGCCCGCCGGGGGTGCGGGTGCCCAGGCGCGCCATCGCGCCCGGCACCTTCTGGAGGTACCACGCGAAGTCCTCGCCGCCGAGCGACTGGACGGTGCCGACGGGGGTGAGCCCGGCCCCGGTCGCTGCCTGCCTGAGCACCTCCACCGCCTCGACCGCGTTGACCACCGGCGGCACGCCCTGGACGTGCTCGAGGACGGCCTGCACGGCATACGGCGCCACGACGTGCTGCACGGACTCGGCGAGCAGGGGGCCGATCGTGGCCCAGGCGGCGGCGTCGAGCATGCGCAGGGTGCCCGCCGCGGTGCCGATGGACGGGATGACGTTGGCGGCCTGGCCTGCGTGGACCTCGCCCCAGACCAGGGCGAAGGCGGTGCGGGGGTCGAGCCGCCGCGAGAGCACCGCCGGAAGCTCGGTGACGACCTTGGCCAGCGCGAAGGTGAGGTCTTCGGTGAGGTGCGGCCTCGAGGTGTGGCCGCCGCGGCCGGTCAGGTGCACCGTCACGCGGTCGGCGGCAGCGGTGATCGCGCCTTCGCGCAGACCCACCGTTCCGACGTCGAGGGTGGGGTCGCAGTGCACCGCGAAGACCGCGTCGACCTCGTGCAGCCCGCCCGCGGCGATGACGTCGAGCGCACCGCCCGGGATGACCTCCTCGGCGGGCTGGAAGAGCAGCCGCACTGCGAGGCCGCGTTCGCGCAGGCCGTCCTCGTGCTCCTTGAGGGCGAGCGCAGCCCCGAGCGCGGCGGCGACGTGGACGTCGTGCCCGCAGGCGTGGCAGATCCCGTCGGTGGTCGAGGCCCACGGCAGGCCGGTGCGCTCCCCCACCGGAAGCGCGTCGAGGTCCGCGCGCAAGGCCACCCGGTACGCCGGGGACTCGGCTCCCAGGTCGGCCACCAGGCCTGTGCCGGGCAGCTCACGGACGCTCACCCCGGCCGCGCGCAACCGGTCGGCGACCAGGCGGGTGGTGCGGGACTCGCCGCGGGAGAGCTCGGGGTGAGCGTGCAGGTCGCGCTGCACCTCGACGAGCTCGGGTCCCAGCGCGGTGATGCTGGCGCAGATGTCGTCCAGCAGGAGGTTGTCACTCATGTCAGGGCGAACTCTACCGCCGGGGGCATGGCCTCCCGACCGTGTCAGAACGTGTCGTGCGGGACGTACAGCCCCCAGACGTCGCGCAGTGCGTGGCTGATCTCTCCGCCGGTGGCGCGCAACCGCAGCGCGTCCCGCATCGGGTAGAGCAGGTTCTCGGTGCCGCGGGCCGCCTCGCGCACGGCCTCCAGCGCCGCCTCGACCGCTGCGTTGTCGCGCTCCGCCCGCAGCGCCGCCAGCCGTTCGCGCTGGTCGAGCTCGATCTGCGGGTCGACCCGCAACGGCTCGTAGGGCTCCTCCTCCTCGAGCGTGAACCGGTTCACGCCGACGATGGTGCGCTCGTCGTGGTCGATCTCGAGGGCGATGCGGTAGGCCGAGCGCTCGATCTCGGACTTCTGGAAGCCTTGTTCGATCGCGGCGACGGCGCCACCCCGGTCCTCGACGGCCTGCATGAGGTCGAGGGCGGCAGCCTCGACGTCGTCGGTCATGCTCTCCACGACGTAGGACCCGGCGAAGGGGTCGACGGTCTTCGTCACGTCGGTCTCGTAGGCGATGACCTGCTGGGTGCGCAGGGCCAGTCGGGCGGCCTTCTGAGTCGGCAGCGCGATGGCCTCGTCGAAGGAGTTGGTGTGCAGTGACTGGGTGCCGCCCAGGACCGCGCCGAGCCCCTGCAGGGCAACCCGCACGAGGTTCACCTCGGGCTGCTGGGCGGTGAGCTGCACGCCCGCGGTCTGGGTGTGGAACCGGAGCATCTGGCTCTTGGGGTTCTTCGCGCCGAACTCCTCGCGCATGACCCGGGCCCAGATCCGCCGGGCCGCGCGGAACTTGGCGACCTCCTCCAGCAGGGTCGTGCGCGCGACGAAGAAGAACGACAACCGGGGCGCGAAGTCGTCCACGTCGAGTCCCGCGCGGATCGCCGTGCGCACGTACTCCTTGGCGTTGGCCAGGGTGAAGGCAATCTCCTGGGCGGGGGTCGCCCCGGCCTCGGCCATGTGGTAGCCGCTGATGGAGATGGTGTTCCAGCGCGGAAGCTCCTTGTGGCAGTAGGAGAAGATGTCGCTGATCAGCCGCAGGGACTCCTTGGGCGGATAGATGTAGGTGCCCCGGGCGATGTACTCCTTGAGCACGTCGTTCTGGATGGTGCCGGCCAGGCGCGAGGGGTCCGCGCCGTTCTCCTCGGCCACCAGCTGGTACATCAGCAGCAGTGTCGCGGCCGGCGCGTTGATGGTCATCGAGGTCGAGATCTCACCGAGCGGCAACCCGCCCATGAGGGTCCGCATGTCGTCGATGGAGTCGATCGCCACTCCGACCTTGCCGACCTCGCCGTGCGCGATGGCCTCGTCGGAGTCGTACCCCATCTGGGTCGGCAGGTCGAAGGCGACGGACAGTCCACCGGTGCCGTTGGCCACCAGCTCGTGGTACCGCTCGTTGGACTCCTTGGCGGTGCCGAACCCGGCATACTGCCGCATCGTCCACGGCCGCCCGGTGTACATGTTCGGGTAGACGCCCCGGGTGTAGGGGAACTCCCCCGGTGCCCCGAGCTGGAGCGCCGGGTCGAAGCCGGCCAGGTCGTCCGCGGCATACACGGCCTTGATCGGGAGGTCGGACTCGGAGCGTGCTGCGGGGACATCGGCGGCCATGGCGCCCAAGATAGCGGCGCGGTAGGCCGGGTCGGCGCGACCCGTGGCCCACCTCACGACGCCCACCCCTCCCACTTATTGCCCTCAGTCCACCGTGTCGGCCACTGATTGCCCGGCAACCGGTCGACTCAGGGCAATAAGTCGAGGGTGGCGCGGTGCTTGTCCCACCGCTCGGCCAGCTGCGCCATCTCCTCGGTGACGAACTCGAGGAACGCCACACTCAGCGCGAGCCGGTCGCCCGCCTGGCTGCCCGGGCCGCCGACCATCGCCACACCCTCGCGCAGGGTCTGCGTCAGCGGCGCGTAGACCGCCGAGGTGTTCATCATGACGTCGTGCCAGGCGTCGTCCGCCACGACGTAGACGTCGCGGCGGCTGCCGGGCTCGCGTTCGCGGTGGATCATCCGCAGCTGCTGCAACGACCGCACGGCACCCGACACCGATGCCGGGCTCACCGAGAGTGCGTCGCCGATCTCGGCCGCCGTCATCCGGCCGGTCTCCTGGGCGAGGAGGCAGGCGAAGACCCGTGAGGGCAGCCGCTGCATGCCCGCGGCCGTCAGTGCGGAGCCGAACCGCTCGACGAAGCGCTCGCGCTCCCCCTCCTGCTGCACGGCTGGCCGTCCCCGCGGCGCGTTCGGCTGTCCTGGCCATGCGTTCCACTTTAGACCATTCAGAAATTTCTGAACATTGTGTATGATCGGTTGCATGGCTCTCGTCATCGAGGCCGCCGGCCTCCGCAAGAACTTCGGCAGCACGACCGCGCTCGACGGACTCGACCTCACGGTCCACGAGGGCGAGGTCCATGGCTTCCTCGGCCCGAACGGCGCCGGGAAGTCCACGACGATCCGCATCCTGCTCGGTCTGCTGCGCTCCGATGGCGGCACCGTCACCCTGCTCGGGCGTGACCCGTGGCACGACGCCACGGAGCTGCACCGGCAGCTGGCCTACGTCCCGGGGGATGTCGTCCTGTGGCCCAACCTCACCGGGGGTGAGGTCATCGACCTGCTCGGGCGGCTTCGTGGCGGGGCTGACCGGGGCAAGCGCGACAAGCTGCTCGAGGCGTTCGAGCTCGACCCGAGCAAGAAGGGGCGCTCGTACTCCAAGGGCAACCGCCAGAAGGTTGCCCTGGTGGCCGCGCTCGCCTCCGACGTCCCCCCTGCTCGTCCTCGACGAGCCGACGTCGGGTCTGGACCCGTTGATGGAGAAGGTGTTCGAGGAGCAGGTCGCGCAGGCCCGGTCCGAGGGACGCACCGTGCTGCTGTCGAGCCACATCCTGTCCGAGGTCGAGGCCACCGCAGACCGGGTCAGCATCGTGCGAGCCGGCCGCGTCGTCGACACCGGCACGCTGAGCGACCTGCGCCACCTCACCCGCACCAGCGTCATCGCCACGCTCGCGACGCCGGTTGCCGTCACCGAGGCTGCCCGCTGGCCCGGGGTCGACGCGGTGCGGCTCGACCGCGACCGGCTGGTGATGTCCGTGGAGACCAGTGCCGTCGGTGACGTGGTCCAGCGACTCGGCACCCACGGCATCGCGGCCCTGACCTGCCAGCCGCCGACGCTGGAGGAGCTGTTCCTGTCGCAGTACCGCGACGACCTCTCGACCGAGCCGACGGCATGAGCACCTTCGCCGGCACCGGAGCCCTGCTGCGGCTGGCCTGGCGACGGGACCGCTGGATCATCGTGACCTGCGTCCTGGTGCTAGCCGCCACGGCATACGGGTCGATGGCGGCCACGATCAGCCTGTACGCCAACCCGGCCGACGCCGCCGCCGGAGCGAGGGTCATGGCCGACAACCCGTCCCTCACCGCCCTCTACGGCCCGCTCCCCGCACTCACCGCCGAAGGGATCGGCGTGCTCAAGACGGTGATGATGGGCAGCCTGTTCACCGCCTTCCTCGCCTTTGCGATCGTGCGCCGGCACACGCGTACCGAAGAGGAGGAGGGGCGGTTCGAGCTGGTCGCCGGTGGCGTGGTGGGGCGACGCGCCGCACTCGCGTCCGCGGTGCTCCTCGCCGTGCTGACCGTCATGGCGACCGGCGCGCTCTCCGCCCTGAGCCTGCTCCCCACCGGAGTCGGCGCGACCGGTTCGGTGGCGCTTGGCGCGGTCGAGGTCGTGGCGGGCCTGGTGATGACGGGGATCACGGCCGTGGCGGTCCAGCTCACCTCGACGACCCGCGGGGCGGGCGGCATCGCCCTCGCGGCGCTTGGTCTGGCCTTCGTCGTCCGCGCCCTGGGCGACGCGTCCACCGGGCGCGGCCAGAACCTCGTCTACGCCTCGTTCCTCGGCTGGGCCGAACAGGTCAGCCCGTTCGGGGCGAACCGCCTGTGGTGGCTGCTGCCGGCCGTCGCCGTGACCGCCGCGCTGCTCGTCGTCGCCGATCTCCTGCTTCACCGCCGCGACCTGGGCTCGGGTCTGTGGGCGGCCCGCCCCGGGCCCGCACGAGCCACGGCTCGGCTGGGGAGCCCGCTGGGCCTGGCCTGGCGGCTCCAGCGCACCTCCCTGCTGGGCTGGACCATCGGGTATGCCGTGCTCGGACTGGTCGTGGGCAGCGTCGCCAGCTCGGTCGACCAGATGGCCTCCAGCCCTGGCGTCGCCGACATGCTGCGCAAGATGAGTGGTGGTCAGGGATCGCTGGTCGATGTCTTCTTCGGGGCGGAGCTGCGTTTCCTCGCGATCGGGGCCGCCGCATACGGCATCGCCACGGTCTTGCGGCTGCGCTCCGAGGAGAGCTCCGGACGGGCCGAGGTCGTGCTCGCCACGAAGGTGAGCAGGCTGCGCTGGATGGCCGGCCACGCCGTCATCGCCGCGGTCGGTGCGCTGTGGCTGCTCGCCGTTGCCGGTGTCACAGCCGGGCTTGCCGCAGGCGGATCGACCTCGACCGGCATCGGTGACCTCCTGCCCGCCGCGCTCGCCACTGCCCCCGCCGTGCTCGTCTGCGTGGCGCTCGCGCTGGTCCTGTTCGGGTTGCTGCCGCGCTGGTCGAGCCTGGCGTGGGGACTGTTGGCCGGGTTCGTCCTGCTGGGCGAGTTCGGCGCCCTGCTCAAGCTCCCGGACTGGGCCCTGGGAGCCTCGCCGTTCGACCACCTCGGCAGCCTGCCCGGCGGCGATGCGAACGCCACAGGAATCCTTGCTCTCGTCGGGGTGGCTGCGGCTGTCGGCGTCGTCGCCGCGGCGGCCTTCCGTCGGCGGGACCTGGCCACCTGAGGGACAACCCGATGCGAGTCGGCGTCAGAGCAGGTCGGCACGTCCCGCGGCGCGGAGCGCGTCCACCACGGCCTTGACGTCCTGGGCGCGCTCGCGAGTCGTGACGAGCAGTGCGTCGGGGGTGTCGACGACCACCACGTCCTGTAGACCCACTACCGCGACCACGCGACCGCCCGACGGCACGACGACGCCGGTCGAGTCGACCACGCGCAGCACCGAGGCGTCGCCGAGGACCCGCACACCCGGCATACCGTCGGCGTCCTGGAGCAGGGTGCCCAGCGAGGCAAAGTCACCCACGTCGTCCCAGCCGAAGGTGCCCGGAACCACAGCCACGCGCCCGGCAGCGGCGGAAGGCTCGGCCACGGCGTGGTCGATCGCGATCTTCTCCAGCCCGGGCCACACCTCGTCCAGGCGCTCCGGGTGGGCCGCGAGCGCACGCAGGCCGCTCGCCAGCTCAGGGTGCCACTGGGCCAGCAGGTCGAGCAGGACGGTGGCGCGCACGACGAACATCCCGGCGTTCCACCGGAACCGGCCGGTCGCGAGGTACTCCACGGCGCGAGCGCGGTCCGGCTTCTCGACGAACTGCGTGACGGCGCGGGTCGGACCCGAGCCCAGCCCGGACCCCATCTCGATGTAGCCGAAGCCGGTCGCCGGGTGGGTCGGCTCGATGCCGATGGTGACGAGGTACCCCTCCTGGGCCGCGACAGTCGCCTCGGTGACGCACTCCCGGAACGCGTGCTCGTCGGCGATGACGTGGTCCGCCGCGAACGAGCCGAGCACCGCATCAGGGTCCCGTGCCTCCAGGACGGCCGCGGCCCACCCGATGGCCGCCATCGAGTCCCGGGGCGAGGGTTCGGCGAGCAGCTGGTCGGCGGACAGGTCGGGCAGCTGCTCGCGCACGGCCGCCTCGTGGGCCCGGCCCGTGACGACCAGCACCCGCGGACCGGTCAGTGGCAGGAGGCGGTCCCAGGTGGCCTGCAGCAGCGACCGGCCGGTCCCGGTGAGGTCGTGGAGGAACTTCGGCGAGCTCGCCCGCGAGAGTGGCCAGAGCCGGGTGCCCGGCCCGCCCGCGGGGATCACGGCCCAGAAGTGCTCGTTCGACGCGCCGGAGGACATGCGGGAACGCTAGCCCACCACCAGGCCGTCATCTCGTTGTCACCCGACACACCCCGTGGAGTCGTCGCCCCCTCACCCGGCCGGTCGACGCTGGTGTCGTGCGAGTCGCGATCGTCACCGAGTCGTTCCTGCCCAACCTCAACGGGGTGACCACCAGCGTCTGCCGGGTGGCCGAGTGCCTGCGCGCCAAGGGGCACGAGGCGGTCATCCTCGCTCCGCGACCCGCTCCGGCGAGCTATGCGGGGTATGCCGTCCACGGCCTTGCGTCCGTGCCCGTCCGCCAGTTCCCCGTCGGCCTTCCGTCGGGCGAGGTCGAGTCGGTGCTCGCGGCGTTCGGTCCGGACGTCGTCCACGTCGCGTCGCCGTTCGTCCTCGGTGCCGGCGCCCTGTCCGCGGCCGGGCGGCTGGGGCTGCCCAGCGTGGCGATCTACCAGACCGACATGCCCAGCTACCTGCGCCAGCACGGGCGCGGAGCGGTCGGCCGGGGCGCCTCGCGGGCGGCCTGGCGCTGGGTGCGACGCATCCACGCCATGGCAGACCGCACCCTCGCGCCCTCCTCGGCGGCGCTCGCCGAGCTCGCCGCGCACGGCATACCGCGGACCGCCCTGTGGGCGCGCGGGGTCGACGCCACCCTCTTCAACCCGGGCTGGCGCGCCGATGCGGGAACTCGGGCGCTGCGCCGCTCGCTCGCCCCGAACGGCGAGGTGCTGGTCGGCTACGTCGGCCGGCTGGCACCGGAGAAGGAGCTGCACCGGCTGGCCTCGCTCGCGGGCCTGCGCGGCATCCGGGTCGTCGTGGTCGGCGAGGGCCCGAGCCGCGCGGACGACGCGGCGACCCTCGCGGGCGCCGGCGTCGATGCCGTGTTCCTCGGTCGCCGCGAGGGCGACGACCTGGCCAGGGCGTATGCCGCGTTCGACCTGTTCGCGCACACCGGCACCCGTGAGACGTTCGGCCAGACCCTGCAGGAGGCCGCGGCCACCGGGCTGCCGGTGGTGGCACCCGCGCGCGGTGGTCCGCTGGACCTCGTCGACCACTCCCGCACCGGGCTGTTGTTCGACCCCGACGACCCGGAGGCACTGCGTGAGGCCGTCGCGCACCTGGCCGGCGACCGCACCAAGCGCGAGGCGATGGGTGCGGTCGCCAGGGTGCGGGTCGCGCCGCGCAGCTGGTCCGGCCTCACCGACGAGCTGCTCGGCCACTACGGCGCCGTCCTGGGCGCCCGCGCGCTCGTCGCCTGAGCCCTCGTCGCCTGAGCCCGCGTCGCCTCAGCCCCCCGGCATACCAGCGGGTAACCGGCCCTGTTCGGTTTCTCACAGGTGGCCCGTGCACGCACGCCGAGCCGGGGCCGATAACCTGACGGGCGAACAACGGCCGGGGCCGCATCGCGCGACCACCAGCCGTGACATCTCTGCTTCTGAAAGGGACGCGCAGTGGCGCAGGCAGCCAACGGGACCCTCTACCGCGGCCGTGAAGGCATGTGGTCGTGGGTGGCCCACCGCATCAGCGGCGTACTCCTCTTCCTCTTCCTCTTCGCGCACGTCCTCGACACTGCGCTGGTCCGGGTCTCCCCCGACGCCTACAACACGGTGATGTCGGCCTACAAGAACCCGGTCGTCGGGCTCGGTGAGACGGGGCTCGTCGCCGCAGTGATCTTCCACGCGCTCAACGGGTTGCGCATCATCGCCGTCGACTTCTGGGCCAAGGGGCCGAAGTACCAGCGACAGCTGTTCTGGGCCGTCATCGTCGGATTCGTCGTGCTCTTCGCGCCTTTCGCGATCCGGCACCTGACCAACGTCTTCACGCACTGAGGGGCCGATGATGAGCACCACCACCAACTACCACGCGGGCCCCGACGCGGTCTCGACCACGAAGTCCCGCTACCGCCGGGTCGCCAAGGCCCGCGGCAACTTCGAGCTCTGGTCCTGGGTTTTCATGCGCGGCAGCGGCGTGCTGCTGCTCGTGCTCGTCTTCGGCCACCTGTTCGTCAACCTCATGCTCGGCAAGGGCATCCACGCGATCGACTTCGCCTTCGTCGGCCAGAAGTGGTCCAACCCGTTCTGGCAGGTCTGGGACACCCTCATGCTCTGGCTCGCGGAGCTGCACGGCTTCAACGGCGTCCGCACGATCATCAACGACTACACCGAGAAGGACCGCACCCGCTGGATCCTCAAGGGCCTGCTGGTCGCGAGTGCACTGCTGGTCATGGTGCTCGGCACCCTGGTGATCTTCACCTTCGACCCGTGCCTCGACCCGCACTCCACCCTCTCCGTGTGCAGCCGATGACCCTGGAACGCCAAAGGAACCAATACTGATGCAGACGCACAAGTACGACGTCGTGATCGTCGGGGCCGGTGGTGCCGGCATGCGCGCGGCGCTCGAGTCCTCCAAGCGGACCCGCACCGCGGTGCTGACCAAGCTCTACCCCACTCGCTCCCACACCGGCGCGGCCCAGGGCGGCATGTGCGCAGCCCTGGCCAACGTCGAGGAGGACAACTGGGAGTGGCACACCTTCGACACCGTCAAGGGCGGCGACTACCTCGTCGACCAGGACGCCGCCGAGATCATGTGCCGTGAGGCGATCGACGCCGTGATCGACCTCGAGAAGATGGGCCTGCCGTTCAACCGCACGCCTGAAGGCAAGATCGACCAGCGCCGGTTCGGGGGCCACACCCGCAACCACGGTGAGGCCGCCGTGCGCCGGTCGTGCTTCGCCGCCGACCGCACCGGCCACATGATCCTCCAGACGCTCTACCAGAACTGCGTCAAGCAGGGCGTCGAGTTCTACAACGAGTTCTACGTCCTCGACCTGCTGCTCAACACCGGCCCGGACGGCGTCGAGCACGCCGCCGGTGTGGTCGCCTATGAGCTGGCCACCGGCGAGATCCACGTCTTCCAGGCCAAGTCCGTCATCTTCGCCACCGGCGGCACCGGCAAGGTCTTCAAGACCACGTCCAACGCCCACACGCTCACGGGCGACGGCATGGGCGTCGCGTTCCGCCGCGGCATCCCGTTGGAGGACATGGAGTTCTTCCAGTTCCACCCGACAGGTCTGGCCGGGCTCGGCATCCTGCTGTCCGAGGCGGCGCGAGGTGAGGGCGGCATCCTGCGCAACGCCGACGGCGAGCGCTTCATGGAGCGCTACGCCCCCACGATCAAAGACCTCGCGCCGCGCGACATCGTCGCCCGGTCGATGGCCAACGAGGTCCGCGAGGGCCGTGGCGCCGGCCCCAACAAGGACTACGTCCTGCTCGACCTCACCCACCTCGAGCCGGCCCACATCGACGCGAAGCTCCCCGACATCACCGAGTTCGCGCGCACCTACCTCGGTGTCGAGCCCTACACCGAGCCGGTCCCGGTCTACCCGACCGCGCACTACGCGATGGGTGGCGTGCCCACCAACGTCGAGACCGAGGTGCTGCGCAACAACACCGACGTCGTGCCCGGCCTCTACGCCGCCGGTGAGGTCGCGTGCGTGAGCGTTCACGGCTCGAACCGGCTGGGCACCAACAGCCTGCTCGACATCAACGTGTTCGGCCGTCGGGCCGGCATCGCCGCCGCCGAGTATGCCGCGTCCGCGCCGTACGTCGACCTCCCCGAGAACCCGTCCGCGCTGGTCGAGGGCATGGTCGAGACGATCCGCACCCGCGAGAGCGGCGAGCGGGTGGCCGACCTGCGCAAGGCCCTCCAGGAGACCATGGACCGCAACGTCCAGGTGTTCCGCACGGAGGCCTCGATGAAGGAGGCGCTGGGTGTCATCGACGAGCTCAAGGAGCGCTACGCCAGCGTCGTGGTCCAGGACAAGGGCAAGCGCTACAACACCGACCTCCTCGAGGCGATCGAGCTCGGCTTCCTCATCGAGCTCGCCGAGGTCATCACGCTGGGCGCGCTGGCCCGCAAGGAGTCGCGTGGCGGCCACTTCCGCGAGGACTACGAGGCGCGCGACGACGTGAACTTCATGCGCCACACGATGGCCTACCGCGCGCCGGTGACCGAGGTCGCTGCCGGACCGGCGTTCGCGGACGAGGTGCGCCTCGACTACAAGCCCGTGACCGTGACCCGCTACCAGCCGATGGAGCGCAAGTACTGATGACCGCGACGATCGACGACACGCCCAAGGCCACCACCGCGAAGGCCGTCCCCACCTTCACGGTGACGCTGAGGATCTCGCGCTACAACCCCGAGGTCGACTCCGAGCCGCACTGGGAGACCTACCAGGTCACCTCCCACGCGACGGACCGCGTGCTGGACGCCCTGCACCAGATCAAGTGGGAGCAGGACGGCTCCCTGTCGTTCCGCCGGTCCTGCGCCCATGGTGTCTGCGGCTCGGACGCCATGCGCATCAACGGCAAGAACCGCCTGGCCTGCAAGACGCTGATCAAGGACGTCAACCCCGACAAGCCGATCACCGTCGAGCCGATCAAGGGCCTGCCGGTCGAGAAGGACCTCATCGTCGACATGGAGCCCTTCTTCGACGCCTATCGCGAGGTCATGCCGTTCCTCATCACCACCGGCAACGAGCCCACCCGCGAGCGCATCCAGAGCCAGCAGGACCGCGACCGCTTCGATGACACGACCAAGTGCATCCTGTGCGCCGCGTGCACCACGAGCTGCCCGGTGTTCTGGAACGACGGCCAGTACTTCGGCCCCGCCGCCATCGTCAACGCCCACCGGTTCATCTTCGACAGCCGCGACGAGGGTGGCGCCCAGCGCCTCGAGATCCTCAACGACAAGGAAGGCGTGTGGCGCTGCCGCACGACCTTCAACTGCACCGACGCGTGCCCCCGCGGCATCCAGGTCACGCAGGCGATCCAGGAAGTCAAGCGGGCTCTGCTCACGAGCCGGTTCTGAGTCGGATGAGCACCCGCCGCGGGAGACCCGCGTGGATTCGCCCAGGCGCCGTCGCCGCACTGGCCGTCGGCGTCCTGGGCGTCGCAGTGCCCACCCAGGCGGTCACGACCCCACCGGCTCCGACGCCGAGGACCGCATCGACACCGACGTTGCCCACGCCGTCCGGCAGCGTCGACCCGCGGGTGTCGATCGGCGGTGAGCGCCTCGCCGCCATGGGCCTGGTCACCGACCTTCCCCCCGGCGTGCCCCCGCCACCCGCCCTGCGTGACGTCTCCTGGCTGCTCGCCGACCTCGACACCGGCGACGTCATCGCGGCCAAGGCGGCCCACGCGCGGATGCTCCCGGCGAGCACCCTCAAGACACTCGCCGCCCTGACCCTCATCCCGCTGGTCCCCGCCCAGCGCACCATCGTCCCGACCCAGGCCGACGCCGCGGCCGACGGCACCCGCGTCGGCATCGTCCCGGGCCTGCCCTACACCGCGAAGCAGCTCTTCGAGGCGATGCTGATGGCCTCGGGCAACGACGCCACGTATGCGCTCACCGAGTCGGCGGGCGGCCGGGCGGCGACGCTCGCCGCCATGAATGCGCACGCGGCATACCTCGGGGCCCACGACACGGTCGCCAAGGACCCGTCCGGCCTGGACGCGCCGGGTGAGACGTCCAGCGCCTACGACCTCGCCCTGATCGGCCGGGCGGCGCTCGCCCTGCCGCAGTTCCGGTCGTACGTGATCACCAAGCGGGTGGCGTTTCCGGGCAACCTCGACCCCAAGACCAAGAAGCGGGCCACCTACACGATCAACAGCCACAACAAGCTGCTGTACAACTACCCGGGCACGATCGGCGTCAAGAACGGCTACACCGTGGCCGCCGAGCGAACCTACATCTCGGCGGTGACCCGCGGCGGCCACACCTACCTCCTCACGGAGATGCACGGGCTGGACGCGTCCTGGCGCCCGCAGGCTGCGATGTACGACTGGGCCTTCCGGTACGCCGCGCGGGCGAGGCCCGTCGGCACCCTCGTCGCCCCCGGTGCGGTCACCACGGCACCGACCGTTGCCCCGAGCGAGGGGTCGGCGATGGTCCCGGGTGGACTTCCGGCGGGCGTCCCCCGAGCGGCCGCGGCCGCCGTGCCGAGCTCGGAGCTGTTGCCCCGCTCGGTTGCCCCCTGGGTGGGGTTGGGCGGGCTGGCTGCCGCGCTGCTGCTGGTGGCGCTGCTGGCGAGCCGAGCCGTCCGGCGCCCCGCGCCGGTGCCTCGCCACCGACGCTGACGCGTCTCCTGCCCCCTCCTGCCCCATCGTGCGGCGTCGTCCGGGGTCGTGCGGGGTCGAGGGGGCTACCGGCGCCGGACCAGCGACCGGATGCCGCGGGCGCCCGAACCGACCACGACCGCACCCAACGCGCCGAGCACCGCTCCGGCCGCCACCGAGGTGCGGTCGGCAGCGCGCTGGCTGAACGTGGGCAGCCCGGCGTCGGTGCGCCCCTTGAGCCCGACGAGGGGCCGCTGCTCGGGGCCTTCGGTGGCCTTGAGCCGCTGGCCTGCGTCCTGACCGCCCTGCGCTGTAGCGGTGGCGGTGGCGGTGGCGAGGTCGTTGGCGGCCCACGCGGCCGCCACGAGCAGCACCCGCGAGATGAAGTTGAGGAACACGAGCAGCCCCACGACCAGGCCGATCGAGGCGAAGACGGGGTTGTGCAGCGTGCCGGCGATCAGGCGGGTGCCGAAGAGCTGCAGCACGGTCAGGCCGACACCGCCGAAGATCGCTCCGTTGCGCAGGCCCTTCCACGGCACCGGGACCCCGGTGAGCACCCGGAGCACGAGGCCGACCACGGCGGTGTTGAGCAGGGCTTGGACGACCACCCCCACTGCCGTGACGAGCCACTGCTGGCGGCCCAGCCCGACCAGTTCGGCCACGAAGCCCGTGGCGCCGTTGGCGAGGGCGGCAACCACCGCCGAGATGATCACCGCCAGGCCGATGACGACGAGGACCCCGATGTCACGCAGCTTGTCGGTGACGACGTTGCCCGCCGACCCGGTGACGCCGAACACCGCGCGGACGCCCTCCCTCAGGGCGTCGAGCCAGCCGAGTCCGCCCCAGAGCAGTCCGGCCACGCCGACGATCCCCACCGTGGCCAGCGTGCCACCGCGTGGCAGCGTGAGCGGGATGAGGCCGTTCTTGCCCTGTGGGTCTTGCACGAAGCCCGGGAGGGCACCGTCGAGGTAGTGCCGGATGTCGCCCAGCCACTGGGGGTGGCCACGAAGCAGGAACCCGAAGACGGCGAACGCCAGCGCCAGGATGGGGAAGATCGACAGGAAGCCGAAGTAGGTGACCCCAGCGGCCAGTAAGCTGCCGCGGGTGTCTCCGTAGCGCTTCCACGCCCGTCCGGCCGGTGTCTGCTGGACGCGGGCCCACCACCGCTTGAGGGTCTGCACGTCAGCCTCCGCCGTTGAGGGGGAATGAGCGCACCTGGCGCCAGATCTGGTCAGCGCCGTGCTCGTAGAGGTAGAACTCGCGCACCGTGAAGGTGCACTCGAAGTCAGCGAGCTCCTGGAAGGCCCGGTCGAGGCTGTCCTCGGGCACGTGGTGTGCCACGGTCACGTGCGGGTGGTAGTAGAAGTCGAGGTCGCGGGCCAACGGGCCGCGTCGTACGGCTCGCTCGAGCACCTCGCACTCGGCGAGGCCACCGGAGACCTGCACGAACACCACCGGCGAGATCGGCCGAAACGTCCCGGTGCCACGCAGCACCATCGAGAACGAGTGCCCCTGCTCAGCCACCTGCTCGAGGTGGGTCACGGCGGAGGCCAGCTGCGCGTCATCGACCTCGGTGGGCGGCAGCAGCGTCACATGGGTGGGGATGCAGTCGGCCAAGGGGTCGCCAAAGGACGCCCGCTTGGCCTGCAGCATCTCTGCGTGGGGCGAGGGGATCGCGATCGACACACCGATGGTGGGCACGGTCGCGACCCTACCGAACGCTCGGCAGCAGCCCCACTCGGTCACGCACCCGGGCCATCGTCGCGACCGCCACCTCGCGGGCCCGGTCGGCGCCGTCCGCGAGGATGCGGTCGAGCTCCGCAGGGTCGTCGAGCAGCTCGGCCATCCGCTCGCGGAAGGGCTCGACGGCGTCGACCACGACCTCGGCCACGGCCTTCTTGAGGTCTCCGTACCCCTTGCCGGCGAACTCGCGCTCGAGCTCCTCGATGCGCTGGCCAGAGAGCACCGAGTGGATGACCAGCAGGTTGGAGACGCCCGCCTTGGTCTCGACGTCGTAGCGCACCTCGGACTCGGTGTCCGTGACGGCGGACATGATCTTCTTGCGTAGCCGAGCGGGCTCGTCGGAGAGCAGCAGAAGCCCCTTGTCCGGCGAGTTGGTGGCAGACATCTTCGACGTCGGGTCGGTCAGCTCCATGATCTTGGCCGAGCCCTTGACGATGTAGGCGTCGGGCACCACGAGCGTCTCACCGAACCGCGCGTTGAAGCGCTCGGCCAGGTCGCGGGTGATCTCGAGGTGCTGGCGCTGGTCCTCGCCCACGGGGACGTATGCCGCGTCGTACATGAGGATGTCGGCCGCCATGAGCATCGGGTACGCGAACAGGCCGACGTTCGCGTTCTGACCCTTGGCGGTCTTGTCCTTGAACTGGGTCATCCGGCTCGCCTCGCCGAAGCCGGTGAGGCAGTTCATGACCCACCCCAGCTCGGCGTGCTCGGTGATGTGGCTCTGGCAGAACACGGCCGAGCGCTTGGGGTCGACCCCACCAGCAATGAACTGCGCGGCGGTGACCCGGGTGCGACGCCGTAGCACCTCGGGGTCGGTGGGGACCGTGAGCGCGTGGAGGTCGGCGACGAAGTAGTAGGCGTCGAAGTCCTGCTGCAGCCCCACCCAGTTGACCAGCGCGCCGATGTAGTTGCCGAGGTGGAGCGAGTCGCTGGTGGGCTGCATCCCGGACAGGATCCGGGGCAGCGCAGCGGGAGCAGGGGGCGTCGACATGGGCGCCATTGTGTCAGGTGGGGTCGACGAGCGAGCCTGGGTGTCGGCCGTTCGATCCTGTCTCAAAATGTAGGTTCGTGTTGACTAATGTCAGGACTGGTCCGAGACTGCACCGCATGCTTGCCACCCAGCGCCGCGCGCGGATCGTCGAGGTCGTGACCCGCGCGGGAGCCGCGCGGGTGGCCGACCTGGTCGGCGAGCTGGGCGTGTCCGACATGACCATCCGTCGCGACATCGACCAGCTGGCTGCGCGCGGGGTGCTCGAACGGGTCCACGGGGGCGCCGTCGCGGTCGGCGCGCCAAGCGGCGTCGAGCCAAGCAGCGACGAGCCCGGGTTCAGGGTCAAGTCCGCGCTCATGACCCGCCAGAAGCAGGCCATCGCCGCGGCTGCGGCCGCCTTCGTGGAACCAGGCATGTCCATCGGCATCTCGGCCGGCACGACCACCTACGAGCTCGCGCGGGCGATCCGGGCCGTGCGGGACCTCACCGTGGTCACCAACTCCGTACCCGTCGCCCAGCTCCTGCACGAGGCCGCGACGCCCGGCCAGGTGGTCGTCCTCACCGGCGGGGTGCGCACACCCTCTGACGCCCTCGTCGGCCCCGTGGCCGACGCCGCACTTCGGACGCTGCACGTGGACCTGCTGCTCCTCGGCGCGCACGGGGTCGACCCCCGAGCCGGCCTGACCACGCCCAACCTCGTGGAGTCGCAGACCAACCGGGCCCTCGTCGGGTGCGGCCGACGCACCTGCGTCCTGGCCGACCACACGAAGTTCGGAGTGGTCGGCCTGAGCAGCTTCCTCGACCTCGCCGGGGTCGACGTGCTCGTCACCGATGACGAGCTCCCGGCTGCGGTGCGCGCCCCGGTGGCGGACGTGGTCGGCGAGCTCCTCCTCGCGGACACCCGACGCCCGGAGGCAACGCGATGAGCGTCCGTCGCACCAGCCGGCTCCTCGCCGACGGCCGCGAGATCATCTACTTCGACGACACCCCTGGCGCTCCCCCGCGCCAGGCCGTCGACACCAGGCCCCTGGGCGAACGCGCCGTCGCCGGCCAGGTTCGCTACGACGCGCTGGTCGGCGACTGGGTCGCGATCGCGGGACACCGCCTCAACCGCACCTTCCTGCCCCCCAAGGACGAGTGCCCGCTGTGTCCCACCGGGACTGGGAGCGTCCCCCTCCGAGGTGCCCGAGACCGCATACGACGTCGTGGTGTTCGAGAACCGCTTCCCGTCGTACGCGCCGGTGACCGACGGTGTGGTCCCACCCGCGGGGACGCCCGAGCTCTTCCGGACCGCCCCGGCCCGAGGGCGCTGCGAGGTCGTGTGCTTCACGAGCAACCACGACGCCGCCTTCGCCGACCTGACCGCAGAACGTGCACGCACCGTCATCGACGCCTGGGCCGATCGCGCCGCCGAGCTCGGAGCACTCCCCGAGGTGGAGCACGTGTTCTGCTTCGAGAACCGCGGTCAGGAGATCGGCGTGACCCTGAACCACCCGCACGGCCAGATCTACGCCTACCCCACCGTGCCCCAGCGCACCCACGACCTGCTGGTCCGCGCCCAGAAGCACCACGACCGCACCGGGCGCCTGCTCGGCGCCGACCTCCTCGCCGCCGAGCGTGAGAGCGGCGAGCGGATCGTCCTCGCGTCCGAGCACTGGACTGCCTACGTCCCCTTCGCGGCCCGTTGGCCGGTCGAGGTGCACCTGGCGCCGAACCGCGATGTCGCCGACCTGCCCGAGCTGTCCGACGCCGAGCGCGACGACCTCGCCCACGTCTACCTCGACCTGATGCGCCGGCTGGACCGGTACTACGTCGGCGCGGACGGTACGCCGATCCGGTTGCCCTACATCGCCGGGTGGCACCAGGCCCCCGCCCGCCGGGGTCGTGACGTCTCGCGCCTGCACCTGCAGGTGATGTCGGTCCTGCGCGCTCCGGGCAAGCTCAAGTACCTCGCCGGCTCCGAGTCGGGCGTCGGTGGCTGGGTCAACGACGTGCCCCCCGAGACCATCGCCGCGAGGCTGCGCGAGGTCGCACCGTGAGCGCGGACTCGGCTGCCGCCCTGTTCGAGGCCACCTTCGGCCGCGCCCCCGATGGCGTGTGGTCCGCGCCCGGTCGGGTCAACCTGATCGGCGAGCACACGGACTACAACGCCGGCCTGTGCCTGCCGATCGCGCTGCCCCACCGCACGTATGCCGCGGCGTCACCGCGCGACGACCGCCTCCTTCGGCTCGTGTCGGCGCAGGGCGACCACGTGGTCGAGCTGTCCCTCGACGACGTGGCGCCCGGGCGCCCGGGCGGGTGGGCGGCATACGTCGCAGGTGTTCCGTGGGCGCTGGAACGCGCCGGTCACCGGGTGCGCGGACTCGAGGTCGCCATCGACGGACGCGTGCCGCTCGGGGCCGGACTGTCGAGCTCGGCCGCGCTCGAGTGCGCCGTGGGCGCGGCAGCCTCAGACCTCTTCGGGCTGGGCCTGCTCGACGCACCGAGCACACGACGCGCGTTGGCAGCAGCGTGTATCGACGCCGAGAACACCATCGCCCGGGCCCCCACTGGCGGCATGGACCAGTCGGCGGCCCTGCTGGGGACCTCACTGCACGCCCTGCTCCTGGACTGCCGCGACCAGCACACCGAGCAGGTGCCGTTCGACCTCGCCGCCCACGACCTGGCGCTCCTGGTCATCGACACCCGGGCCGAGCACGCCCTCGTCGACGGCCAGTACGCCGAACGTCGACGATCCTGCGAACAGGCCGCCCAGGAGCTCGGCGTGCCCACCCTGCGCGAGGTGCCGCCAGCGCGCCTCGAGGAGAGACTGGCGACCCTCTCGTCAGACCTGTTGCGGCGGCGGGCGAGGCACATCGTCACCGAGATCCGGCGCGTCGAGCAGGCGGTCGAGGCCCTGCGGCACGACGACTTCGGCCGCCTCGGGACCTTGTTCCTCGAGTCGCACGCGTCGATGCGCGACGACTTCGAGATCTCGGTGGCCGAGCTCGACACCGCCGTCGAGGCGTCGGTCGCGGCAGGAGCCCTCGGAGCGCGCATGACCGGTGGTGGGTTCGGCGGCTCAGCCATCGCGCTGGTCCCCGCCGCACGGGCAGACCGCGCGCAGCGGCGCGTCGCACAAGCCTTCAGCGACAGGGGCTTTCGAGCACCCGACTCATTCGTGGTCGCAGCATCCGGAGCGGCCCAGCGCGAGCGCTGAGACGCGCTGTCGAGACGCACTATGGTTGCGCCCATGCCCGACGAACTGACGAGCGCGCCGCCCGACACCGCCCGCGCCACTTCATCGGGCACGGGCCCGACCACGACCACCACATCGGACGCCGTGACCGTGACGACCACTCCGGCCCCGCCCAAGGACGACGTCGTCAGCACCCGCCACAGCCTCAAGGTCGGGCGCCGCACCCTGCGCTACACCGCGACGACCGGTCGCGTCGTCCTGCGCGAGGAAGTCCTCGAGGACGGCGTTTTCAAAGGGCACCAGGCCAAGGCCGAGATGAACCTGACGTCCTACGTCCTCGATGCCCCCGCCGGCACGAACCGTCCGGTGACGTTCGCGTTCAACGGCGGCCCCGGCTCGAGCTCGGTGTGGTTGCACCTGGGCCTGCTCGGCCCCCGTCGCGTGGACTCCGGCGACGTGGGCGCACTCACGCCCCCGCCGTATGGCCTGCTCGACAACGCCGAGACGCTCCTGGCCGTCTCCGACCTCGTCTTCATCGACCCCGTGTCGACCGGGTACTCCCGGGCGGTCGAGGGCGGCAAGCCGAAGGACTACCACGGTTTCAAGGCCGACCTCGAGAGCGTCGGTGAGCTGATCCGGCTCTGGACCAAGCGCAACAACCGTTGGCTGTCACCGAAGTTCGTCGCCGGCGAGTCCTACGGCACGACACGCGCGGCCGCCCTGGCCGACCATCTGCAGAGCCAGCACGGCCTCTACCTCAACGGGCTCATGCTGATCAGCTCGGTGCTCGACTTCGCGACGGTCGACTTCGAGTTCAGCAACGACCGTGCCCATGTCGACTACCTGCCGACGTATGCCGCGGTCGCGCACTACCACGGCAAGCACGGCCGCAAGGCGCTCAAGACGGTGCTCGCCGAGGCCGAGGAGTATGCCGCGCGCGACTACCCCTGGGCCCTGTCCAGGGGCTCGCGGCTCACCCCGGCCGAACGCGCCGAGCACGTGCGACGGCTCGCGGCGCTGACCGGGCTGTCGCAGGAGTACGTCGACCGTGCCAACCTGCGGATCGAGCACGTCCGCTTCTTCACCGAGCTGCGACGCGAGGAGCGCCTTGCGGTGGGGCGGCTCGATGCCCGGTTCACCGGACCGTTGGCTCACGGCAACGCCGAGATGTGGGACGCCGACCCGTCCTACGACGCGATCAGCGGCCCCTACGCGGCGGCCTGGAACCACTACGTCCGCCACGAGCTCGAGTACGCGAACGACCTGCCGTACACGCAGATCTCGTCCGTGGCCCATCAGGAGTGGTCCTACAAGGAGTTCGAGGCGAAGCCGGTCGACGTCAGCGGCCAGCTCGCCCGCGCGATGCGGGCCAACCCCCACCTCAAGGTGCACATCGCGTACGGCTACCACGATGGAGCGACGCCGTACTACGGCGCCCAGGACGTCGTGGCGCACCTCGACATCCCGGCAGCACTGCACGACAACATCGAGCACGCGTACTACGAGGCCGGGCACATGATGTACGTCCACGAACCCAGCCGACTCCAGCAGAGCAGGGACCTCGCCGACTTCGTCACCCGCGCCGCGGCTCGGTAGTCACCGCCCGGGCCGCGGCTCCTCAGCCGGCGGCCCGTGCCGCGGTTCGCGAGTCCTCCCCCTCGAAGGTCACGACGCGGCGACGCGGGGCCGGATGGGCCGCCGGCGCGGGAGTGTCGTGCACTGCGTAGTACCCGCCGCCGTAGTACCCGCTGTCCGCGCTCTTCGGGGACACCCGGTTGAGCACGACGCCGAGGGTGTGTCCTTGGACCGCGTTCAGGGTGCCCAGGGCTGCAGCCAGCTGGGTGTCGAGCGTGCGGCCCGCGCTCACGGCCACGAGCGCGCCGTCCGCCGAGGCGGTCAGCACCGCCGCATCGGTCACCGGGAGCAGGGGCGGGGCGTCGATGATCACGGTGTAGCCGCGGTCCGCGAGCGAGTCGAGCAGCCGGCGCATCGCCTTGGAGCCGAGCATCTCGCTCGGGTTGGGCGGGGTACCGCCGGCGGCCAGGACGAGCAGGTTGGGCAGCGCCGCCACCGACTGCGCCACATCGGCGAAGTCCACCCGACCGATGAGGACGTCGGTGAGCCCGGCGCCTTCCACGAGTCCGAACGACTCCGCAACGACCGGCCGCCGGAGGTCGCCGTCGATGAGGACGACGCGGCGGTCCGACATCGACAGTGCTGCAGCGAGGTTCGCGGCGATGGTCGACTTGCCGTCGCCGGGCAGGGGGCTGGTCACGACGATGACGCGGGGCGGGTTGTCGATGTCCATGAACTGCAGGTTCGTGCGCAGCTTGAGGAAGGCCTCTGACGCGTGCACCGGGTCGTGGATCTTGCCCTTTCCCTGGAGCACCACGAGCGGCACCCGGCCGCCCTTGCGGCGAACCATCGCGGGGCTGGCGGGGATCGTCGCGGCAACGGTGACCCCGAACTGGCGCTCCACGTCCTCGGCCCGGCGGACCTTGCGATCCAGCTGGCTGCGCACCACGGCATACCCGAAGCCGAGCAGCAGGCCGACCACGAAGCCCAGGGCGACGTTCCGCTTGGTGTTGGGCGAGACCGGCGCGCCCGGCAGCATCGCCGACTCGATCGGCACGATGTGCAGCGCCTGGGACGACACCCCGGTGGGGTTCTCGACCTGGTCCACTTGGGCCTTGAGAGCCTGGACCCAGGCATCAGCGAGCTGCTGGGCGGCCAGCGGGGTCGAGGCCCGGGCGCTGATCTTGATGAGCACCGTGTCGAGCGGTTGGCTGACCGTCACGCTGCCGATCAGGGCGGCCGGGTTCGCCTGAAGACCGAGGCGGTCGATGACCGTCTGCGCGGTCGCCCGCGACGTGGCCAGGTCGACGTACGACGCCGCCCGTGACTTGGCCAGCGAGTCGCTGACCGAGGCCTCACCCGGCGACGTGCTCGTTCCCGAGCTGACGAAACCGCTGGCATCGGCCTGGTAGATCTTCGGCTGGACCATGCTGAGCCCAGCGGCGACGGCAACCCCGAAGAGCACGAACACGGTGACCCCGCGCCAGTACGTGCGGGCCACGGCCAGGTAGTCCTTCAGCTCCATGACAACTCCCCCTGTGCTCTACTCTGCGGGCTGTGACCGGCACTCAGGCAGTCCCTGCGCCGAACCGTGTGGTGGTGAGTGCCTTCGACGTACCCGTCGAGGTCCACATCGACGGCGACCGAGCCGGCGAGGTGGCTGCGTCGCTGCGTCCCTTGTGGGAGTTCTGCCGGCCTGCGGACGAGGCAACGGCCGAGGCCACGGTCGAGGCCACGGTCCACGTCGTCTTCGACAGCGACCCTGCGCTGCGTGCCGAGGCACGGTCCCGTGGCCACCTGTCGGGCGACCGGCTGGACGACCTGCTGCAGGTCCTCACCCAGCGCATCACCCTGGCGGCGATCGACGCGCGGGCCGGGCACCACCTCATGCTGCACGCCGCCTGCCTCGCCGATCCCGAGACGGGGGCGGCGGCGGCCTTCGTCGCACCGGGCGGCACCGGGAAGACGACGTTCGTCAGCGTGCTCGGGCCCGGCCGCTGGTACGTGACGGACGAGACCACCGTCGTGCGCGACGACGACACCGTCGTGCCCTACCCCAAGCCGCTGTCCGTACGCCGCGCCCCGGCGAGCCTGCTCAAGGACGAG
Source organism: Nostocoides sp. HKS02 (assembly GCF_009707485.1). NCBI lineage: Bacteria > Bacillati > Actinomycetota > Actinomycetes > Micrococcales > Intrasporangiaceae > Nostocoides > Nostocoides sp. HKS02. The sequence continues at coordinate 50,363 of NZ_CP046121.1, read as the reverse complement.
ACCGCACCGAGCGCTCTGGGTCTGCAGCCACCCCGTGGCCCCGTTCGCCTGGTGGCGCTCTGCCTGCTCGAGCGCGATGAGCAGCATCGGGGTTCGCCGCAGGTCGAGACCCTGGGCACCCTCGACGCGCTTGTCGCGCTGGTGCCCCAGACCTCGCACCTGTCCGAGATGGCGCGCCCGCTCCAGCGCCTGACGACGCTGTGCGAGGCTGTCGGTGGTGTGCATCGAGTGACCTATCGGGAGGCGGCCGACGTGGCCGACGTGGTGGACGAGTTGTTGGGGCGCTCCGGGTGAGGGCGCGCTGTCGTACCGTGCTCGATCGCGTCGACCGGGAGGGCGAGGCGGTGGTGCTGGTGGATCGTCAGGTGGTGCACCTGTCTGCCCTGGCCGTGGTCCTGCTCGATGCCTGCGCCGACTGGACCGAGGTGTCCCAGCTGGTGGAGGTTGCGGTGGCCAGGTGCGGCCCGACCCCCGAAGGCGTCGATCCGCGCGAAGCCACTGCGGCGGCCTTGTCGGAGCTGCATGACCAGGGCCTGGTGGACCTTGCCTGAGCCCCGTGTCGACGAGCCGGTGTGGCACCGTTCCCCCGATGTCGCGGTGGTCGACCACGGCGAGCGGGTCGTCGTGCTCGACCTCCAGGACCCGCAGACTGCCCGTCCGCTGGTCATGGAGGGCTCGGCCGCCGCGATCTGGCACGCTTTGGCCGAGCCCCGCACGACCGACCAGGTGGTCGCTGCGGTGGCCCTCGACTTCGGTCTCCCGGCCACCGAAGTCGCCGCCGATGTCCGCAGCTTCCTCACCACCTTGAGCGAGCGAGGTCTCGCAGCCACCGTGACCACCGCCGCCCCCATGCGAGGCCCTACATCACGACCGGGACAGTCGCCGTCTGGGCCGCCCCGCCGTTGACGATGTACGTCACCGTCGCCGTCAACGCCGAGTTGTTGCCCTGTCGCTCGAACGCGTAGGTCGCCGAGTTCACGCCGACCGGCACGTTCACGGTTTGCGGGACGACCGTGAACTCGACCGGCCCGGGCACCGTGGTGGTGCTGACGTTGGTGACGGTGATCGGCACCGTCGCCCCGACCGGGCCCGTGACCGTGAAGAACAGGGTCAGCAGGTAGGTCTGGTTCTTCGTGTGCTTGAGCGAGCCCTGCCCGGCGTCCTCCACCGCGGCGACGAGCGAAGCGGCTGCCGCCGGCGTCGCGGTGACGGCCAAGATGACCGGCACGGACCACGCCGCGCCGATGGCGACCGTGCGTCGGCTGACCAGCGGTTTGGCCGGGGTTTCGCTGTCGAGACTTCCCTGCGTGTCCATCGGATCCCCATCCTGATGAGGTCTCGGCGGACCTCCTTGGTATGTAGGTGAAACGTAAAGGGCAGGGATGACTTTCGTCAGGAAATGGTAAAGATTCGTCGGCCAAATGCCCGATTTCCGCAGATTTGGGCTCCGTCAACTGCCGTATCCGACGATCCGTGCCTCATCCATTCGGCTGAGGCGGCGCGGCTTCGTACCGCCTGGTGAGCGGGCATCGCCCGCGGCCGCGTCGACCGCGTTCGATAGCCTGAGCACCGCCTTCGCACCGTCGCGTTCCGCACCAACTCCAGGGAGAGCCGCTTCATGGCCAAGATCATCTACACCCTCACCGACGAAGCGCCCATGCTGGCGACGTACTCGTTCCTGCCGGTGATCGAGGCGTTTGCCGGGGCGGCCGGCGTCGACGTCGAGACCCGCGACATCTCCCTGGCCGGCCGCATCATCGCGGCGTTCGACGACCTGCTCCCCGAGGACCAGCGGATCGGTGACGCCCTCGCCGAGCTCGGCGCCCTGGCGACCACGCCCGAGGCCAACATCATCAAGCTCCCCAACGTCTCGGCCTCGGTCCCCCAGCTCAAGGCCGCTGTCGCCGAGCTCCAGAGCAAGGGCTACGCGCTGCCCGACTACCCCGACGAGGTCCTCACCGACGAGCAGCGCGACATCCGCGCCCGCTACGACAGCGTGAAGGGCAGCGCGGTGAACCCGGTGCTGCGCGAGGGCAACTCAGACCGGCGGGCACCCGCCGCGGTCAAGAACTACGCGCGCCGGCACCCGCACTCGATGGGCGCCTGGTCAGCCGACTCCAAGACCACCGTCGCCACCATGGGCCAGGACGACTTCCGGTCCAACGAGCAGTCCGTGGTGATGCCGGCCGCCGACACGCTCACCATCCAGCTCGTGGGCCCCGACGGCACCACGGTCCTCAAGGACGGCCTCGCGGTCCTCGAGGGCGAGGTCGTCGACGCCACGGTGATGCGCGCCGCAGCGCTCGACACCTTCCTGACCGAGCAGATCGCCCGGGCCAAGGCCGACGGCGTGCTGTTCTCGGTCCACCTCAAGGCCACCATGATGAAGGTCTCCGACCCGATCATCTTCGGCCACGTCGTGCGCGCGTTCCTCCCCGAGGTCTTCGCGGCATACGGCACGCAGCTCGCCGCGGCGGGGCTGTCGCCCACCAACGGACTCGGGTCGATCCTCGACGGCCTCGGCGCCCTCGACAACGGCGCCGAGATCAGGGCGGCCATCGAGGCCGGGCTCGCGGCCGGGCCGCGCCTGGCCATGGTCAACTCCGACAAGGGGATCACCAACCTGCACGTGCCGAGCGACGTGATCGTCGACGCCTCGATGCCCGCGATGATCCGCACCTCGGGTCACATGTGGGGTCCAGACGGTGCCGAGCACGACACCCTCGCGGTGATCCCCGACAGCTCGTATGCCGGGGTCTACCAGGCCGTCATCGAGGACTGCCGCGCGCACGGCGCGTACGACCCCACCACCATGGGCTCCGTGCCCAACGTGGGCCTGATGGCGCAGAAGGCCGAGGAGTACGGCAGCCACGACAAGACGTTCGAGATCGCCGAGTCCGGCACCGTCCAGGTGGTCAGCAGCGCTGGTGAGGTCCTGATGGCCCACGACGTCGAGCCGGGCGACATCTGGCGTGCCTGCCAGACCAAGGACGCCCCGATCCGCGACTGGGTCAAGCTTGCCGTGACCCGGGCGCGGGCGTCCCACACCCCGGCCGTGTTCTGGCTCGACCGCGAGCGCGCCCACGACGCCAACCTCATCGCCAAGGTCGAGGCCTATCTCCCCGAGCACGACACCGATGGCCTCGACCTGCAGATCCTCTCGCCGGTGGACGCGGCGACCTTCTCGGTGGAGCGCATCCGCAAGGGCGAGGACACCATCTCGGTGACGGGCAACGTCCTGCGCGACTACAACACCGACCTCTTCCCGATCCTCGAGCTCGGGACCAGCGCGAAGATGCTCTCCGTGGTGCCGCTGATGAACGGCGGCGGCCTGTTCGAGACCGGGGCGGGCGGCTCGGCGCCCAAGCACGTGCAGCAGCTGGTCCAGGAGAACTACCTGCGCTGGGACAGCCTCGGCGAGTTCCTCGCCCTCGCCGAGAGCCTGCGCCACATGTCGACGACGACCGACAACCCGCGCGCCGAGATCCTCGCCGACACCCTCGACCGCGCCACCGAGCGGCTCCTCAACGAGAACAAGTCACCGGCACGCAAGGTGGGCCAGATCGACAACCGGGGCAGCCACTTCTACCTCGCGATGTTCTGGGCCGACGAGCTGGCCACCCAGACCCAGGATGCCGAGCTGGCCGCGGCCTTCGCATCCGTCGCGCAGACGCTGACCGCCGAGGAGCAGACGATCACCGCCGAGCTGCTCGGGGTGCAGGGCCACCCCGCCGACATCGGCGGGTACTACCGGCCCGACGAGGCCAAGGCGATCGCCGTCATGCGTCCGTCGGCGACCTTCAACCGGGCACTCGCGTCGCTCCGCTAGACGGTGCACCGGACATGAGCGACTGGAACAAGCGGGGTCATCGAGGAGTTCCGCACCAACGAGGGCCGGGTCGGCGGCTACTTCGCCGGGGCCCCGATGATCCTCATCCACCACATCGGCGCCAAGACCGGCACCGTCCGGGTCAACCCGCTGGTCTACTTCCCCCAGCCGGACTCCTCGATGCTCATCGTGGCATCGAAGGGGGGCGCGCCGACCAATCCGGACTGGTACCACAATGTGCTGGCCCACCCGCGGTTCGACGTCGAGGTCGGCACCGAGACGTTCACCGTCGAGGCGCAGGTGCTCACCGAGGAGGAGCGAGCCGAGGCCTGGCCGACCATCGTCGCGCAGCGCCCCGGCTTCGGCGAGTACGAGAAGAAGACGTCGCGCGTCATCCCGGTCGTGCGTCTGCGCCGGGTCACCTGACGAACCACGCGGCGCCGTCGTAGGCGAGGGCGCGCTCCAGCCGCACCCGCGAGCGTTCGACGAGGTCGGGCGGGAGCGCGTAGCGCAAACCAGCCCACCTCCGTGGACTCGTCGTCGTTCACCCTGGCCTCGCCCGCGACGTAGCGCGCCAGGAAGCACAGGTCGAGGTACTGGGCACGGTCGCCGTTGGGGTACGTCACCTCCGGCAGGGTCCACACCGCCGTCAACGCCTCGACCTGCGCGATGACGCCGGTCTCCTCCTCGATCTCGCGGAGCAGGCCGACCGCGGGCTGCTCGCCCGGCTCGAGGATGCCGCTGACCAACCCCCAGTGGCCGAAGTCCGCGCGACGGACGAGCAGCACCTCACCCCGGTCGTTGCGGACGACGGCGGTGACGCCGGGCATCCACAAGGGGTCGTGACCCACCCGCTCGCGCAGGGCCAGGACGAAGTCGGGGGTGGGCATGTCCCCGACCCTAGCCACCCGCCAACCACCTCGGACCTGGACCTCGCACCCCTGCTAACGTCGCCAAGTAGTCCAGCCAGCACTGCCAGACCCCGAGTGAAGGGCCCATCGTGAGCACTACCCCCGTCAAGGTCGCCGTCACCGGCGCGGCCGGTCAGATCGGTTACAGCCTCCTCTTCCGGATCGCGAGCGGCTCGCTCTTCGGGCCGGACACCCCGGTCGAGCTGCGGCTCCTGGAGATCACCCCCGCGCTCAAGGCGCTCGAGGGTGTCGTCATGGAGCTCGACGACTGCGCGTTCCCGACCCTGGCCGGCGTCGAGATCGGCGACGACGCCAACACCATCTTCGACGGCGTCAACCACGCCCTGCTCGTCGGCGCCCGACCCCGGGGCCCGGGCATGGAGCGCGGCGACCTGCTCGAGGCCAACGGCGGCATCTTCGCCCCCCAGGGCAAGGCGCTCAACGCCGTCGCGGCCGACGACGTCCACGTCACCGTGACCGGCAACCCGGCCAACACCAACGCGCTCATCGCGATGAGCAACGCCCCCGACATCCCCCGCGAGCGCTTCGCCGCGTTGACCCGCTTGGACCACAACCGCGCCATCAGCCAGCTCGCGGCCAAGCTCGGCGTCCCGGTGACCGAGATCCGCAAGATGACGATCTGGGGCAACCACTCCGCCACCCAGTACCCCGACCTGTTCCACGCCGAGGTGTCGGGCAAGAACGCCGCCGAGGCAGTGAACGACCAGGCCTGGCTCGAAGGCACCTTCATCCCGACTGTGGCCAAGCGCGGCGCGGCGATCATCGAGGCGCGCGGCGCCTCGTCGGCCGCATCCGCGGCGAGCGCCACCGTCGACCACGCCCGTGACTGGGCCATCGGCACGGCCGAGGGTGACTGGGTGTCGATGTCGGTGTGCTCCGACGGCTCCTACGGCGTGCCCGAGGGCCTCATCTCGTCCTTCCCCGTCACGGTGAAGGACGGCGCCTGGTCGATCGTCCAGGGCCTCGAGATCGACGACTTCTCCCGCGCCCGGATCGATGCCTCCGTCGCCGAGCTCGCCGAGGAGCGCGACGCCGTGCGCGGTCTGGGCCTGATTTCCTGACCGTCTGACGACCTGACCGGCCCGGCCGACCGCCTCGCGGTCGGGCCGGGCCGGATCCGTCAGGGCCGGACCCGTCAGGGCCGGACCCGTCAGGGCCGGACCCGTCAGGGCCGGACCCGTCAGGGCCGGACCGTCAGGTCCAGCGAGGACGTGATCACGACCAACGCCAGGCCGAGCACGGCCATGGTGACGGCGTCCACGCCGCGCGAGCGCACCGCGAGCCCACCGCTGCGCGAGGTCGGCAGCACCAGCCGTAGCAGGGCCGCGAACCACACGCCGGCGGCCACGAGGTAGCCGCCGAGTCGCACGTCGCCCTGGGCGAAGGCCAACAGCCCCGACACGAGGACGGGTGCGATGGCCCACCACCACCCCAGGCGCGGCGTGGTCACGAAGTCAGGCCGAGGTCTCGGCGAGCTGTCGCTCCGCTGCGGCCACGATGTTCGACAGCAGCATGGCGCGGGTCATCGGGCCCACACCCCCGGGGTTGGGGCTGACCCAGCCCGCGACCTCGGCCACGTCGGCAGCGACGTCGCCGGCCACCTTGGACCGACCGTCCTCGGCGAGGATGCGGCTCACGCCCACATCGAGCACGGCTGCGCCGGGCTTGACCATGTCGGCGGTGATCAGGCCCGGCACACCGGCGGCCGCCACGACGATGTCGGCCTGGCGCACCTCCGCCGCCAGGTCACGGGTTCCGGTGTGGCACAACGTGACCGTGGCGTTCTCGCTGCGCCGGGTCAGCATGAGGCCCAGCGGGCGGCCCACAGTGATGCCACGGCCGACCAAGACCACCCGAGCCCCCGCCAACGGCACGTCGAACCGCCGGAGCAGCTCGATGCAGCCGGCCGGCGTGCAGGGCAGCGGCGCTTCCTTGCCCAGTACGAGCCAGCCCAGGTTCGTCGGGTGCAGCCCGTCGACGTCCTTGACCGGGTCGACCCGCGACAGCAGCGCGAACTCGTCGAGCCCCGTCGGTTGCTGCACGAGGAAGCCGGTGCACCCAGGATCGGCGTTGAGCTCGTCGATGACGGCCTCGACCTCTGCCTGCGTCGCGCTGGCAGCCAGGTCTCGGCGAATGCTCGTGATGCCGACCTCGGCACAGTCCTTGTGTTTGGCGGCGACGTACCACTGGCTGCCCGGGTCGTCTCCCACCAGCACGGTGCCCAGGCCGGGCACCACGCCCTGCTCGCGCAGCGCGTCCACCCGCCCACGCAGCTCGTCCTTGATGGCCGCGAGGACCGCCTTGCCGTCGAGGATGCGTGCCGTCACGGTCCCGTATCCTGCCACGCCGCCCTCGGCGGTTCCTGAGCGCCCACGCGGTCAGGGGGTGGCAGTCGCCGCGAGCGCCTCGAGGGCCTGCGTGAAGCACTCCACCGGTGGGTTCACCAGACCGGCGCCCACCTGCCCGGTCCCGGCGACCCGTCCGGCCATGCCGGTGTTGATCTGGGGCAGGATCCCGGTGCGCGCGACCGCGACCACGTCGATGCCGGTGGGCGTACCGCGGAACTCCAGGATGGGCACCTGGTATGCCGTGTGCTCGCCCACGGTGATCTCGTACATCGTGCGCGTCGCCCGCAGCGCGAACGGCACGTCCCCGCCGACGAAGCGCACGATCGCGGGAGCCGCTGCCATCGCGAAGCCACCGATGCCGGCCGTCTCGGTGATGGCGGAGTCACCGATGTCGGGGTTGGCGTCGTCAGGCCCGTAGGACCCGAGGAACAGTCCCTGCGGCGTGTTGGCCGGGCCGGTGAACCACTGGTCGCCGGTACCGGCGGTGCGGATGCCGAAGTCGGTGCCGTTGCGGGCCATCGTCGTCACGACGGACGAGCCGGGGATGCCCTCGGCGGCGAGCGTCGAGAGCTTGCACGCCGGCATACCGAGGTTGAGGAAGAAGTGCTCGTTGGCGCCGGAGAAGCGGACGGCCTCGGCGATGTCACTGGACGAGCCATCGGCCGTGATGAGGGACGGCAGCAGCTCACGGAGGAGCATCAGCGAGCCGGCCCGGTTGCGGTTGTGGCCCTCGTCGCCCATCTGCAGCATCTGGGCGATGATCGACTTGACGTCGATCGGACCGGCGGCGCGAATCGCCTGTTGCAGCAAGGGGCCGAGCACCGAGTTCATCCAGTGCAGCCGGTCGATGACCTCGGGCCCGTAGGCGCCGTAGCGGAGCACCTTGCCGAGGCCCTCGTTCAGCGAGCACCAGGAGGTGTGGTCGTGGACCTCGTCGCGCAGCTCGTAGACCCACATCGACGGCGAGACCACGCCCGCCATCGGCCCGACGGCAGCGCGGTGGTGGCAGGGCTCCAGGGTGACCTGCCCGGCCGCCAGCGCCGCCTCCGCCTCCTCGGGGGTCTGTGCCATCCCCTCGAACAGCATGGCTCCGATGAGGGCGCCTCGCATGGGACCGGAGGCACGCTCCCACTCCAGCGGCGGCCCGGCGTGCAGGAAGGTTCCACGCTCGAGGCCCAATGCCTCGCTGGCCGGCCGGACGTCGACGAAGTCCGCGCCCGCGGCGGTCATCCGCTGCAAGGCCAGGGCGTTGGCCTCGGTGCGTCGCGGGTCGGCCATCACCGCCGCGAGCGCGGGCCCGGCGCCCTCGAGAGGCGGCTGCCAGTCCGTCTCGGTGACCGGAACCGCCTGGGCGCGCAGCGCTTCCGCGAAGAGGCTGACCCCGGACGTCGCGACCACGGGGTCCTCGGACAGCAGGCCGTGCAGGGGCAGGGTCATCGGGAGGGCTCCTGGTGGTCGGTGCCGGTCACCAGGGACACGGCGTGGCGGGTGGCCTGGGCGTTCGACAGGTACACGGTGGCGCCCGCCTGGTGCAGGATCGCGGCGCTGCGCTCCAGGCCCTGGGGGTCGCCGGTGGTGCCGGTCAGCGACACCACCACCGGCAGGGGACGTCCGGCCGACTCCCGGGCCGCCTCGATGGCGGCGGCCAGCTCGGGGGCGGGGTCGGCGTGGGCGCCGTGTCCGAGCACGAGGTCGAGGAGCAGGACGCCGCACGTGGGGTCGGCGGCCTCCGCCCGGAGCCGTTCGAGGCGCAGCGTGGGGTCGATCATCGGGTGGGCGCGGCCGCGGGTGAGCGTGTCGTCGCCGAAGTCGATGACGGCGTGCCCGTCGGTGCGAAGGTCGGCGCCCAGCGCCAGCTCGGGCGACAACGGGATGTTGGAGCGTATGCCGCCGAGCTCGGCACTGGCGATGAGCATCGCCTCGTCGGCGAGGGTGCCACCGCAGAACAGCCCGCGCAGGTGCCCGCCGACAGCACCTGTGGCGGCGCCCTCCCAGCTGGGCCACTGCGGCACGTCCACGCCCGTCGCGGCCAGCGCGGCCTCGGTGGCAGCGGTCAGGTCGGGTCGTCCGGCCCCGAGGATGGCCCAGTGCACGGGGACACCCAGCCCCGCGGCATACGCCTCGAGGTCGGCGAGCACCTCGGGGGCGGGGGGCTTGGACACGACGACGACGGCTTCGGTGCCCTCGTCCAAGGCCAGGGCCGCGAGCGCCTGGCGCGTCGACCGCCCGGCGACAGCCGCAGACAGGTCGCGTCCGCCCACGCCCAGGCAGTGGCTCACGCCGACCCCGGCCGCATCCAGGAGCGCCATGACCTGCTGGGCTCCCGTGCCGGAGGCGGCGACGATCCCGACCGGGCCCCGGCGCACGACGTTGGCGAAGCCGAGGGCGACGCCACCGACCACCGCGGTCCCGCAGTCCGGCCCCATGACGAGCAGGTCCGCACGCGCCGCCGCCTCCTTGAGCCGGACCTCGTCCGCGACCGGCACGTTGTCGGAGAAGAGCATCACCGAGACGCCTCGACCCAGCGCGTCCAGGGCCTCGAGGGTGGCGTACTCGCCGGGAACCGAGACGAGCGCGAGGGTGGCCCCGGCCCGGGAGACGGCCGCGCCCAGCGTGCGGGGAGGCGGCGCGTCACCGAAACCGCCGGACTGGATGCCAGCCGACTTCAGGGCGCCGAGGGCCTGCTCCAGGGCGGCCAGGCCTGCGGCCACGCCGTCCTCGTCCTCGGCGCGGATCGCCACCACCAGCTCGTTGGGCTGCACCGCCTCGGGGACGCTGAAGCCCATCCCGCCGATGACCTCGAGGTTGAGCTCGGTGGCCATCGCCACCTGGGCAGCGCTCACGCCGGCAGCGCCCGCGACCTGCCGCGAGACCTGCATCAGGCTGACGGAGTCGTAGTACGCGCCCTTGCGGACCTCGAGGTGGTCGGTCACGGCAGGCTCCCTGGGGTGGCGGCACGGGGTGTGCGATCGGTCGTGGGGTGGATGCTGGAGGTCGGGCACGTCAGGGCTTCGAGCGAGCCCACCAGGCCGCCCAACAGGTCGGAGCCGGAGCTGTGGCCGATGGCGTGCACGGCCGCTGCGGCAGCGGCCACCCCGGCCTCGTCCCCGTCCACGATGGCCTCGGCGAGGCGTGCCACTGGGGGCACGCCATAGCCCTCGGCCGCTTCGGTGAGCAGCGCGGCCGAGAGGCTCGTCGTCGCGGTGAGCCGCGGCAGCACGTGCGCCCACAGAGCGGGGACGAGAGCTGCCGACGCCGAGCCGTGCACACGCAGCCCCAGCAGCACCCCGCACAGCACGTCGTCGCCACTGGGTGTCAGGCCGGGCCCTGCGCCGACCAGCGCCGCCACGGCCGATGCGACAGATCTCCCGGAGCGCAGCCGCTGGGTGAGCAGGCGTGCCGGCTCGCTCCACGCCAGCGGCGCGACCGCTGCGCTGGACCAGGCCAGGCGGCCCCCGACCGCGGTCGGGACGCGGGCCGGGCGCCAGGTCCGGACCGCGCGCACGCAGACTCCGGGCAGGTGGACCGCGCCGCCCCCGACGAGGACCTCGTCCCCCGGCTGGACGCCCCAGCCAACCGCCTCGGTGGCGACGGTCAGCGCAGTCGGCAGGCGCAGCCCCGACGGCGCGACGAGCGGCAGGACGTCAGCGTGGCCGCCCAGCCCGAGGTACAGCGCGCGGGGAAAGGCGCCCAGGACCACGGCGGGTCGAGGTGGCTGCGCGAGCCGGACCGCCGACCGCTCGGAGACGGCGGCCGGCCAGAGCGTCACGGCTGGTGCCACAGGGGCCTCCGGGGGACTGGTGGGGAGCGACTCGTGATCGGACAGCATCGGAAACGTCAGGACCGACGCAGCGACGCTATCGAGTGCGGTTACAGTCACCTCATGGTGAATGTTGCCAAGGATCAGGCTCCCGTTGGCGCGGATTTGCCATCGGCGGCGCCCTCAGCCAGCCCAGCCCGCGAGCCCGTCGGCGGAGTCACCCTGGCGGACCTGCTCAGCCTGCCCTCGCTCGCGGATGCCGAGCCCGCCCAGGCCGGCGACCTGCATCGCGCCGTGGTGCGCGCTTCGCTGCTCGGCGCGACGGCCGAGCCCCGCCACCACCTCGTCTGCGCCGAGGCCGGGACCGTCCAGGCGTGGGAGGACGCGGGGCGCGAGCCGGTGACGCAGGTCGCGCTCGGCGGCGCGACCGCCCTGGTCGTCGTCGGCGGCCACCCAGACCAGCTGGACCGCTGGCGTGGGGCGGCGGCCAGCCAGGCGCTGCCGCTGGTGGTCGCGGCGACCCGGGTGCGCGCCGAGCAGGTCGTCACCGAGGTCCTCGACGCCGTGCTCGACCAGCAGTCCGGGATCCTCGAGCGCGTCGAGGAGACCCACCGGATCCTCGTCGAGGTGGTGCTCGCCGGTGGCGGGCTGGAGGACCTCTGCCGCCGGCTCGCGGAGTTCCTCGGGGGCGCCGCGATGGTGACCAGCAGCGACGGACGGGTGCTCGCCCAGGCCGGGTCCGACCACGAGGTCGCGGCGGCGCTCGCCCTCGACTGCTTCGATCGGACCGGTCGGCTCGTCACCGAGCGCGAGCCGGTCGGCATCCGGCCCCCTGACGCGCCCAACGCCCGTCGCGCGATGGTGCGCATCGCCGCGGGCCAGACCAACCACGGCCTGCTGGCCCTCTTTGTCGAGGACCGCCCGCTCACCGCCGACGACGTCCACCTGCTCGAACGCGCGGCGACCGTGGCGGCGCTGGCCATCACCAAGGAGCAGGCCGTCTCCGCCGTCGAGAGCAAGTACCGCGCCGAGTTCCTGCGCGACGCCCTCTCCGGCCGAGCCGGACCAGCCACGGAGGCAGTCGCCCACGCCGCCGCGCTCGGGTGGGACATCGACCGGCGGCTCGTCGTCGTGGTCGCCGAGACCGACGAGGACGACACCCACACGAGCCGGCCGCCCGAGGAGGTCAGCTCGCTGCAGCACCGCTTCGCCAGGGCCTGGAGCCAGACCATGGCGGTCCGCGACGTCAAGGCACCCGTCGTCGGGTTCAGCCAGGAGGTCGTCGCGCTCTTCGCCGTGCCCGACCAGGCCGACACCGACGCGATCATGCGCACCGTCGCCGAGGTGGTCCGCGTGGTCCGGGGCATCGGCGGGGGCGGGCGACGGACGTTCTCGACCGGCGTCTCGCGCCCGATCGAGTCGGTGGCGGACCTGCCCCAGGCCTACGACGAGGCGCTCAGCGCGGTCAGCGTGGGCCGCCAGCTCCATGGCGACTCGGCCGTGACCCACTTCGACCAGCTGGGTATCTTCCGCCTGTTGGCGCTGATCCCCGACAGCGCCGACCTGCGCCGTTTCGTCGACGAGGCGCTGGGCGACCTGGCCAGGGACGACAGCCCCGAGAACGCCGACCTGCGCCGGACCCTGTCGATCCTCATCGACACCAACATGAACGTCGCCGAGACCGCCCGGCTCATGTTCTTCCACTACAACACCCTCCGGTACCGCATCGCGAAGCTCGAGAAGCTGCTCGGCCCGTTCACCTCCGACCCGCAGCTGCGCCTCAAGCTGGCGCTGGCCCTGAAGGTGCACCAGATGCGGGGTATCTGAGCCGCACCACAGACTCTGCCGAAACCCCACCCGGGGCGGATAGCAACAATTGCCCAACGCAGAGGACTTCCGGCCCGCTAGTTTTCGCCTATCCCGCAAGGGAACGTGGGCCACGTCATACCGGTTGACGCGGCGGTGAACAAGGAGTCCGCATGGCTGTGGGATTGGGATGGAAACTGCACGGCGACGGCCGCACGATGGGGCCGAATGACGTCGTTGCACCCGATGAGCGCCTCTCCTGGGGCAAGACCATCGGCCTAGGGGCCCAGCACGTCGTCGCGATGTTCGGAGCGACCTTCGTCTTCCCCCTGATCATGGGCCTGAACGCCCAGCTCGCGATCATGATGAGCGGGATCGCGACGATCTGCTTCCTGCTGATCGTCCAGGGCAGGGTTCCGAGCTACCTCGGCACCTCCGCGTCGTTCGTCGGCGGGGTGGCCGCCATCCGCGCCCAGCCGGGCGCCGACTCGGCCCGGGTCACCGGCGCGATCCTGGTCGCCGGGCTCGTGCTGGCCGCGGTCGGCATACTGATCCACTTCCTCGGCTCGGGTGTGCTCCACAAGGTGCTGCCCCCGGTGGTGACCGGCGCCGTGGTCATGCTCATCGGGTTCAACCTCGCCCCGGTCGTCGCCAACATCTACTGGCCCCAGGACCAGTGGGTCGCGCTGCTCGTCATGGTCTTCGTCATCATCTGCGCCGTGGCGTTCAAGGGCTTCATCGGCCGCATCGCCGTCTTCCTCGCGCTGGTGTTCGGCTACGTCCTGTCGTGGATCTTCGACAAGGCCTTCGGCCAGATCACCTCGTTCAACCCCGGGGCGGGCAAGATCACGACCCACTTCCGCACGAGCTTCGACAGCATCAAGGCGGCCGACTGGATCGGCTTCCCGCCGCACACCCAGATGGTGGCTGGCAAGGAGGTCGTCGGCTGGCACGCACCGAGCTTCTCCGTCGCCGCGATCCTGCTGGTGCTTCCCGCAGTGATCGCCCTGATTGCGGAGAACACCGGTCACGTCAAAGCCGTCGCCGAGATGACCAAGCACGACCTCGACCCGGTCATGGGCCGGGCCATCGCTGCGGACGGTATCGGCACCGTGCTCGCCACGGCGGTCGGCGGCTCCCCCACCACCACGTATGCCGAGAACATCGGCGTCATGGCGGCGACTCGTGTCTACTCCACGGCCGCCTACTACGTCGCGGCCATCGTCGCCATCGTGTTCGGCCTCTCGCCCAAGTTCGGCGCGCTCGTGGCGTCGACGCCCGGCGGGGTGCTCGGTGGGATCACCGTGGTCCTCTACGGCATGATCGGCCTGCTCGGCGCCAAGATCTGGAAGGAGAACGGCGTCGACTTCGGCAACCCGATCAACCTGGTTCCCGTGGCCGCGGGCATCGTCATCGGCATCGGCAACGTCTCGCTGAAGTTCAATGACAGCTTCTCGCTCACGGGTATCGCGCTCGGCACCATCGTGGCGGTCGCGGCATACCACCTCGCGAAGGCGCTCGCGCCGGCCGACCTTCGGGCTCGCGCCGACGGCACCGTCATCACCGTCGGTGGGCATGAGACCTACGGAGACAGCGACGGGGTGGACGACCTCTACCAGGACGACACCAGGCGCTGACCCCCCCGTGTGGGCCCCCGATGAGCAGTCGGGGGCCCACACCCGTTTCCCCCGTCCCTTCGAGAAGGCAGGATCAGTCTGTGAAGCCCGCACCGTTCGTGCACCACGCACCGCGCTCCGTCGAGGAGGCCGCCGCGACGCTCGCGCAGGTCGGACACGACGGCAAGGTGCTCGCGGGCGGCCAGAGCCTGATCCCCATCCTCAACATGCGCCTGGCCTCCCCCGCCCACCTCGTCGACATCAACCAGGTGGCCGGTCTGGCGGAGGTGACCCTCACCCCTGAGGCGGTGCGCGTCGGGGCCTTGGTTCGCCACGCAAGGCTCGAGCACCACCCCGAGGCGTATGCCGCCCTGCCGCTGCTGCGCCAGGCGCTCACCCACGTGGCCCATCCGGTCATCCGGAACCGCGGCACCACGGTGGGGTCGATCGCGCACGCCGACGCCGCCGGCGAGATGCCCGCGGTGCTGGCCCTCACCGGCGGTGTCGTCGAGGCGGTCTCGACGGCCGGCACCCGCGACATCGACGCCACCGACTTCTTCCTCGGCGCGCTCGAGACCTCACTCGCGGAGGACGAGCTCGTCGTCGCCGTCCGTTTCCCGCGCTTTGCCACGGGGACCGGCACCGCCTTCCTCGAGCGGGCCCGCCGGCACGGTGACTACGCGATGGCCGGCGTCGCCGCGGCGGTCCAGGTGGTCGACGGGGCAGTCCGCGACGCACGGCTGTCGTTCGTCTCGGTGACCGACGTCCCCCGCGTGGTCGACGTGACCGACCAGGTCCGCGGCCACGAGGCCGACGGGCTCGACTGGAGGGCCGTCGCGCCGACCGTGCGTGACCAGATCGAACCCGAGGGCGACATCCACGCCACGGCGGAGTACCGCGCGATGCTCGCGATCGAGCTGGCCCGTCTTGCCCTTGACGAGGCCACCGCGAAATCCGTTGCCGCACAATACGACTCAGCCGCAGAGAGGGGCATCGCCCGATGAGCGAGCCGACCACGGAGGAACTGCTGGACATCACCCTCACCGTCAACGGGGTGCGGCGCCAGGCCCAGGCCCCGGCCCGGCGGCTGCTGTCCGACTTCCTCCGGCACGACCTGCAGCTCACCGGCACCCACGTCGGGTGCGAGCACGGCGTCTGCGGTGCCTGCACGGTGCTCGTCGACGGCGCGCCCATGCGCTCCTGCCTGATGTTCGCCGTGACCGCGCAGGCGCACGCCATCACCACGGTCGAGGGGCTGGGCACCATCGAGGCCATGGGACCGGTCCAGCAGGCGTTCACCGAGTGCCACGGGCTGCAGTGCGGCTTCTGCACGCCCGGCTTCCTCACGACCATCACGGCATACCTCGAGGAGAACCCCGAGCCGACCGAGCACGAGGCCCGCGAGGCCATCTCGGGCAACCTGTGCCGCTGCACGGGCTACCAGAACATCGTCAAGTCCGTGCTGCGGGCGGCCGAGATCCGCCGCGAGCGGGCAGCGGGGACCCGACCGTGACGACGAAGATGTTCGGCGCGCCGATCCGCCGCAAGGAGGACCCGCGCCTGGTCACCGGCGGGGGACGCTACCTCGACGATCTCGGTCACGGCGCCCTGGCCGCTGCCTTCGTGCGCAGCCCGCACGCCCACGCGCGCATCGTCGACATCGACGTGAGCGGAGCGCTCGAGGTCGACGGCCTCGTGGCGATCTACACCCACGAGGACCTCCCGGGCCGGGTGGGCGAGCCGCTGCCGCTGCTCATCCCGCACCCGGCGCTCACCCACGGGCGCACCCCCTACGCGCTGGCCAAGGACGAGGTCAACCACGTCGGCGAGCCGGTCGTGATGGTGGTCGCCCGCGACCGCTACCTGGCCGAGGACGTGTGCCAGCGGATCAGGGTCGACTACGAGCCGCTGGCCCCGGTCGTGGGCATCGAGCGGGCACGGGACGGAGCCGAGCTCGTGCACCCGGACGTGCCGGGCAACGTGGCGGCGCACCTCGTCCAGCAGAACGGTGACGTCGAGGAGGCCCTCGCCGGCGCACCACACGTGCTCGACCTCGACCTGTCCATCGAACGCAGTGCCTGCATGCCGATGGAGGGCAAGGGTGTCCTCGCCCGCTGGGACCCCGAGAAGGCCGAGCTGCGCATCTTCTCCTCCACCCAGACCTCGACCGGCGTGCGCGCGGCCGTCGCGGCCAAGCTCGACCTGCCTCTGGCCAAGGTCGAGTGCATCGCGCCCGACGTGGGGGGCGGCTTCGGAGTGAAGATCATGCACCCGTGGCCCGAGGAGATCCTCGTTCCGTGGGCCGCGAAAACCCTTGGGCAGCAGGTGAAGTGGACCGAGGACCGGCGCGAGCACTTCATCTCCTCGGCGCACGAGCGCGGCCAGCTCCACCAGGTGCGGGTGGGCTTCGACGACGACGGGCGGCTGCTCGGTCTCGACGTGAAGTTCTGGCACGACAACGGCGCCTACACCCCCTACGGAATCATCGTCCCGATCATCACCTCGACCCAGCTGCTCGGCCCCTACAAGCCGGGTGCCTACCGCTGCGAGTTCTGGTCGCTCTACACGAACACCGTCCTCGTCACGCCGTACCGCGGCGCCGGGCGACCGCAGGGCTGTTTCGCGATGGAGCGCACGATGGACGCCATCGCGGACTACCTGGGCCTGGACCGCGCCGAGGTCCGGTCGCGCAACTTCATCCTGCCCGAGGAGATGCCGTGGGACCACGGCCTGCTCTTCCAGGACGGGCGGCCGCTGCGCTACGACTCGGGCGACTTCCCGGCATCCCTGGCCAAGCTCAAGGCGCTGGTGGGCTGGGACGACTTCGCGGCATACCGCGCGGAGGCGCAGGCGCAAGGCCGCAAGGTCGGCCTGGGCATCGGGTGCTACGTCGAGGGCACCGGCGTGGGCCCCTACGAGGGCGGCCACATCCAGATCGAGACCAGCGGTCGGGTCAACGTCTCGACCGGTCTCACCTCCCAGGGCCAGGGCCACGAGACGTCCTTCGCCCAGATCGTGGCGGAGGAGCTCGGCGTGCCGATCGAGGACGTGTTCGTCACCACCGGCGACACCCGCCGGATGCCGTATGCCGTGGGCACGTTCGCCTCCCGCGCGGCGGTGATGAGTGGCAACGCGATCGCGCTCGCCACCCGCAACGTCAAGGCCAAGGCCCTGCGCATCGCCGCCGACGCCCTCGAGGTGGCGGTGGAGGACCTCGAGATCGTCGACGGCGTGGTCCAGGTGAAGGGCGCTCCCGGCACCCAGATGTCCCTCGGCACCGTCTCGGTGCTCTCCAACCCGCTGCGCTACGCGTTCGACGAGGCGGCCAAGGCAGCCACCCAGTTCGCGGGCACGACCGACCTGTCCAAGCCGCCGGTCGCCGACGACGACGAGCCCGGCCTCGAGGGCAAGGACTTCTACTCACCGACCCAGGCGACCTTCGCCAACGGGATGCACGCCGCCATCGTCGAGACGGACCCGGTGACCGCCGAGATCCGGATCCTGCGCTACTGCGTGGTCCACGACTGCGGGACGATGATCAACCCGATGATCGTCGAGGGCCAGGTGCACGGCGGCGTGGCCCAGGGTGTGGGCGGCGCCCTCTACGAGCGGATGGTCTACGACGAGTCGGGGCAGCTGCTCAACGCGTCGTTCATGGACTTCCTCATGCCCTACGCCTCCGAGGTCCCGTTCATCGAGACCGACCACCTCGAGACGCCGTCGCCACTGAACCCCTTGGGCATCAAGGGCGCTGGCGAGGCGGGGTGCATCCCGGTGACGGCCGTCATCGCCTCGGCCATCGAGGACGCCGAGGGCTTCCCGATCACGTCGATGCCGATATCCCCTGTCGAGCTCTGGGAGCTCCGCGCGCGCCACGCGCGCGGCGAGCTGCCCTCGCTCGCCCACCACGCGGCATACCGCACCAGCGAGGAGAACCAATGAAGATCTCTGGCTCCGCCACCCTGACGTCGAACCCCCAGCAGGTGTGGGACGCGTTCCACGACCCCGCCGTCCTGGGCCGCTGCCTGCCGGGCTGCGAGTCGCTCACCGAGCTCGGGCCGGACCGCTACGCGATGACCGTCACGGCCGGTGTCGCCGCGATCAAGGGCACCTACGACGGCACGGTGGCGCTGCTCAACCCCGAGCACCCGACCCAGTTCACGATGAAGGCCACCGGCGCCGGCGGCCCCGGCACCGTCGACGCCGACGTGGTCGTGCGGTTGAGCCCCTCAGCGGCCGGTGGCACCGACCTCACGTACGACGCCGACGCAGCCGTGGGCGGCATGATCGGCGGCGTCGGGCAGCGCATGCTGGCCGGTGTCACCAAGAAGATGGCCGGCCAGTTCTTCGAGGCCGTGGACAACGACATCGCAGGGGTTCGCAAGGAGAAGAAGCCCAAGACGCCAGTCACCGGGGAAGTCCCCACCGGCTCCAAGCCGATCGAAGGTGTGGGGACGTCGGTCGCGGCCTTCACCGGCCGTCAGTTCGGCTGGGGTGTGCTGACGGGCGGGGCGATCGCCCTGGCCGGGGTTATCGTGGGTTGGGCGATCGGAGGACGTTGATGCGCGCTTTCACCGCTGCCGCCGTGCAGCTCGCTCCAGCACCCGGGCCGTTGTCTGCCGAGACGGTGCGCAAGAACCTCGACAAGTGCGTCGACTTCACCCGGCGCTGCGTGGACGCCACGGGCGCCGAGCTGGTGGTTCTCCCGGAGTCGGCGACGACCGGCTTCACCCCCGACTGCTCCACCGACGAGCTGTGGGACCTGGTGTCCGAGATCCCCGGCCCCGTGACCGAGCCGGTCCAGGCCGTCGCCCGCGACCTGGGGGTGTACGTCGTCCTCGGCACCTACGAGCGCGGACCTGAGCGGGGCACCGTCTACAACTCCTCGGTGCTCATCGACCGGTCCGGCGACGTGATGGGCGTCTACCGCAAGACCCACCCGTTCTGCACCGAGCACGTCGACGGCGGCGGCTGGGTGACCCCGGGCGCCACGGTCACGGTCTGCGACACCGACCTGGGCCGGATCGGCATGATCATCTGCTTCGACGGCGACTACCCCGAGCTCTCCCGGATCCAGGCCGTGCAAGGCGCCGAGGTGATCTGCCGCCCGTCGGCCCTGCTGCGGTCCGCCGACATCTGGGAGCTCACCTCGCGGGCCCGGGCCTACGACAACCACGTGTTCGTCATCGGCGCGAACGCCACCGGGGTCGATGCGGCCGGCGTGCTCTACTTCGGCAACTCGCACATCGTCACGCCCACGGCGCACATCGTCGCCAAGGCCGCGTCGCACGAGGGCTGGGTCTCGGCGCGACTCGACCCCGACACCGCGCTCGCCTCGCTGACGCCGGGCTCGAATGTCAGCCAGGGATTCGACCACCTGCGCGACCGCAACCTCGACCTCATCCGCGGCTACCGCGACGACCTCGAGCGCCCCGCGCAGACCTCCTTCCCCCACTGACCGACGCCTCCCGACCGTCCGGGAGCCATCGCTCGGGAAGCTGTCCAGGAGCGACGTCATTACCGGAGCGTGCGCGGCGGGGCTCATCGAGCTCCCACTCACGGCACGACACGGTGCCGCCATCGCCCACTTCGACACCCTCGTTCGGCACGATCCGTTCGACCGGATCCTCTTGACCACCGAGCCCGACCTCACCCTCGACGCACGCTGCTAGGGCCGGAGCCCGCAGGCGAGCGCAGGCGAGGTATGCCGGGTGGGCAGCAGGCGGCATACCTGAGCGGGATGGTTGGCACATTGTGCCAACGCCGCAGGACCGCCCCGTCGGTTTGAATCGCACCCATGGAGCAGCGACGGATCAGGATCGGGATCGACACCGGGGGAACCTTCACCGACGTGGTGGCCCTGGACGAGGGCACCGGCGAGCTGGTCACCACCAAGACGCCGTCGACGCCGAGCAACCCGGCGGACGGGTTCATCAACGGGGTCACCAAGGTGCTCGACCTCATGGGCGCCCCCGGTGCGGACATCAGTGCGGTCAGCCACGGCACCACCGTCGCCACCAACAAGCTGCTCGAGGGCAAGGTGGAGCGGCTCGGGTTCATCACGACCGAGGGTTATGAGTTCATGCTCGAGATCGCCCGGCAGGCGGTCCCCGACGGCTACGGCAACTCCTACTTCTGGGTCAAGCCGCCCCGCATCGTGCCTGCAGACGCCGTCCGCACCGTCGGTGGCCGGATGGACTTCCAGGGCAACGAGATCCGGCCCTTCGACGAGGAGACCGCCGTGGCAGCGGCCCGGTGGTTCAAGAACCGCGGCATCACCACCCTCGGCGTCTGCTTCCTGCACTCGTACGCCAACGACGCCCACGAGCGGGCGATGCGCGAGGTTCTTCGCCGCGAGCACCCCGAGGCCATCGTGTCGATCTCCAGCGAGGTGCTGCGCGAGTACCGCGAGTACGAGCGGTCGATGACGACCCTGGTCGACGCTGCGGTGAAGCCCAACGTCAGCCGCTACGTCGCGAACATCCACACGCGCCTCGAGGACTTCGCGCCCGGCATCCCGTTCTACATCATGAAGTCCAACGGCGGCGTTCTGTCGGCCGACGAGGTCGTCCACCAGCCCATCACGACGGTCCTGTCGGGCCCGGCCGCCGGAGCCCTGGGCGCGGGCCTGATCGCGAAGCGCGCCGGCTTCTCCAAGGTGCTGACGTGTGATGGTGGTGGCACCTCGACAGACGTGTCGGTCGTGCTCGACGGCGAGCCCACGCTGACCACCGAGGGCACGGTCGGGGCGTACCCCAGCAAGATCCCCATGATCGACGTCGTCACCGTGGGCGCGGGCGGTGGTTCGATCGCGTGGATCTCGCCCGAGGGCATGCTCAAGGTCGGTCCTCAGTCCGCCGGCGCCGACCCGGGACCGCTCTGCTACGCCAAGGGGGGCACGGAGCCGACGATCACGGACGCCCACGTGGTCCTGGGCCGGATCCCCCCACACCTGCTCGGCGGCGAGATCCCCCTCGACGTCGACGCCGCGCGCGCCGGCATCGATGCCCTCGCCGACCGACTCGGCATCGACCCCGTCCACTGCGCGACCGGCATCCTCGAGATCTCGGCGTGGAACCAGGCCAACGCCTTGCGGCAGGTCTCGGTCAAGCGGGGCCTCGACGTGCGCGACTTCATGCTCACGACCTTCGGTGGGTCCGGGTCGCTGCTCGCTTGTCGCCTCGTCGACATCCTGGACCTCGCCGGCGTGGTCGTCCCGCAGAACCCCGGCAACGTGTCGGCGTTCGGGCTGCTCACCGTCGACGTCAAGAACGACTACGTCCAGACCATGGTCGCCAAGCACCAGTCACTCGACTACGCAGCCGTGCAGAAGACGTTCGACGAGCTGGCCGACAAGGCGGCGAACGCCCTTGATGGTGAAGGCTTCCCGCGTGACGAGCACCGCTACTCACGCACCGTCGACCTGCGCTACTTCGGCCAGGCCTTCGAGGTGCGCGTCGCCGCCCCCGACGGCCAGACGATCGACGCGGCGTATGCCGACCAGGTCGCCGAAGCGTTCCACGCGGAGCACCGCGCGTTGTACGGCTACGACTTCCGTGACGACCCGACGCAACAGGTCGAGTGGGTGAACCTCCGGGTGACCGGCGTCGGGCCGATCACCCGCCCCGAGCTGCGCGAGGTCGCCCGGGCCGAGGGGGGCGCACTGCTCGCCGACCGGGCCCTGAAGCTCACCCGCCCGGTGTGCTTCGACGCCGAGCTGGCCTACGCCGACACGCCCGTCTACTGGCGCCCAGATCTGCGGTCCGGCGACACCCTCCAGGGCCCGGCCGTCATCGAGGAGTTCGGCTCCACCGTCCCCGTCCACCCCGGCTTCACCGTCCGCGTCGACGCGCTGGGCAACCTCGTCATCACCAAGGAGGCCTGACGTGACCACCCACGCAGACGCGCCCGTGAACCCCGCCGGCCTGCCCACGGCATACGAGCACGGCGGCCGGCTCACCGCCGAGGGGACGACGGTCGACCCGATCCTCGTGGAGATCGTCCAGGGCACCCTCGCGAGTGTGGAGATGGAGGTGGAGACCGCCATCGCGCGCACGAGCCGCTCCCCCATGATCCGCGACGCGCACGACTTCCGCGCCGGCATCCACGACCGCCAGCTGCGCAAGCTCACGGGACGGTCGTACTCGGCGCTGGTCCACCCCATCGTGCGCGACTTCCCGCTCGACGAGATGGCCGAGGGTGATGTCTTCTTCCACAACGACGTCTACGAGTCCGAGGGCGGGATCGGCCACCTGCCCGACCTGTGCGTGACCGTTCCGGTGTTCTGCGACGGCGAGGTGGTGGCGTTCGTCCAGGCGTTCGGACACCACGACGACATCGGCGGGGCGTGCCCGGGATCGATGCCGAGCGGCGCCACGAGCGTCTTCGAGGAGGGTCTGTCCGTCCCCCCGATCAAGCTGTGGGACAAGGGCGTTCCCAACAAGGCGGCCTTGCGCATCATGACCCGCAACTCGCGCATGCCCGACTCGCTGGCGGCCGATCTCGACGCCGAGTGCTCGGCCTGCCTGATGGGCGCGCGCCGCCTCTCGGAGCTGTTCGCCCGCTACGGCCGCGACACGATCGAGGCGGCCTTCGACACCATCCTCGACCAGACCACCCAGACCTACCGCCGCGAGATCCTCTCGAAGATCCCCGACGGCACCTACGTCTGGGAGGACTACGCCGAGCACGACGGCGTCGACGACCCCCGGCTGCACACCCAGCGCATCACGCTGACCAAGACCAGCGACGACGGTGGCCGGCTCATCATCGACTTCACCGGGACGGCGCCGCAGGCCAAGGGCCCGATCAACCACTGCGGCGACTACGTCGGCGGCAACTTCCTCAAGAAGTGGCTCGCGCCCATCCTGCGCAACCTCGCCGACACCCCGGAGCGGATGGCCGAGCTCGACGTCAACGAGGGCATCGTCCCCCTCATCGAGATGCGCTTCCCCGAGAAGGGGACGCTGCTCACGCCGATCTTCCCGGCGCCGACGAACGCCCGGACCTTCGTCATCCTGAGGCTGCTCGGGGTGCTGGCCGGCGTCGTCGCCAAGGCCGTCGACGGCAAGATGCCCGCCGACCAGGAGACCATCCGGTACACCGGCGTCTACGGCAAGGACCGCGACGGCCAGGACTACCTGATGCGCGAGGTGCTCGGCGGCGGCTCGGGTGGGCGGTACTACGCCGACGGCGAGGACACCATCCACGTCGTGCCGGACTCGCGCAACCTGCCGACCGAGTTCACCGAGAGCCGCTTCCCGTTCGTCGTCGAGCGCCTCGGGCTCGCCGTCGACTCCGGCGGCGCGGGGCGCTACCGCGGCGGGCTGGGCTACGAGAAGCAGATCCGCATGCTCAAGGACGCCCACTTCATGTCGATCGCCGACCGCTCGATCCTCGCCTGCTGGGGAGTCAAGGGCGGCAAGGCCGGTATGCCGTTCAGCGTCACCATCGACGTGGGGGGCCCGAACGAGCGCGAGGTCGACGCCCTGGCCGACGCCGAGCCGGTGCTGGCTGGACAGGTCATCCGGATCCGCACGACTGGTGGCGGCGGCTGGGGCGATCCGCTCGAGCGTCCCTACGCCGAGGTCGAGCGCGACCTGCGCTGGGGCAAGGTCTCCTTCGAGGGTGCGCGCACGGCATACGGCGTGGTGGCCTCGGGCACCAAGGACGAGCCGGTGATCGACGAGGCCGCGTCCGACGCGCTGCGGGCGCAGCTGCGCGACGCCCGCCCGAGCGAGGAGCCGTTCTTCGACCGCGGGCCAGGCTACGCACGGCTCGCCGAGGGCAGGACGGCCGCCGAGGTGGACTGGCTGTGAGCGTCGCGCCGAGGCTGGCTACGCCTAGGCTGCGACCGTGAACGCACCGCTCGAGGACATCGTCGTCATCGACCTCTCGCGCGCCCTGGCCGGCCCGCATGCCGGAATGATGTTGGGAGACATGGGCGCTCGGGTCATCAAGGTCGAGACACCGGGCACCGGTGACGACACCCGGGGCTGGGGACCGCCCTTCGTCGGACCCGAGGACGACCCGATCTCGACGTACTTCCTCGCGGCCAACCGCAACAAGGAGTCGATCACCCTCGACCTCAAGTCCGACGACGGCCGTGAGGTCCTCACTCGGCTCGTGCGCCACGGCGACGTGCTCATCGAGAACTTCCGGCCCGGTGTCCTCGCCCGGCTCGGCTTCACGACCGAGCACCTGCACGAGCTCAACCCGCGGCTCGTCGTCCTGTCGATCAGCGGCTTCGGCCACGACGGGCCGCAGGGCGGGCGCGCGGGGTACGACCAGATCGCGCAGGGCGAGGCCGGCCTGATGTCGATCACCGGTCCCGATGCCGATACCCCCCAGCGGGTCGGCGTGCCGATCGGCGACCTGCTGGCCGGCATGTACGGCGCCTACGGTGTCGTCGCGGCGCTGCACGAGCGCGCCCGCACCGGACGCGGCCGGGTCGTGCGCACCTCGCTGCTCGCCGCCATCGTCGGGGCGCACGCGTTCCAGGGCACCCGCTACACCGTCGCCGGCGAGGTCGGCCGCGCCCAGGGCAACCACCACCCGTCGCTGTCGCCTTATGGGCTGTTCCACTGCGCTGACGGCGACATCCAGGTGGCCTGCGGCAGCGAGTCGCTATGGCGCAAGCTCGCCGAGGCGTTCGACATCGACCCCGCCACCCCTGGGATGGCCACCAACCGTGAACGCAGCGTCAACCGCGACCAGGTGACCGCGGCCCTCAATGCCGCGTTCGCGGCATACCCCCTCGAGGAGCTGTTGCCCCGGCTGGCCGAGCTCGGCATCCCGGCCGGTGAGGTGCGCACCCTCGACCGCGTCTACGACTGGGAGCAGACCCGCTCGCAGGGGCTCGTGCTCGACATCGACCACCCGGTGCTCGGTCCCATCGAGATCCCCGGGCCGCCGATCCGCCTCGACGACAACCCGTATGCCGGTGGGCGGGCCGAGCACCTCGCCCCGCCGCTGCTGGGCCAGCACAACGAGAGCATCCGCGCGTGGCTGGACGCACAGGACGCCAGCGCGGGCTGACCAGCCCGGCTGACGTGTGGAGTTGTCCTGCGCAGGTGCGGGCTAACCACCGCGCTTCACCGACCGCTTTCGAACAGTCGACACGAGCACATTCATCGCGAAAGCGAACATGGCCCAGAGGACGAAGAGCTTGCGTTCATCCATCGTGCCCTGCGCCAGACAAGCGACGACCGCAAGGATGAATGCGCAGAAGAGAACTGCCACGGCTCGCAGAATTGGCTTCATCAGAGAAACCACCTCAGCCCGTCGAATGGCGCGATATCGCGTTTGTGTCAGCCCGTGGCGCCACCGTCGCACCGCCCTGGCATGCGACACAAGGACGTATTCCAACCCTGAACATGTCCTTGCGGCCCGCGGGGCCAACGGTGTATCCGCCGTCGTACGACCGGGTTCAGACGACATCGAGCCCCGCGCCGGGGGCGCGGGGCTCGATGTCTGTGCGGCTTCGGCTCCCCCGTGGGGAAGTTCCTCCGCGGAGGGAGTGCGCTCAGGCGGTGCGCACCGGGCGCCGGTTGCGCAGCTTGCGCCGCAGCTGCTTGCCGATCGTCGCCGCGGCGATGCCCACGCGGGTGCGGCCGGGCTCGGGGTTCGGGAGCGACAGTGAGATGACCTGGCCCCAGGCCGACGCGACCTGCTTGTAGAGCGGGCCGGTGGTGTACGTCAGGCCGTACCGCTCGCAGATCTCCTGCACCCGCGGGGCGATCTCGCCGTAGCGGTTGCTCGGCAGGTCGGGGAACAGGTGGTGCTCGATCTGGTGGCTGAGGTTGCCGGACATGATGTGCATGGCCTTGCTGCCCGAGATGTTCGCCGAGCCGAGCATCTGGCGCAGGTACCACTCACCGCGGCTCTCACCCTCGATCGAGGCGCGGGCGAAGGTCTCGACCCCAGCCGGGAAGTGGCCGCACATGATGATCGAGTGCGTCCAGACGTTGCGGACGAAGTTGGCCGTCGCGTTCGCCGCCATGGTGTGCAGGAACGACGGGCCGGACAGCAGCGGGTGGATCAGGTAGTCCTTGCGCGCCTGGCGCCCGACCTTCCGCAGGACCAGCTTGCCGTTGCGGCGGAAGGTGTCCTTGTCGCCGCGACCGGCCAGCTGCTTGCCGATCTCGAGGTCGTAGGCCGCGATGCCGTACTGGAAGAAGCACATGTTGAGGAAGTTGTAGAGCGGCTGGCCGAGGTAGGCCGGAACCCAGCGCTGGTCCTCGTCGACGCGCATGATGCCGTAGCCGAGGTCGTTGTCCTTGCCGAGGACGTTCGTGTACGTGTGGTGCAGCTCGTTGTGGCTGTGCTTCCACAGCTCGGCCGGGGTGGCGCTGTCCCACTCCCAGGTCGTCGAGTGGATCTTGGGGTCGCGCATCCAGTCCCACTGGCCGTGGAGGATGTTGTGACCGACCTCCATGTTGTCGAGGATCTTGGCGACGGACAGGCCGGCCGTGCCGACGATCCAGGCCGGCGGGAAGATCGAGAACAGCAGCACCGCACGCGAGGCGAGCTCGATCTTGCGCTGCACGTCGATGACCTTGCGGATGTATGCCGCGTCGCTGGCCCCGCGGGACGCGAGGACCTGCTGGCGCAGCTCGTCGAGCTCCATGGCCAGGGCCTCGACGTCCTCGGCGGTGAGGTGCCCGGTCGGGTCGGACTTGCCGGAGCGCTTGGGGACGTGGCGACGCTCGGCGATGGCCGTGGAGAGGCGGTTGTTGGTGGCGCGCGGGTTCGCGGTGCGCACCGACGGGGTGCCGGGCGCCTGGGGGGTGGAGGCAGCCGAGCCATCGATGGTGAGGTCAAACTTCTCTGCGGTGGCAGTCATGAGGTCTCCTTAGAGATCGATCTCGCAGTGGCCGGCAGCAGCCGACACACAGGTCTGGATGCGGATGCCGTCGCCCTTGGCGGCAATGGTGAGGTCGCCGTTGCGCAGGTCGCGCACGGCGCCTTCCTTGAGGGGTACAACGCAGCCGAAGCAGATGCCCATGCGGCACCCGGACGGCATGAGGACCCCGGCGGCTTCGCCGGCGTCGAGAATGGGGGTCGCGCCGTCGGCGTCGACGGTGATGGCCTGACCGGCGAAGGTCACCGTGCCGCCCTCGCCCTCGGCGATGACGACGGGGCGGAAGCGCTCGGTGTGCAGGCGGTCAGCCAACCCGGCGTCTGCCCACGCTGCCTCGAACGCGTCGAGCATGCCGGTCGGTCCACAGGCCCAGGTCTCGCGGAAGCGCCAGTCCGGGACGAGCTCGTCGAGGTCGGCCGCCCCGACCATGCCGTCGAGGTCGGTGTGGCGCTCGACGAGGCGGGAGCCGGCCGTCCTGGGCCCACGCGCGCAGCTCGGCGGCGAAGATGACATCGGTCTGCGTCGGCGCGGAGTGCACGACGACGACGTCCTGCAGCTCGTCGAGGTGGTTGCGCAGCATGCCCATGACCGGGGTGACACCCGAGCCGGCGGTGACGAACAGCGCCCGGGCGGGTCGGGGCGACGGGAGGGTGAAGTCACCGGTCGGGTGGTCGAGGTGGATGAGGGTGCCCGGTTTCAGGGCACGCACGACGTGGTTGCTGACCTTGCCGTCGGGGGATCGCCTTGACGGTGATCGAGATGACCCCGTCCGGGGCGGTCACCGGCGAGGTGAGGGAGTAGGCGCGCCAGTTGCGCACGCCGTCGACGTCGACGCCGATGCGGATGTACTGGCCGGGGACGTGCCCGCGCCAGCCGCGGCCGGGCTTGATGTGCACGGTGGCGGCATCACGGGTCTCGGGGGTCACCGAGACGACGCGGCCACGCAGGTCCGCGCCCGCACGCAGCGGTGCGACGAGATCGAGGTAGTCGTCGGGGAGCAGCGGGGTCACCGTTGCTTCGGCGACCCGCCGGAGGGCGGAACGCAGTGACGACCGGGTGGGGCCGGTCACGCGAGATGGGAGTACTGCGGTCATGGTTCCACTATGGATGCTCAGGTAGGCTAATTTCCTGACCGCGAGGGGTGAGCCTTCCCGGATCTCTTGTTCGTAAGGAACAACATGAGCACAGAACCTCTCTCCCCCGCCACCGAGCGCGCAGCCGGCCTGCGGCTCTCTCCCGAGGTGCTCGCCCAGCTCAAGGGAGCCCTGCCCGGCGTCGCCACGCACGCCGTCGAGGCGATCATCGACGAGGTCCCCAGCTACGCCAGCGCCCGGGACTACCTCGTGGGCAACATCGAGACGGCGGTCCGGGTGGCCTTGGGGACCTTCCTCAACATCGCCGCACGCTCGGACGACGCCAGCACCCCGCTCGGCCCGGCGCGCGAGGCGTCCTACAGCCTCGGGCGCGGCGAGGCCCGCAGCGGCCGCAGCCTGGATGCCCTGCTGTCGGCCTACCGCATCGGCGCCCGGGTGTCCTGGCGCGGCCTGAGCGAGGAGGCGGTCAAGGCGGGCATGAGCGCCGCCCTGCTCGCGCAGTTCGCCGAGCTGGTGTTCGCCTACATCGACGAGCTCTCCGCTGCCAGCGTCGCCGGGCACGCCGACGAGCTGGCCAGCGCCGAGCGCACCCAGCAGCGCCAGCTCGAACGGCTCGCGCTCGACCTGCTCCGGGGGCCTCCGAGGAGCTGGTCGTCCGCCGCGCCGAGCGGGCCGGCTGGGAGCTGCCCAAGACGGTCGCGGTGCTGCTCGTCCCGGACAGGGAGCTCCATCACGCGCGCAGCCTGGTCGACGCCCGGTCACTCGTCCTGACCGAGGACGTGCCCGGGGTCGACAGCGCCGATGACGTGGCCGCCATCGTCATCCCGCGCCTGACGGCCACCGGCCGGACCCGCTTGGTCCGCCTGCTCGACGGCCACGACGCGGTTCTCGGGCCGAGCCGGCCCTGGCAGGTGGCGGCCGGCTCGCACACCCGGGCCCTGCGCGGGCGGGCTGCGCGCGGTGAGCACCACACGGCATACGACACCGACGCCCACCTGGCCGAGATCGTCCTGGCCGCCGACCCCGAGGCCCGGGCAGACCTGCGTGCGCGCGTGCTGGCCCCAATGGCCGACCTCACCCCGGCCACCCAGGAGCGGCTGGAGGAGACCCTCCGGCTCTGGCTGCTGTACCGAGGACGTCGAGAGCCGGTGGCCGAGGCGTTGTTCGTCCACCCGCAGACCGTGCGCTACCGCGTCGGCCAGCTGCGCGAGCTGTTCGGCGACGCCCTGGACGACCCACAGGTGGTTGCCGACCTCGTCATCGCGCTGGGGGTCAACCCGGCTGCCGCCGCAGCCACACCCCCGGCCTGATCTGGCCGACGCGATGCCAACAGCGCGGGGCCACGTGGGCAGGACATGACGACGTCCCGGAGTCGCGGCTTGCCTAGGCTGCTCACTTCCGGAGCAGAAGGAGCGCGACATGGACACGGCCACGCAGGGGACGACCGGACGCCGGGAACGCCTCGGGGCCCTCGAGCTGGTCACCGGCGTCCTGGACCCTGGCAGCTGGGCGCGGTGGGACGGGCCGGTGCCCGAGGTGGCCCCCGCGGGCTCGGCGTATGCCGCGGAGCTGGCGGCGGCCCGCGACCGCTCCGGCGTCGACGAGGCCATCGTCACCGGCGAGGGACTGATCCGCGGCCGCCGGGTGGCCGTGATCGCGGGAGAGTTCCGCTTCCTCGCGGGGTCCATCGGGGGCACCGCCGCGGAACGCATCGTCGAGGCCTTCGAGCGCGCCCGGCGCGAGGAGCTGCCGTTGTTCGCCGCCCCGGCCTCGGGTGGCACCCGCATGCAGGAGGGCACCCCTGCCTTCGTCGGCATGGTCAAGATCAGCGCGGCGTGCGCGACCTTCAAGGACGCCGGGCTCCCCTACCTCGTCTACCTGCGGCACCCCACGACCGGTGGGGTGTTCGCCTCGTGGGGGTCGCTCGGCCACGTGACGGTGGCCGAGCCCGGGGCGACGATCGGGTTCCTCGGCGCCCGCGTCTACGAGTCGTTGTACGGCCACCCGTTCCCCGAAGGCGTGCAGACCGCCGAGAACCTCTTCGAGCACGGCCTGATCGACGCGATCCTGCCCGTCGAGGAGCTGGCCGAGGTGGCCGACCGCGCGCTCGCGGTCCTCGGAGCACCGCGCGAGGACCCGCCCGAGGTTCCCGACGTGCCCAAGGAGCCGCTGCCTGACCTGCCCGCGTGGGAGTCGGTCAGCCGCTCGCGCCGCGTCGACCGGCCCGGGGTCCGCGCCCTGCTGCGGCTGGGCGCGACCGACGTCCTTCCGTTGCACGGGACCGGCCAGGGCGAGTACGACCCCGGCATGCTCATGGCGCTGGCCCGGTTCGGGGGCGCTGCCTGCATCGTCCTCGGCCAGGATCGCGACCGGCAGACGCGCGACGAGCCGTTGTCCCCCAAGGGACTTCGCGTCGCACGCCGCGGCATGAAGCTCGCCCACGAGCTCGGCCTGCCGCTGGTCTCCGTCATCGACACCGCGGGGGCCGCCCTGTCCAAGGAAGCCGAGGAAGGCGGCTTGGCCGGGGAGATCGCCCGCTGTCTCGCCGAGCTCGTCATGCTCGACGCCCCGACCGTCTGCGTCCTGCTCGGGCAGGGCACCGGGGGTGGCGCCCTTGCGGTCATGCCCGCGGACCGGGTCATCAGTGCCCAGCACTCCTGGCTGTCCCCGCTGCCTCCCGAAGGGGCCTCGGCGATCCTGCACCGCGACACGAGCCACGCCGCCGAGCTCGCCGCCAGCCAGCGGGTCCGCTCCCTCGACCTGCTCGCGGACGGGATCGTCGACCGCATCGTCGCTGAGCGCCCGGACGCCGCGGACGAGCCCGAGGACTTCTGCCGGCGCATGTCCCAGGCGATCCAGCACGAGCTCGCCGTCCTCGCCCGACAGGACCCACGCGAGCGGCTGGCGGCCCGGCTCGAGCGGTATCGGCGCCTCGGCTGACGGACGCTGGGGACAGATCTGCCAACCGCGCCGTCGCCCTTGGGCAGGTCCTGCCAACGTCAGGCCGGACCGCGGCTGCCTAGGCTCGGCGGGACAGGACCTGCCCACGGGACCTGGCCACGACTGACGGGCACGACTGACGGGCACGACTGACGGACCCGACGAGCGGAGGTGACATGCGCGTTCTGATCGCGCTCGGTGGCAACGCCATGACCGGGCCTGGCGGCGACGCCACACCCCAGGCCCAGCGCGAGGCCATCACGCTGGCGATGCGTCACGTCGCCACCGTCGTGGCCAGCGGTCATGAGGTCGTACTCACGCACGGCAACGGCCCCCAGGTGGGCAACCTGCTCGTCAAGAACGAGCTCGCCGCCCAGGTGGTCCCGCCGGTGCCCCTCGACTGGTGTGGCGCCCAGACCCAGGGGACCATCGGTTTCACCATGCTCGATGCCCTGGAGCAGGCGCTCGCCGCTGTGGGCGCTCCCCGGCCGGTCGCCGCACTCGTGTCTCGCACGCTCGTGGCGGCCGACGACCCCGCCTTCGCCAACGCCACCAAGCCGATCGGGCGGTTCCTGCCACAGGACCAGGCGCGCTCGATGATCGAGCACGGCGAGACGTGGGAGGACCGCGGGGAGAAGGGCTGGCGCCGCGTGGTCGCCTCCCCCGAACCGTTGGAGGTGCTCGAGACCGGCACCCTGCTCACCTTGGTGGACGCCGGCTACGTCGTCGTCGCAGCCGGCGGCGGCGGCATACCGGTGGTCCGCGCGGCGGACGGAAGCGTTCACGGCGTCGAGGCCGTGATCGACAAGGACCTCACCGCGGCCGTACTCGCCCGGGCGATCGGCGCCGATGCGCTGGTCATCGCCACCGACGTGGAGAACGCTGTGCTGGGCTATGGCACGCCCGACGCCCGACCGGTCGGCCGGGTCTCGGTCGCCGAGATGGAGGCGTATGCCGCGGCCGGCCACTTCACGTCCGGCTCCATGGGTCCCAAGGTGGAGGCGGCGTTGCGGTTCGTCCGCGACGGGGGACGGCGCAGTGTCATCACGGCCCTGGACCGCATCGCCGACGCGCTCGGTGGCGAGGTCGGCACCATCATCGAAAACCCTTCAGCATCAACCGAACCCGCAACAGAGAGGCTGCTCCCGTGACTGTCACCCCCGAGCCCATCGAGGTCCGCAAGGTCCCGATCCACAGCGTTGCCGACGCCAGCGAGCTGGCCAAGCTCATCGACGACGGTGTGATGGAGGCCAGCCGCGTCGTCGCGATCATCGGCAAGACCGAGGGCAACGGCGGGGTCAACGACTACACGCGCATCATCGCTGACCGGGCCTTCCGGGAGGTGCTGGTCGCCAAGGGCGCCCCCGCCGAGCAGGTCAAGCAGGTGCCGATCGTGTGGTCCGGCGGCACCGACGGAGTCATCAGCCCCCACGCCACGATCTTCGCCACCGTGCCCGCCGACCGGGCCGAGCCCTCGGACGAGCCGCGGCTCACGGTCGGGTTCGCCATGAGCGACCCGATCCTGCCAGAGGAGATCGGCTACACCGGAATGATCGAGAAGGTCGCCGCCGCTGTGAAGGTCGCGATGGAGCGCGCCGGGATCACCGACCCCGCCGACGTCCACTACGTGCAGACCAAGACGCCACTGCTGACGATCCACACCATCCGCGATGCGAAGTCCCGTGGCCACCAGGTTTGGACCGAGCACACCCACGAGTCGATGGACCTCTCCAACGGCACGACCGGACTCGGCATCGCGGTCGCCCTCGGCGAGATCGACATGCCGACCGATGCCGACGTGATGCACAACCGCGAGCTCTTCTCGTCGGTGGCCTCGTGCTCCTCGGGTGTCGAGCTCGACCAGGCGCAGGTCGTCGTCGTCGGGAACACCACGGGCATCGGTGGTCGCTACCGCATCGGGCACTCGGTGATGCGCGACGCGCTCGATGCCGACGGCGTGTGGGGAGCCATCAAGGACGCCGGGCTCGACCTGCCCGAACGGCCGCACTCGAGCGACCTGCAGGGCCGGCTGGTCAACGTCTTCCTCAAGTGCGAGGTCAGTCAGGACGGCGCCGTCCGCGGGCGCCGCAACGCCATGCTCGACGACTCGGACGTGCACTGGCATCGCCAGATCAAGTCGTGCGTCGGTGGTGTCACGGCTGCCGTGACGGGCGACCCGGCCGTCTTCGTGTCGGTCTCGGCGGCCCACCAGGGTCCCGATGGTGGCGGCCCCGTGGCAGCGATCGTCGACCTCGGCGCGGGCGAGCCGACCGGGTACCGGGCGCCCGCCCTCTCTGCGGTGGCAGCAACCTCTGCTAGCAGAGGTTGCTGCCACCGGCACAGGTTGCACCGTGCGCTGGATGCACGAAGCTCTGCAAGCAGAGGTTCGTGCACCCAGCCGGGCGGCTACTCGGGTCGACCGGGCCGGGTCGCTCAGTGGGCGAAGTGACGGGTCCCGGTGAAGTACATCGTCACGCCGGCCGCCCGGGCCGCCTCGATGACCTCGGGGTCGCGCATCGACCCGCCCGGCGCCACCAAGGCCCGCACGCCGGCGTCGAGCAGCACCTGAAGGCCGTCGGCGAACGGGAAGAACGCGTCCGACGCCGCCACCGCTCCGCGTGCCCGCTCGGACCCGGCCCGCGACACCGCCAGGTGGCACGAGTCGACCCGGTTGACCTGGCCCATGCCGATCCCGACCGCGGCGCCGTCGCGGGCCAGCAGGATCGCGTTCGACTTCACCGCCCGGATCGCCCGCCACGCGAACTGCAGGTCGGCCAAGGTGGCCTCGTCCGCCGCCGAACCCGTGACCAGCGTCCAGCGCGAAGCGTCGTCACCGCCCGGCTTGTCACCCTCCACGACCGCGTCCACCCGGTCGACGGTCTGCATGAGCAGGCCGCCGCTGATGGGTCGGGTCTCCACCGCGTCCGCAGTGCGGGCGAGGTCCGCGGGCAGCCGCAGGATCCGGAGGTTCTTCTTCTGCTGCAACAGCTCCAGCGCGTCGGCGTCGAAGTCCGGGGCGACGATGACCTCGGTGAACACGTCCTGACCCGTTCCGCCATCGCCAGGGTCACCGGGCGGTTCGCGGCGATGATGCCCCCGAACGCGGACACGGGATCGGTCTCGTGCGCCGCGGCATACGCGTCCTCGATCGTGTCGGCCACGGCGATGCCACACGGGTTGGCGTGCTTGACGATCGCGACGGTCGGCTGGTCACCGTGGTCGTGCGCGGCACGTACGGCGGCGTCGGTGTCGACGTAGTTGTTGTAGGACATCTCCTTGCCGTGCAGTTGTTCGGCGGAGGCAACCCCGGCGCGCCAGTGGCGGTACAGCGCGGCCCGCTGGTGCGGGTTCTCGCCGTAGCGCAGCACCGCGGCGCGGGTGAAGGTCGCGCCCGCCCAGGCCGGGAACCCGGTGCCCTCGGAGGTGTCGGTGTAGACGTTGCCCATCCAGCTGGCCACCGCGGTGTCGTAGTCGGCCGTGTGCACGAAGGCCTGGGCGGCGAGCCGCTTGCGCTCCGCCAGGGTGAATCCGCCAGCCGCGACCGCGTCCACCACCGCGCCATATGCCGCGGGGTCGGTGACGACCGCGACGCTCGGGTGGTTCTTGGCCGCCGCGCGCACCATCGACGGGCCGCCGATGTCGATCTGCTCGATGACCTCGTCAGGGCCGGCACCCGAGGCCACGGTCTCGCGGAACGGGTACAGGTTGACGACGACGAGCTCGAAGGGCTCGACGCCGAGATCGGCCAGCTGGCGCAGGTGGTCGGCTTTGCGGGTGTCGGCAAGGATCCCGGCGTGAACCCGCGGGTGCAGGGTCTTGACCCGGCCCTCGAGGCACTCGGGGAAGCCGGTGAGGTCTTCCACGGCCGTCACCGGGATGCCGAGCCCCTCGATCAGCGCGGCCGACCCGCCGGTGGAGACCAGCGAGACGCCTGCGGCATGCAGGCCGCGGGCGAGCTCCTCCAGCCCGGTCTTGTCGTAGACGGAGACGAGCGCA
The DNA here is from genome assembly GCF_009707485.1 of Nostocoides sp. HKS02. Taxonomy (NCBI): domain Bacteria; kingdom Bacillati; phylum Actinomycetota; class Actinomycetes; order Micrococcales; family Intrasporangiaceae; genus Nostocoides; species Nostocoides sp. HKS02. Next base: position 15,180 of record NZ_CP046121.1, on the reverse strand, counting down.
CGCCGGATCGGGCGGCGCCCGGACCCGGCGGGGTCATCGGTGTCAGCGGGGTCAGCGGGGTGGTCGGTCGACTGCGGGGTCACGGAATGCTGGCCTTCCCATCGATGACGGTGATTCCTTCGCGGGCCGCGCGGCCCACGACCTGGACGAGCAGCGGGTGCTCGACAGCCTTGATGCGCTCGTGGAGCGTGTCCTCGGTGTCGCCCGGGAGGATCGGGACGGACACCTGCGCGAGCACCGGCCCGGTGTCGACCCCCGCGTCGACGACGTGGACCGTGCACCCGGTGACCTCCGCGCCTGCCGCGAGCGCGTCACGGACGGCATGGGCGCCGGGGAACGCGGGCAACAGCGCGGGATGGGTGTTGAGCACGGTGTACCGGCCGAGCACCTCGGGGCCGAGCAGCTTCATGAACCCTGCCGAGACGACGAACGCCGGGTCGTGGTCACCGATGCGCTCGGCCAGCGCGGCATCCCACTGCGCGCGGGTCGGGTAGTCCTCGACTCGGCAGACGAACGTGGGGATGCCTGCGGCCCCAGCGCGGTGCAGGCCGGTGATCCCGGCACGGTCGGCGCCGACACCGAGGATGCGCACGCCGTATGCCGGGTCGGCGGTGGCGTCGATGAGCGCCTGGAGGTTGGTGCCGGAGCCAGAGACGAGGACGACGATGCCGGTCACGCCGCAGACGATACCGACCACGTCAGGGGACGGCGCGAGCGCGTCCGCCCCAGGGTGGTCAGCGGGTGGTCAGCGGGTGGTCAGCGCCGCAGCTTCCAGCGGTCCCAGGCCAGCACGAGTCCGGCACCCGCGGCGAACTCCACGAGCAGGGCCAGGGTCATCGCACCGGCCGGAGCCCCGATGGCCGACAGCCGCGCCGCCCCGAGCGACGACCCCGCGATGGCATCGAGCAGCCCGAGGCAGCTCGCACCCACGACGACCGCGGTGGCCGTCACCGTCAGCTTGGTCCGCATCGTCGACAACCGTGCGACCGCGCGCAGCGACCGCCAGCCGATGAGTGCGCCCACGGCCAACGGCACCAGCACGACGAGCGGAAGGGAAGCCCGGGAACGCCCCAGGATCCGGCAGCGCACCGAACACGGGCACCATGGGCAGCAGGGAGGTCCGGCTGCCGGTCCAGGACGCAGAGGCACCTTGCACCGCGCTGAACCCCGTTCCCGCGGCGAACGACACCGCCCAGAGTGCGAGGTTCGGCAGCGCCAGGACCTGGGCCAAGGTCAGTACGGCTCCGCCGATGATCCCCGGGGCGAGCTCGGACTGGAGGTGGCTGACCCGGTCGAACCTGAACACCACCATGACGACACAGGCCACGACGCCCGCCGCCAGCAGGGCGGTCGCGCCCTCCAGCCCGGGGCGGAGTGCTCGACGGGCAGCATCGGGCAGCCAGCCCGGACGGCGCACGCGGGACCCGAGGAGCTCGGGGCGCCCCCCGGCCAGCCAGCCCAGCGCCGCGCCTGCGGAGACGGCCGGCACGACGAGGACGGGCACGACGAGGCTGGGCACGGCGGGCGAGGGTCCTGCCGCGAGGGCGACCACGGACCAGATCGCGGCACATGCGGCATACCCGCCGGTCCAGCTCGCCAGCACGAGCGCCAGCGGGCGGTGGACGAGGTCGGCCAGGTGGACAGGTGTGCGGTCCTGCGCCGCGGCCCGAGCGGCACGCACTGCGGCCCAGGTGGCGCCGACGACCGCCGCGGCGAGGAAGGCCAGCGGCACCATGGTGACGTGGGCCGCGCCGATCGTGAGGTGCGCCCCCGTGCCGAGCAGCCACAGGCTCGCCCCCACTCCCAGCGCGGTGGTCCAGTCGACGGTGCTCTGCGAGGCCGCCACCCAGACGAGCAGGGCAGGCAGGACGCAGGCGCAGGCCGAGGCGGCAGCGGCCCCAGCCCCTGCGAGCACCGCCCGCTGCAGGGCCTGACGGTCGCCCCCGGCCCCGGTGGTCGTGGACGAGGTTCCCCCGCGCAGCATTTCCATGACACTCATGACCGCCCCATCGTCGCTGACCGGCCGCGACGATCGGTCGAGCAACGCCGGTGCAGTGGCAGAAATGTGCAAACATGCCGCAACCGGTGGTCCCGCCCAGGCGTCTGCTGCGGTGTGATGTCCCTGAGGAACCGAGGCGTGGCGCCCGCTCTCGCCGTCGAGGAGGTCGTCGAGGAGGTCATCGAGGAGGTCATCGAGGAGGTCATCGAGGAGGTCATCGAGGAGGTCACGGTGTCAGGGACGGGCGGGCGCTCCGCGACGACGGAGCCCTCCGCGGAGGCGGAGTTCGACGCGTTCTACCGCGACACCGCCCGCCGGGTCATCCACCTCGTGTACGGCTTCACCGGCGACCTGACGGTGGCACAGGACAGCACTCAGGGAGGCCTACGCCCGGGCGTGGCAACAGTGGTCCACGGTCCGCACCCACGACGACCCCCTCGCCTGGGTACGCACCGTGGCCCGCCGGATCGCGATCTCGGGCTGGCGCAAGCGGACCACCCAGGAGCGCGCGCACGAGCGGCACGGGGCCCACGCCCCCACCACGGCCCCGAACGAGGACCGGGTGGCCATCGTCGCTGCGCTGCGGACGCTGCCGGCCCCGGTGCGCGAGGCCGTGACCCTGCACTACATCGGCGATCTCAGCATCGACCAGATCGCCCACGAGACGAACACCCCGGCGGGCACCATCAAGGCCCGCCTGCACCGGGGCCGCGCCCAGCTCGCGCAGGCGCTGCGGCACGAGGAGAGCACCCATGGCTGAGCTCGAGGACTGGACCGCGCAGGATGAGGTCCTGCTGCGCGGCGCGATGACCACCCTGCGCCGCGAGGTCGAGGAGGTGCCGCTGCCCGAGGCGCGGTTCGTGCGGGCCCGTGGCGCTCGGCCGCCGCCGGCGGCGGGCGGTCTGGAGCGCGTCCGCGGCGGCGGCAGCGGTTGTCATCGCGACGGTGGCCTCCGCCCAGCTCGGGCAGCACCCGGGACTACCGGTGACCCCGGCGACCACCAGCGGGGCCCCGGCCGGGGCGACCACCACGACCAGCACTGCCACAGCCACCTCGGCGAACCTCCTGGACGTGCCGGGCGCCCTGCCCTTGCCACAGGAGTGGGTCCAGAGCCTGGGCCTGCAGGGCACGGTTCGCGACACCCCGGTCACGGCGACCGACCACGAGTGCCTCACCACCGTCCCTCTGGGACAGACGCGACGTGAGGAGCTCACCGTCCCGGGATCGACCGTCAGCGGGGGCCAGACACGCTTCGCGATCTCGGCCGCGCTCGACCCGACGACCGTCGCCGAGGGCATGGCGTCCGACATCGCCGGGTGCGCCCAGCCCCATTTCGTGGTCACCGCAGTCCACCCGCGTCCACCTCGGCGTGGCCCCGGCTCTACTCCTACACCGCAGGCGAGGCGGGCTCCGGGTGGTTCGTGATCGCGGTGGGCCACCGTGACGTCACGCTGGTCCAGGTCGTCGACTCACGCCCCGGCCCGACGGCCTTCACCCCGGCCCAGGTCGGCGCCCTGGCGTCGATCGCGACCACGCGCCTCGCGAGGTACGGCTCCGGTACCCCCACCCCGGCAGCGACGACCACCGGGTCTGGCCCCAGGGCCGTGGACGAGCAGATGCCGGTCGCCGGCGTCGCGCCCCTGATCTCGTCCCGCCTGTTCGTCGCCGCGTCGCAGTGGAGCTCGCCGGGCCTGACCGCCGGCCAGCCGACGACTGCCGGGCCGGCCCAGCCCGAGGGTGGTCTCGGCGGGGTCGTGCAGTGCGAGACCGATGCCTACCTGTCCGGAGTAGCCGGTCGCTACGGCATCGTCAGGATCCGCGCCGGTCACAGCGTCGCCGCCTACCTCGGCGTTCAGCGGGTGCGGTTGTTCGAGGACGTCGACGCGGCCTCACTCGTCGCGGCGGACCTTGCCCGCTCGACCTCGCTGCTCGCCCACGGCTGCACCTTCGGCAACGGGACGGTCCGCGCCACGCCCGGGCCGAGCCAGGGCACCTACCGCCTCGACACCGTCTTCGCGGACGGCTCCCCGACGGTCAGTGCGTGGGTGGGGGTCACGGCGCAGCACACCCCTGGTGCCGTGAGCACGGTCGTCATCACGAAGGCGGCCCACCCCGGTCAGGCCTTCACCGAGCTCGACCGGCCGCTGGCGCTCGCCCGCCAGAAGTAGCCGGCCGCACGGCATACCCTGTCACCGTGAAGGGATCGTCCGGGTCATGACCCGGACGATCCTTCACGCAGGCGCGGTGGCCGGAGGGACTACCTCCGGAGGGCTACTTCTGCAGACCCCGCATGATCTCGCGCATCAGGTCCGCGGTCGCGGACGGCGTCTTGCCGACCTTGACCCCGGCGGCCTCGAGCGCCTCCTGCTTGGCCGCAGCGGTACCGGCCGAGCCGGACACGATGGCGCCGGCGTGACCCATCGTCTTGCCCTCGGGGGCGGTGAAGCCCGCGACGTAGCCGACGACCGGCTTGCTCACGTGCTCCTTGATGTATGCCGCGGCCCGCTCCTCGGCGTCGCCGCCGATCTCGCCGATCATGACGATCGCGTCGGTCTCGGGGTCCTTCTCGAACGCCTCGAGGCAGTCGATGTGGGTGGTGCCGATGATCGGGTCGCCGCCGATGCCGACCGCGGAGGAGAAGCCGAACTCCCGCAGCTCATACATCATCTGGTAGGTCAGGGTCCCCGACTTGGAGACCAGCCCGATGCGGCCCGGGCCGGCGATGTCGGCCGGGATGATGCCGGCGTTGGACTTGCCGGGGCTGATCAGGCCGGGGCAGTTCGGGCCGACGATGCGGGTCGTGCCCTTGCTCCGGGAGTACGCGTAGAACTCTGCGGTGTCCTTGACCGCGATGCCCTCGGTGATGACGACGGCCAGTGGGATCTCGGCATCGATCGCCTCGACCACGGCCGACTTGGCGAAGGCCGGGGGGACGAAGATCACCGACACCGTCGCGCCGGTCTCCTTGATGGCCTCGGCTACGGTGCCGTACACGGGGATGGTCACGCCACCCTCGAAGCCCACCGACTCGCCGGCCTTGCGGGGGTTGACGCCGCCCACGATCTGGGTGCCGGACCGCAGCATGCGCTGGGTGTGCTTCATGCCCTCGGAGCCGGTCATGCCCTGGACGATGACCTTGGAGTTCTCGTCGAGAAAAATTGCCATTGGTATGCCGTTCCTTAGGTCAGTTGGTGGAGCTCAGGGCCGCGAGCTCGGCAGCCTTGCGGGCCGCGCCGTCCATGGTCGCTTCGATGGTCACCAACGGGTGGTTCGCATCAGCGAGGATCCGCCGGCCCTCCTCCACGTTGTTGCCGTCCAGGCGGACGACGAGCGGCTTGGTGGCCTCGTCGCCGAGGTTGTTCAGCGCGCCCACGATGCCGTTGGCGACCGCGTCACAGGCGGTGATGCCGCCGAAGACGTTGACGAACACCGACTTCACCTGCTCGTCACCGAGGATGATGTGCAGGCCGTTCGACATGACCTCTGCCGAGGCGCCGCCACCGATGTCGAGGAAGTTGGCCGGCTTGGGGTGGTTGCCACTTGCGTCGGTGAACTCCTCACCGGCGTAGGCGACGACGTCGAGCGTGGACATGACCAGGCCGGCGCCGTTGCCGATGATGCCGACGGAGCCGTCGAGCTTGACGTAGTTGAGCCCCTTCTCCTTGGCCGCGGCCTCGAGCGGGTCGGCGGCTGCCTTGTCCTCGAGGGCCTCGTGGTCGGCGTGGCGGAAGCCGGCGTTCTCGTCGAGGGTCACCTTGCCGTCGAGGGCGACGATGTCGCCGTCCTCGGTCTTGACCAACGGGTTGACCTCGACCAGCGTGGCGTCCTCGTCGCGGTAGACCTCCCAGAGGCGCTGCAGGACGGGGACGATCTTGGCGCCGGTCTCGGCGTCGAAGCCCGCGGTCTCGACGATCTCGCGGGCCTTCGCCTCGTCGATCCCGGTGTTCGGGTCGACCGCGACCCGGGCCAGCGCCTCGGGCCGCTCGACGGCGAGCTGCTCGATCTCCATGCCGCCCTCCTTGCTGCACATCGCGAGGTAGGACCGGTTGGTGCGGTCGAGCAGGACCGAGAAGTAGTACTCCTCCGCGATCCGGGCGCCCTGGGCGACCATGACCGTGCCGACGGTGTGGCCCTTGATGTCCATGCCGAGGATCGCCGTGGCAGCCGCCTCGGCCTCCTCGGGGGACTTCGCCACCTTGACGCCGCCAGCCTTGCCGCGACCGCCGGTCTTGACCTGGGCCTTGACGACGGTCACCCCGCCACTCTTGGGGCCGATCTCCTCGGCGGCCGCGCGGGCCTGCTCCGGGGTCGTGGCGATCGCGCCGGCCAGCACGGGCACGCCGTGGGCCTCGAACATGTCTCGCGCCTGGTACTCGAACAGATCCACGTCTGACGTCCTCGTCTACGGAAGGGGGTGTGGTTCGTGCCCGAGACTAGCCCTGTCAGGACCCGCGGGCCGCCCCGGGTAGGGGCCGTGGAGCCCAATGGGACCAATCTCACCCGAGCACGTGGACGACCCCTGCACGGGCCCGATCAGCGCACGGTGACGGGCTGGCCCACGGCCACGAGCAGCACCCACACCGTGCCGGTCGGCGCAAAGGTGACGCGCTTGCCGGCGGACGTGAAGACCGTGGGCGCCGTGGCGGAGGGCCGGGACCAGGTGCCCCGCCAGACGCGGCCATCGCGCAGGACCGTCGCCGCGCCGTGGCCGATCACCTCGGCGAGCGGTGTCTGAACGCCGTTGACGTCGCGGTTGGCAGTCAGGTGCGTCCGGACATACTGGACGACGACGGTCGAGGCTGTGTACTGCTGGCCGGTGGGACTGACGTCCGCCTGCCTGTTGGTGGTGACCAGGTACACCTTGCGCGCGGGATTCCAGACCAGGGCCTCGGTCGAGGACGGCCAGGACGCGACCACCGAGGTGGCGGGAGTGCCCGCCGTGGTCGGCGCCCCGTACCGGAAGCCGATGTCGCCCGGGCGCACGCCACCGCCAGCCCGAGCGAGCAGTTGGGTGGTGTTGCCGATGACGTTGTACGGCGCCGGACGGGAATGGTCGCGGTAGAAGCCGCGGCTGCCATAGTCGAAGACGAGGTTGACCTGGTGCCCCGTCGCGAGCACCCCCACCGTGTAGCTCGAGGCGCCCGAGTAGGCCAGCGCCACAGGTCCGTAGTTGGCCAGCAGGTCCTTGTCGGTCTCGCGGCCCGAGCGCACCGGGCCTACGAGTGAGGGCAGGTGACGGCTGAAGACCGCCATCAGGCGCGTCAGGCCACCCTCGACCGGCTCGACGTAGACGACGTCGGCCTGGGCCAACCCGATGCGCGGGCGGCCGGCCGGGGTGTTGTCGATCTTCACGGCCAGCACCGGGCCCCCGCTCAAGGGGACGCCAGGCAGGCTCGGGGTGGGCGTGGCCGACGGCGTCGTGGTCGTGCTGGGGTGGCGTGGGGCGGCCGCGGGCTTCCCGGAGCATCCGGCGGCAACGGCAAGGGCGGTCAGGCAGACCGCGAGGCCGCCCAGGGTCTGGCGGGCGCGCGACGACATGCGCTGAGGATAGGTCCGCCACCCGTCCGGCGCGGGCAGGCAGTCAGGGCCGGGGTGTCGAGCCCGCCAGGACCTCCGTGAGGATCGAGGCGTCGCAGTTCCCACCGCTGTGGATCACCGCCACCCGACGCCCGGCCACGTGGTCGCGCTCCGACATCAGTCCAGCCAGGGCCAGGGCACCGGCGGGTTCGGGCAGCTGGTGGGTCGTGCGAAGCATCAGGCGCATCGCCTCGGCGGCGGCATCCTCGCTCACCGTCAGGACCCGGGCCGCCCCGCGCCCGATCTCGGCCACCGCCTCGGGGACCGGGGCACGGCAGGCCACCCCGTCGACGAAGGTGTCCGCGTCAGGCGTCGTCACGACCGTGCCCGCCGCGAACGACAGCGCCGTCGCGGGCGCCCGTTCGCTCACCACGCCGACCACCTCGGTCGACAGCCCGAGCAGGTCGCGCACGCCGATCAGGCCGCAGATCCCCGAGGCCATGCCGACCGGGACGTACACCGTGTCGAGCGGGCCCGCCTCGTCGAACAGCTCCTTGGCGTAGGTCGCGACCCCCACGACGAGGTCCGGGTGGAAGGCCGGGACCGACTCCAGTCCCAGCTCCTCGGCCAGGCCTGTCGCATACTCACGGGACTCCTGGTAGTCCCGACCGTGGACGACGAGCTCGGCGCCGAACCCGACCATCGCGGCGTTCTTGTCAGGGTTGTTCCCCCCGGGTACGACGATCACGACGCGCAACCCGGCAGCCCGGCCGGCATACGCGAGGGACTGCCCGTGGTTGCCCCGGGTGGCCGAGACGAAGCCCGTGACCTGCGGTCGTTCGCGGCGGGCCCGGTCGGCGTAGACCAGCCCGCCACGCACCTTGAACGCACCGGTGGGGGTCTGGTTCTCGTGCTTGACCCAGACCTGCGCACCGATCTCGCGACCGAGGAGGGGCCAGGCGAGCTGGGCGGTGGGGGCGAAGTGGCGTCGCACGACGGCCGTGGCCGCATCGAGCTCGGCGGAGGTGAAGGCCATGGCTGAGCGTAACCGCGGGACCGTCGGTGTCGTTGAGCAGGCATGTCGCCCTTGCGCCGGTCACGGCCCGTCGTCTCGTTCGCCACCGCAGTCGCCGCCGCGCTTGCCGCCGCGGGTCTCCTCGCAGCGGGGCAGCCGGCCTCCGCCCAGACCACGGCCCCCACGCTCGACACCGTCGACACCTACACGGGCCTGCACTTCTCGGTACCGGCTGGCACCAACGACCTCGGGCAGCCCCAGACCTGCACCATCGACGCCGACCTCTACAAGCCCCACAGCGCGAGCCCGTCGGCACGGGTGCCCTCGATCCTCACCACGAACGGGTTCGGCGGCAGCAAGACCGACCAGGCGGGCCTGGGCCAGGCGTTCGCCCAGCGCGGCTACACGGTGCTCTCCTACACGGGCCTCGGCTTCCCCAACAGCGGGTGCAAGATCTCGCTTGACGACCCCGGCCGCGACGGCATCGCGGCCAGCTCGCTCGTCACCTTCTCGGGGGCGGCGGCTCCGCGGCATACGACTCCTCCTCCGTGGGGGCGTTGCCGCGGGGTCGGGCACGCTCACGGTCGACTTCACCAAGCTCGACAACCCGGCCACCCACGACCCACGGATCGGCATGATCGGCGGCTCGTACGGCGGCCAGATCCAGTTCGCCACCGCGGCCGTCGACAAGCGGGTCGACACCCTCGTCCCGCTCATCACGTGGAACGACCTGCGCTACTCGCTGGCGCCGAACAACACGAGCTTCACCACGGGAGTCACCTACGCGGACTCCAACCCGGGCACGGAGAAGATGGGCTGGACCGACCTGTTCTTCGGCGTGGGTATCGCCGACGGCATCCAGGGCGCCAGCTATGACCCGAGCCGCAACGTGGGGTGCCCCAACTTCGTCCTCGAGGCCTGCCAGGCCAAGGCGACGCTCGACACCCTCGGCTACCCGACCAGCGACACGTTCACCCTGACGAACCGGGTCTCGGTCGGCCACTACCTCGACCAGGTCACCATCCCGACCTTCCTCATCCAGGGCGAGAACGACACCCTGTTCAACCTCCAGGAGGCCGCGGCGACCTACCGCGGGTTCAAGGCGCGCGGCGTCCCGGTGTCGATGGCCTGGCAGTCGTGGGGCCACTCCGGCGGCGTCAACGGCAACAGCGGCGCGGCTCCCGGCGAGCTCGACCTGTCCGGCCAGCACATCGAGGACACCTACCTCGGCCTGCGCATCAAGAACTGGTTCGACCACTACCTCAAGGACGTCAAGGTCTCGACCGGCCCCGCGTTCGCGTACTTCCGCGACTGGGTGAGCTACACCGGCACTGCTGCACCGGCATACGCCAGCGCACCGTCGTTCCCCGTCGGCTCGCGCCAGAGCTGGTACCTCTCGTCGGCCGACCAGCTCGTCTCCTCGAAGTCCGCGATCCTCCCCGGTTCGACCAGCTGGTCGAACCCCGGTGGTGGCGCCGCGGCGTCCTACTCGGAGATCTCGGGGCTCGAGGGCCGAGTGTCCTTGCCCGCCGGCACCACGGCGCCCTACGACACCCCGGGGACGTTCGGCTCGTGGTCGACCGCCCCGCTGGTCACCGCCGAGACCATCGTCGGGTCGCCGACGCTCGACGTGCGGTTCGACTCCCCCGCAGCGGCCGCCACCCAGGCCGGTGGCCCCAGCGGCCAGCTGCAGGTCTTCGCGAAGCTCTACGACGTCGCCCCTGACGGCACCAAGACGTTGGTCCACAAGCTGATCAGCCCGGTTCGGGTCGCGGACGTGACCCAGCCCGTGCACATCGAGCTGCCGGCGATCGTCCACCAGGTCTTGGCGGGGCACCGGCTCGAGCTGGTGCTCGCGAGCACCGACGCGGCCTACAAGAACGCGTATGCCGTCCAGCCGGTCACCGTGCACGCCTCACCCACGCAGCCGGCGTTGTTCACCGTGCCGGTGGTCGGCTAGGAGCGGTGCTACTGCTGGGTGACGTTGCCCCGAACCCAGGCCACGATCTCGGTGGTGGTCGCGCCGGGCGTGAACACCTTGGCGACGCCGATCTTCTCGAGCTCCGGGATGTCGGCCTCGGGGATGATGCCGCCCCCGAAGACGACGATGTCAGCGGCGTCACGCGCCTTGAGCAGGTCCATGACCTTGGCGAACAGCGTCATGTGGGCGCCGGACAGGACCGACAGACCCACCGCGTCGGCATCCTCCTGGATGGCCGCCTCGACGATCTGCTCGGGTGTCTGGTGGAGGCCGGTGTAGACCACCTCCATGCCCGCGTCGCGCAGGGCGCGGGCGACAACCTTGGCGCCACGGTCATGTCCGTCGAGCCCGGGCTTGGCCACGACGACGCGCAGGGGAGAGTCAGTCATGGCCGCAGACTAGCCACTGCGGACCGGCGCGCGGCCGGTCGGGTGCGCAGCACCACACGGGCGGCTCGCCACCTTCGCACGAGGACACGCCGGATCGTGACCCACAACACGCGAATGTCCCGGTTTCACCCAGTAGGTTCGCAGGGTCATGTCGTTGAGCGTCTCGCGCCCTCGCCGGCCCGCCGCACCGTCGCGGCCCTCGTCGGAGTCCCAGGCGCGCCCGGGAACCCTGCTCGGCCGAGCCACCCGCGCGGTCGTCGGCACCGCCGCGGCGGTCAAGGGCACCGCGGACGCTGCGCAGGACATCGTGGGCGGCGCGGCCAAGGCCCTGTCCACGCCGACCGGACTGGTCGGAGCCGCCGTCGAGGCCGCGTGGGTCACGACCCACCTCGCGCTCTATCCGTGGGGCCTGGTCGGCCGACACGAGCGCGACAGCCAGTTCGGGTACCGCGTCGAGCATCTGCCGCCGATCCAGCGCGGGCTGGTGATCTCCGACGTGGAGGCGGCCGGCACGCCGATCCTCCTGGTGCACGGCATGGTCGACAACCGGTCGATCTTCACGCTCCTGCGCCTCGGGCTGCGTCGCCGCGGATTCGGCCGGGTCACCTCGATGAACTACTCCCCCTTCACGGCCGACGTCCGCGTTGCGGCAGCCCAGCTCGCCGAGGAGGTCGAGGCGCTGGTCGCCGAGACGGGCTACGAGCGGATCCACGTCGTCGGGCACCCATGGGCGGTCTCATCGCCCGCTACTACGTCACCCGGCTCGGCGGCGACGAGCGCGTGCACACCCTGGTGACGCTGGGGACACCCCATCAGGGCACCTACACGGCATACGGGTGGCACAACCAGCTCACCCGGCAGCTGCGGCCCGGCAGCGGTCTGATGCGCGAGCTGGACCAGCCGGTGCCGAACTGCCGCACCCGGTTCGTCGTGTACTGGTCCGACCTCGACCAGATGGTCTTCCCCCAGCGCAACGCCGCCCTGAAGCACCCCGACCTCAGCGCCCAGAACATCGACCCGCACGGGGTCGGCCACATGTCGCTGCCCATCATCGGCAGCGTCGTCCACGGGATCTCCTCGACGCTGGCCCATCTCGACTCCGACGGGCACACCGTCACGCCGGGCGTCACCGAGCTCCGCCGAGAGTCGCCGGACTCTTCCTGAGCACGACGGACCCACCAGTTCGTCGGAAAGATTTTGGATAACGAACGGGTCACGCTACCCTCGGTGCTTCCGTGTTCCCCGCGCGCGAGGTCGTCACCCAAGTGAGCTCACCTTCCTACTCGGGGCGCCATCGCGCCCCCGGCCGTCACCGCGGCCCGAAGAGGGGACCCCAACTCCCGGCTGGCTTCCGTAGTGGCTTCATCCTCCCCAGCGCGGCAGCCGCAGCCCTGGTGGTCACCGCGACCGGCGCCACCGTCGCCGAGTCGGCACCGGCCTACTTCGACGTCACCGGCTCGGCCAGCCGGGCCCGCGCGATGGATGCCGCGGCGACGCAGTTCGACCGCATGGAGACCGAGCAGCAGCGCGAGCTGCAGAACAGCACCGCCCTGGGTCGAGTGAGCGAGGCGCAGCGCGTCGCACGCAGCGCCCAGCGGTCCTCCGTCGCGAGCAAGGGCCTCGCCGTCGCCGCGCTGAAGAAGGCCGAGGCGGCGCGCCAGGCCACCGAGGCGTGGGTGCTGCCGATCAAGGGCGCGACGTTCACCTCCGGCTTCGGCTGGCGCTGGGGGCGCATGCACGAGGGCAACGACTTCGCCACACCGGTCGGCACCCCGATCGCGGCGATGTCGACCGGCACGGTCATCTCGACCGGCTGGGAGAACGGCTACGGCAACAAGGTCTCGATCCAGTACTGGGATGGCACCGTCTCGGTCTACGCCCACATGAGCGAGATCGACACGACCGTCGGCGCCAAGGTCGCCCCCGGCAAGATCGTCGGGCTGTCGGGCAACACCGGCCACCTGACGGGTCCGCACCTCCACCTCGAGATCCACCCGTACGGTGGCGCAGCGATCAACCCCGCCCCCGGCTGCACGCCCACCACCTGCAGTAGCCGGACCCGGCACCCCACCGGGCGCCGGTCGCGACCTCAGAGCTGGCCTCAGAGCTTGCTTCGGAGCTGGCCTCAGAGCTTCTCGAGCGGGGCGTAGCGCAGCAGGAACCGCTTGACCCCCGTCTCGCCGCCGAAGTCGACGTGCGCCTGGGTCTTGTCGCCCTCGCCCTCGGTCTTGACCACGGTGCCGAGGCCGTAGGCGTCGTGCGTCACCCGGTCGCCAGGGTGCAGGGCGATGAGCGGGCGGTTGCCCGGCGAACGAACGCCGGGGCGTGCCGCGAGGGTCGCCACCGCCGGGGTGCCGGGCCGGCGCGACGTGGTCGCGGCCTCAGCACGCTGCCAGTCGACGAGGTGGCCGGGGATCTCATCAAGGAACCGGCTCGCCGGGTTGTACTGGGGAGCACCCCACGCGGACCGGACGGCGGCCCGGGACAGGTGCAGCCGCTCGCGGGCCCGCGTGATGCCGACATAGGCGAGGCGGCGCTCCTCCTCGAGCTCCTTGGGGTCACCCAACGCCCGCAGGTGGGGGAAGGTGCCGTCCTCCATGCCGGTGAGGAACACGACCGGGAACTCCAGGCCCTTGGCGGTGTGCAGCGTCATGAGCGTGACGACGCCGAGGTCCTCCGCCTCTTCGGAGTCGGGGATCTCGTCGGCGTCGGCCACCAGGGAGACCTGCTCGAGGAAGTCCTCGAGGCTGGCCACCTCACCGGTGACGGCCCGGGTCTCGTCGAACTCCTGGGCCACGGCGACGAGCTCGGCGAGGTTCTCGATGCGGGTCTCGTCCTGCGGGTCGTGCGAGGCGCGCAGCTCGGCGAGGTAGCCGGACTTGTCGATGACTGCCTCGAGGAGGTCGCCGACCCCGCGCTCGTCGTCGGCGTGGATCGCCCCGAGCTCCTCGAGCAGCCCGGTGAAGCCCTTGATCGCGGCCACCGAGCGGGTCGCGATCCCGGGCGCGTCCTCGGGACGACCGAGCGCGGCGATGAACGGATGCGCTCGCGCTCGGCCAGCGCCGCCACGCAGGCCTCGGCGCGGTCGCCGATGCCGCGCTTGGGCACGTTGAGGATGCGGCGCAGGTTGACCGTGTCGGTCGGGTTGGAGATGACGCGCAGGTAGGCCAGCGCATCCTTGACCTCACGCCGCTCGTAGAAGCGGGTGCCGCCAACCACCTTGTAGGGCAACCCGACCCGGACGAAGACCTCCTCCAGGGCCCGGCTCTGGGCGTTGGTGCGGTAGAAGACCGCGACGTCCTTGGGCTTGACCCCGCGGAGTCGCCGAGCTCGTCGATGGTCTTGGCGACGAAGGCCGCCTCGTCGTGCTCGTTGTCGCCGACATAGCCCACGATCAGCGCGCCGTCGCCGCTGTCGGTCCAGAGGTTCTTCTTGCGGCGCTCGGGGTTCTTGGCGATGACCGAGTTGGCGGCCTGGAGGATGGTCTGGGTGGAGCGGTAGTTCTGCTCCAGCAGGATCGTCCGGGGCGTCGGGGTAGTCCTGCTCGAACTCCACGATGTTGCGGATCGTCGCGCCCCGGAAGGCGGGTAGATCGACTGGTCGGCATCCCCGACCACGACGAGCTCCCGGCCGCCCACGGCCGGTCCGTCGCCGACTGGCATACCTGCGGTGCCGGTTGCGCGCACCCACCAGCCGCGCACGAGCTGGAAATGGGCATGGTTGGTGTCCTGGTACTCGTCGACGAGGATCGCGGCGGAAGCGTCGGCGGTAGTGCCCGCCACGTCGGGAAAGGCCTGGAGGATGTTGACCGTGGTCATGATGAGGTCGTCGAAGTCGAGGCGCTTCGGCCTGCCGCAGCCGGCGCTGGTAGCCGGAGTAGGCCCCGGCGAGCATGCGCTCCTGATGGGTGCCCCTGACGACCTGGGAGGCGAAGGTCTCCCGTCGACGAGCCTGTTCTTTGAGGTTGGACACCTGGTGGCTGAACGACCGCGGCGGGTAGCGCTTGGGATCGGTAATGAGGGTCGCGCATCACCATCGGCTACGTGAGCCGCTGGTCGGCGGCGTCGTAGATCGAGAAGGTGGACTTCAGCTCCCACCTGCCGGCCCCGCGGCGCAGGATGCGGACGCAGGCCGAGTGGAACGTCATGACCCACATGGCCTTGGCCCGGGGCCGACGAGCGCGGCGATCTGCTCGCGCATCCCCGGCGGCGGCCTTGTTGGTGAAGGTGATGGCGAGGACCCGACCCGGCTGCACCCCGCGGGCGGCCAGCAGGTAGGA